>JBAXBG010000157.1:0-8674 GCA_037142115.1 Verrucomicrobiota bacterium | reverse complement strand
GCGGGGAGGCGGGCTGAAGCCCGCGCTCCTGCGGAAACCACCGCCGCACATGGAGAAACCGCCCCGCCGCGGGCCAAGCCCGTGTCAGCGCATGCCGAGTCCGCCTCGCCACGGGGCAAATCGGCCGCAGGGCGCGTCGAGTCCACCCCGCCACGGGCCAAGCCCGTGGCCGCGCGTGCCGATGCCGCCCCGCCGCGGGCCATCCCCCTCGTCATTCAGGATCCGCCCCGCGGGTCGCCCGCCCGCCGCACCCGCGATTCTGGCACCAACCGCAACTGATTCCATCCGCTCCCCACCTTCATGGCACGTCGCACCAAAATTCACGTCGGACTCGAAATAGGCACCAGCAAGACCTGTATGGTCGTGGGCGAGGTCAAGGCCGACAGCGCCGTTAAAATTCTTGGCATCGGCGAAACCAAGAGCGCCGGCGTGCGCAAAGGCGAAATCTACGATTACTCGCAAACCCGGGCCTGCCTCAAGGACGCTCTCACCAAGGCGGAGGACGCCAGCGATGTGGAGATTGGCAGCGTGTTTCTCGCCGTCTCCGGCTCACACATCATGGGCGTCAACAACCGCGGCACGTTCCGCTTGCCCGATGGCGAACCGGTGGTGGCCGCCGACCACGTTCAAGAGGCCCGCACCATAGCGCGCGAAGTCCACATCCCGCCAGATCACGTTTACATCCACCCGATCATCCGCAACTACTGGCTCGATGGCCTTGAGCATTCCACTTCCCCCGTTGGCCTGTTCGGCAAAACCGTGGAAGCGGATTTCCACGTCGTCCATGGCATCGGCACGCGAATCCAAAACAGCATCAAGCTGGTGCGCGAAATGCCCTTGGAGGTCGATGATATCGTGTTTTCGCCGATCGCCACCGCCCAGATGGCGCTCGACCGCGAGCAACGGGAACGCGGCGCGCTGGTCATCGACATCGGCGGTGGCACCACCGATTACGCGCTCTACCTCGGCGGGGTCATCACCGCCTCAGGCTGCATCCCCGTCGGCGGTGACCATATCACCAATGATATCCACCTCGTCACCGGATTGCCATTTTCCAAGGCCGAGCGCCTCAAAATCACCGAAGGCGACGCCTCGCCCGATTCCGTCGGATCCGCCGGCATCGCCCGCCTCACCGACGAGCGCGGCTACGCCGAGGTCGAGGTGAAACGCGACATGCTCAACGAGGTCATCCGCCAGCGGTTGGAGGAAACCTTGCTGCTGGTTCGCGCGCGGCTGCCAGTCGGCGCGGTCGAGGCGATCGGCGCGGGCATCTTTCTCACCGGTGGCACCAGCCTGATGCGCGGGTTCAGCGAGCTGGCCTTCACGGTTTTCGGCCGCGACATTTACCGCCCGGACCCCCCGGAAATCAGCGGCGTCCAGGCTAGCTTCAAGGATCCCCGCTATGCCACCGCCATCGGCCTGATCCGCTACGCCCAGATTTTCGAAACCGAACGGACGCCCCCCCCGGGTGCCCTCAGCAAACTCATGCGCCTGTTCTGGCCCTTCGGCCGCTGACTCGCCGCGTCCCATCAACTGAGACGGGCCAATCAGTGGTTCAAAAAGCCGCTGCACCCTGTGCCATTTTCCTTTGTAGGATAACAAATAACATTTAACAAAGACACACATGATCCCCTACACCCGCGACCCGCGACAGACCATTCCCTTGTCCGCCGTCAAAATCATCGGCCTCGGCGGTGCCGGCACCAACATGCTTGAGCGCATCGCGCTGGATGGCATGGACGGCGCGGAATTGCTCGCGCTCAACACCGACCTCCGCACCCTCGACTCGTGCCTCGCCAAGGAAAAAATCCAACTCGGCGTCACGCTCACCAAAGGCCTGGGCACCGGCGGCGATCCCGAGCTCGGCCATCAAGCGGTGCTGGAGGCGGAGGGCGCGATTCGCGCCGCGGTGGCCGGCCACCGCATTGTGTTCATTTGCGCCGGTCTGGGCGGTGGCACCGGCTCCGGCGCGGCGCCCATGGTGACGCGCCTGGCGCGCGAGGAAGGGGCGTTCGTGGTGGTTTTCGCGACCATGCCCTTCGCCTTTGAAGGCAAGCGCCGCCGCGATCAGGCGGAAACCGCCCTCAACGAGCTCGCTGTCCTGTCCAACGCGCTGGTTACCTTCGATAACAACCGGATGGGCGAACTGGTTCTCGCCAAGCAAGGCATTCACGAAGCGTTCGTGGCTGCCGACCTCATGATCTGCGAGTCGATGAAGGCCGTCATCCGCCTCGTCGTCCGCCCCGGCCTAATCAACATCGGACTCGACGACCTGATGAGCGCACTGCGCACCAATCGCTCGCGCTGCCTGTTCGGCTCCGGCCTGGCGAGCGGCACGGACCGGGCCGCCCGCGCCTTGCAAAACGCGTTGGCCAGCCCGCTGCTTGATCAGGGCGCGCTGCTCAAGGAGACCAGCACCGTGCTGGTCCACCTCTGTGGCGGCGAAAATCTCACCCTGTTTGAAATCGAGCTGCTGATGCAGCGCCTGCAGAAATGCGTGCCGGAAACCGCCCACGTGCTGTTTGGTGCCGCCGTTGATCCCGCCATGGGCGATTCTCTTTCGCTAACCCTGATCAGCGCCCTGCCCGAGGATTCGCTCGCCATGGTGCCGCGCGCCGCCTTGAGCGAGGCGTCGCTGGTAGAGCCCGCCCCGGACCTCCCGCAACCCGCGCCCGTGGAACCCGTAGTCGCCGCTCCTGCGGTCGCCGCTCCCGCACCCGTTGCACCCACGGTCGCCGAGCCGGTGCCAACTCTCGAGTTGCAATCCATCCCCGCAGAGCCGGCCGCCGGCAAACCCGCGTCGCTGCTGGCGAAAATCCGCCGCTCGTTAGCGGACCCGGCACCCGCCATCGAGACCCCCACCTTGTTCGGGGAAGCCACCCCGGCCGCCGAACCGGAGGCCCCGGCCATGGCCGCAGACTTTCTCGACCTGAATCTGGATGCCACGCCAGTGGCCAGCGAGCCACCGCCGGAGGCCACGCCTGCGAGGATCGCGGACTTCGTTGCGGCGGAACCCGACCCGCAACCGATTGAAGAAGACCCGGACTTCCAAGTTCCCGCGCCCGAAGCGCCAGGGTTCACCGCGATCCCGCGCAAACGCCCGCTCGGCATCAGCCCGTGGTCCACCTCCCAAGGGCCGAAATCCCTGGCTCCCGAGTTGGAGGCCATCGAAGCCCCGCCGGCACCGGAACCCGAACTGCCCAAACTCAAACTCGTGGTCAAAGCCAACACCCCGCAAAGCGAACTCTCGCTCGACTCCACCCCGCGCGGCCGCTTCGAGGGCGAAAGCCCCAACGTCTTCGAGGGTGAGGACCTCGACCTCCCGCCGTTCCTGCGCAAGAAAAAGTGAGGTGGCTTGCACCATGGTGCTTACTTCCGGTATGCTGGGCACGCACCGCCAGTTATTTTCCAACACCCAATCCCCATGCACACGCTTAAACATCACGAAATCCCCGGCCGGGTCCAAATCATCCAGGGCCAGGGGGGGCTGCCCGCCATCCAGGTGGAATCCGCCTGGAGCACCGCGGAAATCTATCCGCACGGTGCCCACCTCACCGCCTTCCAAAAGAAGGGCGAGGCACCGCTGTTGTTCATGAGCGCGGCCAGCGAGTTCCACGCCGACCTGCCCATCCGCGGCGGCGTGCCCGTCATCTTCCCTTGGTTCGGTGCCCGCGAAGGACTTGCTCCCCACGGCTTCGCTCGGGTCGCAGCCTGGAACCTATTGTCCGCCGTGGTCCTGCCCGAGGGCCCGGTTCGCCTGCATTTCCAACTCCCGTCCGACGATGAATTCGAAGTCGAATACCTGGTGACCGTCGGCCCCACGCTCACCCTGGAACTCGTGGTCTCTAACATCGGCGAGGCCGACTTCACCTTCGAGAACTGCCTGCACACCTATTTCCAAATCGGCGCGATCGACACCCTCGAAGTCACCGGCCTGCAGGGGACCCGCTACCGCGACCAATTGCTCGCCGCCGATGCCACCGAAACCGCCGCCTCGATCCGCTTCACCGGCGAGGTTGACCGCGTCTATGACGACCACTCCGCCGCCGTGGAAATCCACGACCCCGCACTGCACCGCACCATCCGCGTGGCCAAGTCCGGCTCGTGCTCGACCGTCGTCTGGAACCCGTGGATCGCCAAATCCCAGCGGATGCCCGACTTCGGAGACGACGAATACCTGCGCATGGTCTGCGTGGAATCCGGCAACGTCCGCGACCACGCCCTCACCCTCGCCCCCGGCGAACGCTCGCAACTGAAGGTCGAAATCTCCAGCAGGCCGCTGGGCTGACTGGAAAGCGAGGGGGTGAGCCTAAATGGGAAAATTGAAAACGGCAGGCCTACTTTTTCAAACCACTGATTGAACTGATTTCCCACTGATTTCACTGCAAAGAAGCAGACCTTTATAACAGATAGTCGGCTCACCTTTTAAGTGACGCTTCCCAACCGGATAATCCTCCCGAGTAACATCCAGATTGACCGCAAAGCCGCAGAGGTCGCAGAGTCACGCAAAGGATGATTTTTTCACCATTGCAGGCCATGGCTCTGCGTTCCTTTGCGACCTCTGCGACTCGGCGGTGAGTTTTTGACAGTTACTTGCCTTTCCACGCCCGGCCACGTCGGGTTCTGGTGCTACAAAGGAAAATGCCACACGACTGAGTGGCTCTTTTAACCACGGATTATACGGATTGTAACGGATTTCACGGAGGAGATCACAGTGTTTTATCAGACTTCAAGCCCACCCCGCGGGTTAGCGGCTCAATATTCATAACTCTCTAATAATCCGTTAAATCCGTGTAATCCGTGGTTTCCATTTTCCTTTGTCGGTTCAACCCTCTTGCGAGGGCCACTCCCCCCGTGAACGAGGGACGTGGGAGGAAACGGTCGCCGCTTGCGCGGCAGGCTTCGCCATTCCCCAGCAGCCTCGCCGCCGTTGAAGGCCAAAGTGACGACCTGGGTTCGCCCAGTCTTGGACTGGCCGATATTCCGTGGACGTGCCTTGGCTTGCTCGTTGTCTGCGGCCTCATCGAGGCCGCTCCACCTTTGAACTGCCCTCGTCCGGCCTCACTGCGGGGCCTTGTCGAGGCCGAAGGCGTCGTGGACGGCGCGGGCCGCATTTTCAATGTGGGCTTCATCCACGGTGACCGCGATTTTGATTTCGGAGGTGGAGATCATGCCGATGTTGATGCCCACCGCGCCGAGCGCCTTGAACATGGTGGCCGCCACCCCGGAGTGCGAGCGCATGCCGATGCCCACCGCCGACAGCTTGGCAATCCCGGCCTCGGTCTCGATTTTCGAGTGCGGGGCGAGGGCGGCGAGCACCGGTTTGAGCGCGGCCTGGGCCTTGCCCAGATCGCTTGAGGGCATCGTGAACGAGTGGCGGGCAAAGCCGTCGTGGGCGATGTTGGACACGATCATGTCGAGGTTGATTTCAGCCTCGGCGAGGGCGCCGAGGATGCGGCCGGACATGCCGGGAGCGTCGGGGATGCCGGTGATGGTGACACGCGCCTGCGCGCGTTCGATCGAGACGCCGCGGATGACGACGTTTTCCATGTGGGAATGTTCTTCTAACACGAGGGTTCCGGGGTTGTGGTTGAGCGACGAGCGGACTTCGAAAATGACGCCGAATTTCTTGGCGAATTCGACCGAGCGGGACTGCATGACCTTGGATCCCGACGAGGCCATTTCGAGCATTTCGTCGTAGGAGATTTCGGGCAGCTTGCGGGCGTTTTTGACCACCCGCGGGTCGCAGGTGTAGACGCCATCGACATCGGTCAGAATCTGGCACACGTCGGCCTTGAGCGAGGCAGCCACGGCGATGGCGGTGAGGTCCGATCCGCCGCGACCCAGGGTGTGGATCATGCCGGCGGGAGTGATCCCTTGGAAGCCGGCGACGACGAGGGTTTTGCCCTCGGCCAGAAACTGGTTCATGAGCGCGGGATCCATGTCGAGGATCCGGCCGCGGGTGTGCGATCCGGTGGTGTGGATGCCCGCTTGGCGCCCGGTGATGGAAACCGCCTCCACCCCCAAATCCTGGAGCGCCATGGCCATCAGTGCGATGGATTGCTGCTCGCCGGTGGCTAACAACACGTCGAGTTCGCGCTCGCTCGGGTTTTCCGAGAGGCCCCGGGCCATCTGGATCAGGCCGTCGGTCACCCCCGACATGGCGGAGACGACGCAGACAATCTGGTTGCCTTCGTCGCGGGTCTGTTTGATGCGCGCGGCGACGTTGCGGATGCGATCGAGCGAGCCGACGGACGTGCCGCCATATTTTTGAACGATGAGAGCCATGGGTGGAGCGGGGCGGAGTGAAGGGGCTGGCGGCGGATTTGGCAAGAACTTGGAGAAAATCTTCAACCCCACGCGGTAGCCCACTCGGCCGGCAGCCGCTGCGGCTTGCCCGCAGGCATGGTCACCAGGGCCAAGGCTTGGCGCGCGCTGACCAAGGCGACGCCATCCACTTCGCGGATCATCTCAAAGTCGCACCAAAAGCGGGCGCGCGTGAGTTCGCCCAGTCGACCACGGATCAGCAGCCAGTCGCCCAGCCTCGCCGGCCGCTTGTAATCGATTTCAGTCCGGGTCACCACCGGGAACACCTGCGTCTCGGACATCGTGCGCAGGTCCATGCCCATCTGTGCCGCAAGGCGCGTGCGGCAGGTTTCAATCATCCGCAAGTAGGCGAGATTGTGCACGACCCCGCCACAGTCGGTGTCGAAAAACATCACTTCTTCACGGGTTTCCAGGCTCGGGCGTGGGCTTGACATGCGCACAGCCTGAGCCAAGTCCGCGGAATCTGCAATGTTGGCTTGTGGCGCGCCGTAGGTTCAGAATAGATACGCAGCGTATGATCTTTGGAGGACGACCGGCGCGACCCATCGCAGGCCTGATTGCAGGCCTGCTGGCGGGCTTGGGCGTGGTGCTTGGTGCGGGGGAATTCGCCCCGCCGGCGGAGGGACCGGTGGCTTTCCGCAGGGATCAACTGCCCTTGGATGAGGAGGCGATGGCTGGACTATCCAAGCAGCTGGAGTCGCTGGCCCGGAGATGGCTGCCCACCACGGCCCGCGACCGGCGCGGCGCGGCGCAGATGCTGGCGCTGGCCCTGGCGCTTGATCCCGCCAACGCCAGCGCCCGGGACTTGATCGCCGAATATCAGAAAGGCCGCCACCTGCCTGCCGCGGATGCCGGGCGGCTCGACCCGCCACGGTCACGGATTTTGGCGTGGCTCGCTTGGTTGGAAAGTCCGGAGGCCGGCACTCACGGCCATGCGCTCGCCGCCTGCCTGCAGGACATCCTGGTCACCATCGATCGCCAACACCCCACCACCGCCGAAACAGGCGCGTGGGCCGCTTGGATCCCGAATGTTGCCGCCTACGAAACCCGGACCGTCGTTAAAACCGGAGAAGTCAAACCCCAGGTACCCGCGGTCGAGGCGGGCACCCAGAAAGAGGTCCCACTCAGCACGGCCGAAGTTCAGACCCTGCTGTGGCGGAACGTCGGCGGCGACGAGGCGGCACGCTGGATCCTCGCGGTCGCACCACTTCAGATGACCGCCACCCAGATGCGGGAGGAGCCGACGGAGCCGCCTCGTCCATTTTCCTTGGTGATCGGCTCGGCTCAGAATGGCAGTTTGTTCGCGCCAACCTGCGCCATGCTTCTCAAGTTGCTCCAAACCCAACACCCATCGCTGCCCCCCGGTTATCGGGTGGCTATCAACAGTTCCGACCTCGAACAATCACTCCGCTCGCGACAACGCCAGACGCTCAGCGCCGCCGCCGCAGTCCTTGCCAGCTCCGCCATCACCGGCCGGGAACCCTCAGCCATCATCCTCGGTCAAATCGACGAGACCGGGGCCTTCAAACTTCCGAGCGACTTTTGGGATCAACTCCAAGCCCTGGGTAAGGGCACCGGCCAGCGCCTGGTGCTGCCCGCCGAGGCCGCCGCCTGCCTGCCGGCCATGCTGGCTATGGAAAAACCCGGGTTTTTCCTCGAATACGAGGTCCTGCTCGCCGGAAATTTCAAGCAATTGCTCGATCTCACCGCCAAGCAACCGGATGCCGCGCTGGTCACAGCCAGCGCCAAATTCCGTGCGGTCCGCGAACGGGTTGGCACTCAGGATCTCCGCCAATACCTCACCAACCACTTCGTGCGCCAGCGCTTGGCGGATATCCAGCTAGAGGCACCCTGTCATCAATCCGCTAAAATGCTGCTGCTCCAGGCACTCGGCAATCGCCCGATCTGGGTGCCGCGCGCGGTGCTCGCCGCCGAACTCCGCCGCGCCATCGAACCCATGACTTGGATCGTGCGCTCGTCTGACAGCGCGCCATCCGACCCTGGCGTGCCTCTGCGCAGTTCCCTCGATTCCGAGTGGACTTCAGCCGAGATCGCCAAATTGGCCCCCACCATCGAGCGTTGCCGCTCGCGGGTCGATGAGTTGGATCACCACGCCGACAAGGACGAACGCGACCTGATTGACCAAACGCACAAAGTCATCAGCGGGCTCCGCGCGCTGGAACGAGCCACCCGTCTCCGCGGTGAGTCTTACGTCATTCAGAGAGCCATTCGGTCCGCTTCCGGCGATTTGGCCAGCCTACACGCCGAACTCATGGTTCAGCTCGGGCGCGAGGGCGGCGAGTAAGGCGGGCGGGTGAGGCAGGCGGGTGAGGCAGGCGGGTGAGGC
>JBAXBG010000156.1:0-8759 GCA_037142115.1 Verrucomicrobiota bacterium | reverse complement strand
GCCGTCGTTGATGATCGCCACGTGGTCGGCGAAGCGCTCCAGGTCGGTTAGATTGTGCGACGAGATGAGCACGGTGTGGGCCGCGTCCCCGACCAGATCGAGCAGCGCGGCGAACAACTCGCGCTTGGCGATGGCGTCGAGCCCGGTGGTCGGCTCGTCGAGCACCAGCAGCTCCGGGCGGCGCGCCAGCGCGATGACCAGCGCCAGCTTGGTGCGCGATCCGAACGACAGGGTGGCGATCTTGTCGTTAGAGCCCAACTTGAAGCGCTCCAGCAGTTGTTCGCAATAGGCGTCATCCCAGGATTCCGGATAGAACCCGCGCACGAAGCGGATCGCGTTGCCGATTTTCCCCCAGCTGGCGTATTCCAACTCCGGGCCGACATAGGCCGCGCGGGTTTTCACCGCCACCTCGTCGGCCACGGCATCCAGCCCGAGCAGGCGGATCGCCCCCGCATCCGCGCGGCCCATGCCGAACATCAGGTCAATGGTGGTCGATTTGCCCGCGCCATTCGGGCCGACGAAGCCGAAGATCGAGCCGCGCGGCACGTCCAGATCGAGCGGCCCGAGGTCGAAACCCGGGTAGTGTTTGCGCAATCCGCGGATCTGGATCGCGTGATCCGTGGCGACAGGGGTTTCGGTGGTCATGGTCGTGGGGTGAACGTGCGGATGGTCTCAAGGGCGAGCGTTTCGATGTCCCGCGCGCTGAGGCCGGCCTCGGCGGCTTCTTGAACACCCTGCTCGAAATGGCTGCGCGCGGTTTTGAGTTTCGCCTCCCGGCTGGCGGCGCCGCCGTGCTCGGCGACGAAGGTTCCCAGCCCTTGGCGGCGGAAAATGATCCCCTCACGCTCCAAGTCTTCGTAGGCGCGTTTCACCGTGATCAGCGAAACCAGCAACTCGCCCGCCAGCACCCGGAACGACGGCAGCGCGCTGCCCGGCTCCAGCAGTCTCGCACTCACCGCCCGCCGCACCCCGTCCACGATCTGCTGATACAGCGGACCCGGCGCCGAGGGTGAGATCGGCCCAATCAGCAGGGCGGTGGATTTTTCAGCGGACATCGGGAATCGCGGGTGAACGATTACTGTGTATGCTCAATAAGAACAGTTGTCCAGAACAAGATTCGCCGTCCGCACTGCCGGCAACCCGAGAACCCCAGGGTTCATTTGTTAGCCTCAAGGAGGGGCGGAATCCGTCCGCCCACGCGGATGGTGAGCCGATTTGCAGCCACAATGGCCTTGCCATCGTCATTTCATCCTCACGGCGGACGGATTCCGCCGCTCCTTGAACCTGCCGGGCAGACCCAAGTGGCTCCTCGTTCCAAACCCACCACGCAGGGCAAAGCCGGCCAAATAGGCATCCATCCAGAGTCTGGCTGAATTCGTGTCGCGGATGGCCAGGGTTTGCCACCTTTCCGTCATGCTGGCTTTGTGGGCGTGATGAAAAAAGAGGAAATAAGCTCTGCCGACGATTTTCAGGAGACTTCTGGACCGCGGCGCGCCAAGCGTCTAGGGTCCGCGCCAGCGTGAAATCGAGTCCCTCATCCCCAGCCGTGATGCTGCCCAGCCTTGAAATCAAGGATGCGCAGCTGATTTTCAACCGCGTGTGGAAGGAACTCGAGGACGAGTTGGGGCGAGAGCGGCTGCATTTTTCCAAGGAGATCATCCTGCTGGGTGGTGCGCCGGGTTCCGGCAAGGGCACCAACACCGCGTTCATTTGCGGCGTGCGCGGGATTTCCGCCCCGCCCATCGTCATCAGCCAATTGCTCGATTCGCCGGAAGCCCAGAAGATCAAGGCGGGGGGCGGCATGGTCGGCGACGAGGAGGTGCTGCGCCTGCTGCTGCGCGAACTGCTCAAGCCGCAATTCCGCGACAGTGTGGTGCTCGATGGGTTCCCGCGCACCAACGTGCAGGTGGAATGCCTCAAGATGCTCTACGATCAGATGATCCACCTGCGGCGCGAGTTCTCCGGCACCACGCGGGCACATTTTTTCCGGCAGCCGACCTTCCACATCATGGTGCTCTTCGTGGATGAAACGGAAAGCATCGCGCGCCAGCTCAAGCGCGGCCGCGAAACCTTGGTCCGCAACGCTGAGATCCTCCAGTCCGGTGTCGGCGAGCTCGAAGAGGAGCGCGCCACCGACTTTGATCCCGAACTGGCGCGCAACCGCTACCGCACCTTCAAGGAGAAGACCTACGGCGCGCTGGTCTCGCTCAAGCAGATCTTCCACTACCATTTCATCAACGCCCAAGCGCCGATCAAGGTCGTCCAAAAGAATATCATCGAGGAACTCGAGTACCAAAGTTCGCTCGAACTCGACCCCCGGACCTACGACTCGCTGCGGTATATCCCGCTGGCCGACGAAATCGTCCAGAACGCCCGCCAGGAACTCGTCAACCGGCTCGACGGTTATCAGGTGGAGCACACCCAGGTGCTGCAGGCCGTCGTGGATTTCATTCAGGGGAAGATGATGCCCGTGATCAAGCGCTACGCCATCAGCGGCCGGGCGCTGATCAACACCGAGGAGGAGTTGTTCGCCGACCCGGTGGCCATCGCCATCCTGATCGACATCTTCTCCGAGCGCGGGTTCCGGGCCAGCGTCGAGATCCGCCGCCAAGAGATCCCGGAGCGCTTTGACCTCACCACCGGCCTGATCGAAACCCGCGAAAAGCGGATTTACCGGATGACGATTCTGTTTGCGGGTTCCAAGATCCGCCGCGGCTGAACCGTTTGGCACGGGAACTTCATGGGTTCAAGCTGGCAGTGGCGGCAAGGACGCAGGTCGACCGGGGGCCTCGTTGAGGCTAAAAACTGGCGGCATGTGTCAGATTATGCTTGTCAAAAAGGCCGATCCCTGCTTTGACCACCGGCCCGGCAGACCATCCCCGGCCTGTCATCCATCCCATTGATTTGAGCGCAACCGCCCCTCCTTGCTTTATCCCAACGTCACTGCGTTGCCGCAAGCCCGGTCGATTTCGCAATTTCCCTGACCACCTATGAAAAGTTATCTGCTCGAAAAGGCCGCTGAAATTGTCACCGACCCGTTGGTTTTGGTCAACCTGGTCTCGCAACGCGTCAGGCAGCTCAACAGCGGCCGCTCGCCCCTGATCCCGGTGCGCCCGAGCATGGGCATCGCCGACATCGCACTCACCGAAATCATCGAGGGCAAAATCCGCCTCATCGTGAAGCCCGTGGAGGCTTGAAATCGCCGCCTCCCGAGTGCATCGTCACGCCATGAAAGCGGAAATCGCCACCAACCGCAAGGCCGGGCGCGATTTCCATATCCTGGAAAAATACGAGGCCGGGCTGGAACTCAAAGGCACCGAGGTCAAATCGATCCGGGCCGGCAAGATCAACATTTCGGACGGCTTTGCCCGCGTCGAAAACAACCAGGTGTTTCTATACGGCTGCGATATCCAGCCATGGGAGACCGCCGGCGAGTGGTTCAACCACGCGCCCAAGCGTCCGCGCCGCCTGCTGCTCCACAAGCGTGAGATCCTCAAACTCGCGTCGGCCACCGCCATCAAAGGCTGCTCGCTGCCACTGCTGCGGGTCTATTGGGTCAACCGCCGGGTCAAAGTGGAAATCGGGGTCGGCAAGGGCAAAACCCACTCGGATCAGCGCCAGGACTTGAAAAAACAGGTCGAACTGCGCGAGGCCCAACGCGAGATTTCACGCTTCAACCATCGCTGAGGCCACCAGCCTCACGGGTTGGCCGGATTCTTCGGCTTCGGGCGTGAGGGAGGATCAGTGGGCGGACGCGAGATCACCGCTCCCGCCTCAGACCCACCTTTGGGCGCGGGCGGGGTGGTTGCGCGAAACTCGGTATCGCCCGGCAGCCCCAACATGTCCGGCAAGCGAATCCCGCGGTCTTGCGATGGCAGCACGCCCGCATCCGGCACCGCAGGCGCTGCCGCCACCGCCTCGGGTTGCGGCTTGGGCTCCTCGACCACGCGGGCCTTGGGCGCGGCGCACGACAGGAGCGCGAGCGCCGGTGCGAGCCGCGCGAGGGTGAGATGCTTCGTTGTTGCCATGATCGATCCGCGGATGGTCCGGCGCGAACAAAGCGTTTCGGCATCCATCGCGCAAGAGTGAAAAAGAGGAAATGGAAACCACGAAAGACACGAAAAACCACGAAAACACAAGGGTTTGGAGATGTGAGACTCTTCACTTGCAGGATGGAACGACACGGTTCCGTTAGTCATTCCTCTTTAGCCCGAATTCCGAAGTTGGGTGCTTGGCAGGCGTCAAAGAAACCACTGAAGGCACTGAGAACCACTGAAATCACTGAAAAAATTCCAGAGTCACAGGCAGCTCCATTTGGAGATTTCCCAATTCTCAGCGACCGATTCCGATTCTCAGTGTTCTCAGGGTCTTGTCAGTATTTCAGTGGTTTTTCTTCAACGATCCAGGATTCAACTTTGGTTTTCGGGTTTCGTGCGGTTTCGTGGTTTCCATTTCGGAATCCAGGATCAAATCAGGGATTGCCGTGGCGGGTCGGCCATCCGATCCTCGGGTCATGCAAATCAAGTCAGCGAAATTCATCACCAGCGCCTGCGGCCTGGCTGACTGCCCGGTGTGGGACCGCCCCGAGTTCGCCTTCATCGGCCGCTCCAACGTCGGCAAATCGTCGATGATCAACCTGCTCGCCAACAAGGACGCCCTGGCCAAGGTGTCCGCCACCCCGGGCAAAACCCGCCTGCTGAATTTTTTTCTGATGAACGAGCGGTGGAGCCTGGTGGACCTGCCGGGTTACGGCTTCGCCAGAACCGCCAAGAGCGAGAAATTCCATTTCAACGAATGGATCGGCGACTACCTTGAGCAGCGGCGCAACCTGCGGCGGGTGTTCGTGCTGATTGACTCGCGTCTAACGCCACAGCGCATCGACGTGGATTTCACCACCTGGCTCGGCACCACCGCCGCGCCGTTCTCGCTGGTGTTCACCAAGGCCGACAAGCAATCGCCGACCAAGACGCGCGTCAACATCGCCTTGTTCCTGGAGAGCGTCGCCCCGCACCTCGCCGGCGTGCCCGACGTGCTCACCAGTTCGGCCAAATCCGGTGCCGGGCGCAACGAGATCCTGCGCGCCATCGATCACGGTCTCGCATCCTGAAATCAAAGTGCTGCCAGGGAATCCGCGGCAAGTTCGGACAAACTACCGTTGCTCCGATCAAGGCCTGGCGGGGTTCGCCTGCCGAACCTCCACGGCCCCTGACAGCGCTCTGAGCGAAACCCAGCCGCACGGTTTGCGCAACGCCTATTTTACAGAAATTTCTTGGCGCTGGCGGCCGGCCCGCTAGGGTCAAAGGCGATGAAATATATCATAGTTCTTGGTGACGGAATGGCGGACCAGCCGGAAGTGGAGCATGGCGGCCTGACGCCCCTGATGGCGGCGCACATCCCGCATATCGACCAACTCGCGGCGCTGGGCCGCTCCGGCTTGATCCACACCATCCCGGCCAGCCTCCATCCCGGCAGCGAAGTCGCCAATCTAGCGGTTCTGGGGTATGATGTGGAGGCGGTGTTCGAAGGGCGCGGGGTGATCGAGGCCGCCAGCATGGGCGTGCAACTCGAAGACGGCGACCTGGCGTTGCGCTGCAACCTGATCTGCATCGCCGATGAGAAAATCAAGAACCACTCGGCCGGTCATGTTTCAACGCCCGAGGCGCTCGAGCTCATCCAGTATCTCCAGCAACACCTCGGCAGCGAGCGGATCCATTTCTATCCGGGGGTTTCCTACCGCCACCTGCTGGTGATCAAGGGCGGCGACAAATCACTGAACTGCACGCCCCCGCACGACGTGCCGGGTGCCGCCGTCGCCGATGTCCTGCCTGCCGCCACTGACGCCGCGGGCGCGGCCACCGCCGCGCTGCTGCTTGAGCTGATCGGAAAATCCCGCCGGCTGTTGGAGTCTCATCCGGTCAACCTCAAGCGCCAACAAGAGGGCAAGGACCCGGCCAATTCGATCTGGCCGTGGTCGCCGGGCTACAAGCCCGCGATGAAAACGCTCAAGGAGATGTTCGGGATTCAAAGCGGCGCGGTGATTTCCGCCGTCGATCTGATCCAGGGCATCGGAGTCTATGCCGGACTGGACGTGATCAAGGTGGACGGCGCCACCGGCCTGTATGACACGAATTACGAGGGCAAGGCGCGGGCCGCCATCGAGGCCCTCAAAACCCATGACTTCGTCTATCTGCATGTCGAGGCCAGCGACGAGGCCGGCCACGAGGGCGACTACGACCTGAAAGTCAAAACCATCGAGTATCTCGACGCGCGGATCGTGAAATTCCTGATCGAGGAGACCGCCAAGATGGACGAGCCGGTCGCCATCGCCGTGCTGCCGGACCACCCGACGCCCTGGAAGCTCAAAACCCACACCCGCGCCGCCATTCCGTTCCTGATCTACAAGCCGGGCATGACACCCGACAGCGTCACCCGCTACGACGAGATCGCCGCCCGCGAGGGAAGTTATGGGTTGTTTGAAAGCCGCCAGCTGATGCCGGAGCTCCTGCGCGATCCCACCCTGTAGCGGCGGGCTGCGGCCGTCGAGCCAAGGCCTGAGCCAGGTGGCGCGGCCTCGATGAGGCCGCAGCCAAAGGGTCGCCAAAGGGCCGCCCAAGCAAGATCCGGGTCGTCTACCCCTTGGACTGAACATTGACGATTCTTTCGCCTGCAGCTCAGATGCCCGAGCCCTTGCCGTGGTGGTCGCGCTGACTTCCCAAATCCGCAACCTGAGAGGCGAAGTGGATCTCGGCAAGCCGCGTTGGCTACCCAAACACTCCGCCGTCAATGTGCAGGGTCTTGCCAGCTTCGATCTGCGGAAACTGACGCGCCGATTGGGCGCACTCACTCCCGCCCAATTGGCAGAAGTCAAAGCAGCGCTCAAGGACTTGCTGAATCTGTGAACTGACAGGTGAATCCGCCACGAGTCAGGGGCCAGAGAACAGAGGCTTCCGCGCCTCCGCGTTTCGATAGATGTCCAAAACCCTCCGACCTGGGTGTGCTTGGCACCCCTGGCGGATCGAGATTTCTTCCCCGCCGCCCGGCCATCGCGCCATCGGACTGCGTCCACTGGCCGCTTGACTCCCAGACCGAGTCCGCTCTACCTCGTGGAAGAATGTTCCAAGGTATCCGCCCGGTCGCCAAACTGTTCCGCACCAAGAGTCCTGACCGGTTGATGGCAGAGGCCGCCGCGCCGGAGCGCGAGATGAAGCGCACTCTGACAGCCTTCGATCTCACCTGCCTGGGCATCGGGGCGATCATCGGGTCGGGGATCTTCGCGCTGACCGGCACCGCGGCCGCCGGCGAGGCCGCCCAGGCCAATGCCGGCAATCTAACCACCCCGGTGATCAACTTCCTCCAGTCGTGGATCAGCCACGCGCCGATGGTGCTCGGGCGGCCGGGTGCCGGGCCGGCGGTCGTCCTGTCGTTTGTGATCGCGGCGGTGGCGTGTGGGTTTGCGGCGTTGTGCTATGCCGAGCTTGCGGCGATGATCCCTGTGTCGGGCTCGGCCTACACCTATTCCTACGCGACGCTGGGCGAGCTGGTCGCTTGGATCATCGGCTGGGATTTGATCCTCGAATACGCGGTGGGCAACATGGCGGTGGCCGTGGCGTGGTCCGGGTACTTGGTGCAGCTGTGCGCCAGCATGTTGGACGTGCGCTTTCCGCTGTGGCTGGTCACCGATTACCGGACGGCCACCGAGGTTGTGGCGAAAGGCGGTGACGCGCTGCTGGGCTTTTCCTCCACCACCCTGCCGGTCATCGGCGGGCATGCGGTCGCTCTGAACGTGCCGGCCTTCGGGATCGTGGCGGCGGTCACGGTGCTGCTGGTTTACGGGATCCGCGAAAGCGCCAAGGCTAACAGCATCGTCGTCGTCCTCAAAGTCGCGGTGGTGGTGTTCTTCATCGCGTTTGGCGCGTTCCTGGTCAACCCGGCCCACTGGCACCCGTTCATGCCGAGCGGCTTCAGCGGGGTCATGAGTGGGGCGGCGATCGTGTTTTTCGCCTTCATCGGGTTTGACGCGGTGTCCACCACCGCCGAGGAGACGCGCAATCCGCAGCGCGACCTGCCGATCGGGATGATGGCCAGCCTGATCGTGTGCACGGTGCTCTACGTGCTGATGTCCGCCGTTCTAACCGGAGTGAAGCATTACACGGCCTATCTGGGAGATTCGGCGGCGGTGGCGACGGCGTTTTCCGGGCGGCCGTGGGCGCAGGCGCTGGTCAGCGCCGGGGCGCTGGCCGGCATGACCTCGGTGCTGCTGGTCTTTCAATTGGGCCAACCGCGGATCTTCATGGCGATGGCCCGCGACGGCCTGCTGCCGGCGTATTTCGCAAAAATCCACCCCCGCTACCGGACGCCGCACGTCACCACCATCTGGACCGGCGTGGTGGTCGGAGTCGTGGCGATGTTCACCGACATCGGCGCGCTGGCCGACCTGACGAATATCGGGACGCTGTTTGCGTTCGCGCTGGTCTGCATCGGGGTGATCCTATTGCGCCGCACGCATGCCACCCGGCCGCGGCCGTTCCGGGTGCCGCTGGTCCCGCTGGTGCCGCTACTGGGCGTGTTTTTTTGCTTTGTCCTGATGCTGAGCCTGCCGCTGCTGACCTGGATCCGGTTCTTCATCTGGCTCGCGGTCGGCTTGCTCATCTACTTTTTCTACGGCGTCAGCCATAGCCGCCTGGGTCAGGGCGAAGACGTCGGGGAGACCGAAAACGTCTATCCACCGATCCAGCCGGCGACCCGCGACGAGATCGGGG
>JBAXBG010000155.1:0-8776 GCA_037142115.1 Verrucomicrobiota bacterium | reverse complement strand
CCGGCCGCTGGGCAAATCGACATTCTGAGCGTTGAGCGCGCTCTGCACGTCCGCCGGGGTCAGCCCGTGGACCGCGAGTTTCACCGGGTCCATCCACAGCCGCATGGCGTAGCGCTTGTCGCCGAAGATCCGCACCGACGAGACGCCGGGGATCGTTTCCATCCGCTCGCGCACGATCCGGTCGGCGATGTCGTTGACCTCCAGTATGTTGCGGGTGTCGCTGGCCAGCGACAAAAACAGGATGGGGGTGGAATCCGCGTCGGCTTTCTCCACCACCGGCGGATTGGCATCCACCGGCAGGCTGCGGGCGGCCCGCGCCACGCGGTCCCGCACGTCGTTGGCGGCGGTGTCGAGGTCCGAGCCCAGGGTGAACTCGACACTGATAGTGCTGCGCTCCTGGCGCGACTCGGAGGCAAGGGTGCGGATGCCGGCGATGCCGTTGAGCACCTGCTCCAACGGCTCCGTGATCTGCGAGGCGACCACGTCCGGGTTGGCGCCCGGATAGGTCGTCTGCACCGTCACCACCGGCGGGTCCACCGCAGGATACTCGCGCACCCCGAGAAAGTAAAACCCGGTGCCGCCAAACAACAGGATGATGAGCGACATCACGATGGCGAGAACCGGGCGGCGGATGCTGACTTCTGATAGACTCATGTCAGGGAGCGTGGGCGGCCACCGCCAGCCCGGGGCGGATCCGCAGCAGGTTGGTGGTGACCACCACGTCGCCCTCGGTCAGGCCGCGCAGGATCTGCACCTGCTCGGCGGTGCGGATGCCGATTTCCACCGGCTGGAGCTTCGCCCGGCCGCCTACAATCAGATAGATCCCCTGCCCGCGCGGCGAGGGCACGATCGCCTGGCTGGGCACCATGAAGCCGTTGGTCAGCCCGTCGAGGGTCAGCGTCACCTCGGCGAAGCCGCCCGGCAGCAGTCCCTTGGGCGCGGCGCACAGGCCGCGGACTAGCAGGCTGCGGGTGGAGGCGTCGATCGCCGGATCGAGCACCGTCACCGCGCCCTCGAACACCCGGCCGTTGCCGGCCACGGTGAAGGTGAATTTCTGGCCGCTTTTGACCTCGTCGGAGTAGCGTTCGGGCAGCGGGAAATCCACCTTGATGCGCGACACGTCCTGCAGCGTGATGAGCGGCGTGGTCGGGGAGACAAACGCCCCCTCGCTGACCAGGCGCACGCCCACCCGGCCGGAGAAGGGCGCGCGGATCTCGGTTTTGGCAATCTGGACGGACTGGGTGTTGCGCTGGGCCTCTAACAATACAAGGTCCGAGGTGGAACCGTCAAACTCCTGCTGGCTGATCGCCTTGCGCGGCAACAAATTGTCGGCGCGCTTTTTATTGATGCCGGCGAACTTCAGGCGGGCGGCGATTTCACCGAGCTCCGCCACCAGATCGCTGTCATCCAGTTTGAACAGCAGAGCCCCGGCCGCGACCTCGGAGCCTTCCAGAACGTGGATTTTCACCAGCCGCCGTGACAACTCCGAGACCAGCGTCACCGATTCGTTGGCGCGCAAGGTGCCCACCGTCTCAATCGTCTGCGCCAACGGCACGCTCTTCACCAGATACACCTCCGCGCGCAAGGGCGCGTCCGCCGCAGCCGCTGGCGGCCCGCTCTGGGCGCAGGCCACCACCACCAGCGATGGCAGCACGCAAATCAGGATCAGCTTGGAAAAAATCATGGAGGTCACTCGTGAGCGCATCCCACTACGTGTGGACCGCACCCGATTTTTCAGCGGTCACCTCACCGGCCAAGCTTCTCCCACTCCGCCCAGAACCGCGCCGTTTGCCCCGCGTCCGGCACCCCTTCTAGCAGCGTGGGGGGGCCGCCCGGCTCGAACGCATCCAAATCGTCCGGCCGCCGGACCCGCAGGTGGGCCATGCCCCACAGCGTGGCCAGACCGGCCAGATCGACGGCCTGCGGGTTGGTCATGCATTCGGCGGCGCGCGGGCTCATCGCCTGGAGGCGCGGCAGCCGTTCGAAGATTTTCCCGCCGCCGTTGTTGATGACGGCGAGCACGCGGCCGTCGCGGTTGATTTGGCCGAGCACGAACGGCGCCGCCAGATCATACAGGGCGGTCAGGTCGCCGACCACCGCCCAGGTTTCGCTGACCTCGGCGGTCCAGCCGAGCCAGGTGCTGATCTGGCCGTCAATGCCGTTGGCACCACGGTTGGCGCGCACGCTGCGCACCGGGCGCGTCCACTGCGCGAACTGATTCCACTCGCGGATCGGCAGGCTGTTACCGAGAAACACCCCTCCACCCAGCGCTGCGTAATGGGACAATACCCGGATCAGCGCCGGCTCGCTGTCGGGATAACACTCGAGCAATTCCTCGGCCCGCGCCGCCCGGCCCGACGCCCCGACTAACAAGTCGAGCGCGTCGCCGGCGGGATCCAGCGCGCCCAGCGCCGGAATCACCCGGCCCAGCGGCCCGCGCGTCACCTGGCACTCGCGGGCCAGGCCGGGCAGGCCGTTGCGGCACACCGACCACACGGCAACTTGTGGCAGGTCCTCGAGATCGCGCCAGATCCGCCCGCTCGGGACGTCGCCGAGGCGGAGGATTTTGCCGGGCGGGCGCGCCCGGAGCACTCGGTCCGCGTCATGGATCGCCAGCCCTTGCAGCGCCTCGCGCAGGCCGCTGGTGGCTTCGGCCACGACCGGCGCGCCGAAATCCTTGCAAAAGTGGAACACCTCCTCCTGCTCGTCCGGTTCCAAACCACCGACTAGCACCACGATGCCCCGATAGAAATCCTCCCTCAGCCAGCGGGCGAGCGCCGCCACATCAATGCGCTCCTTGGCCGGAACAAACGGCTCCGCGCCGACCTGCGAGAAATCCTCCGCCCCGGGCTCAAACTCCTCCTCGAATTCCACGTTGAGATGGAGCGGCCGCTTGCCATCCCAGTCGGCAAAATCCCCCTGCCAGGCATAGACTCCGTACAGGCCCGCCTGCTCGATCGCCTGCGGCGCGCCGCTGCCGCGGTAGGCCGCCGGGCGGTCCGCCGTGATCGCCACCACCGGCCGTGCCTGATAGTGCGCCTCAATCACCGCCGGCAGCAACTCGGCCGCGGCCGTGCCGCTGGTGGTGACCACCGCGCACGGCACCCCGGTTTCAAGCGTGCGCCCCAGGGCAAAAAACCCGGCGCTGCGTTCCTCAAAATGCCGCCACAACCGGACCCGCCCGGCGCTTTCCGCCCGCGCCAGCGCCTCGATCAGCGCCGCGTTGCGCGCCCCGGCGCAGACCACGAATTCGCACACCCCCGCCCTCAAACAGCGGTTCACCACCTCCAGCGCCGAATTCCATGCGTTCATGCCGCCTGTGGTAGCGCACCCACCCGCCATTGTCCACGCGCGCGATTGGCTGGCGTGGGTGAGGCCCCAATGGATTTTAGACAAAAGCGTGACAAATGGCCGCTCCAAGGGAGCATTGGCCGCCAACCCGCCACGTAAGCCGCTGTCGACGGCCAGCAACCTTCCCCGATCCCCATCCACGACCACTCCATGATGACATCCCCACTGGAAAACCACCCCACCGCGATCGCGAATCCAGCCGACGCGGAGGCACTGGTGCGAGAAGCCTCGCACTGGATTCACCCGCTGCGCAGCGAGATCGGCCGCTATCTCATCGGCCAGAACGACCTGGTAGACCGTCTGCTCATCGCGCTGATGGTGAAGGGGCACATCCTGCTGGAAGGGGTTCCCGGACTGGCCAAAACCCTGGCCCTCAAAACCCTGGCCAGCCTGGTCAACGCCAAGTTCAACCGGATCCAGTTCACCCCGGACATGCTGCCCGCGGACATCGTGGGCACCGAAATCTACGATCCGAGGGAGGCGCGGTTCCGGGTGAAGCACGGCCCGGTGTTCGCCAACTTCATTTTGGCCGATGAAATCAACCGCGCCCCGGCCAAGGTGCAGAGCGCGCTGCTGGAGGCGATGCAGGAAAAACAGGTCACCATCGGCGAGCAAACCTTCGCCCTACCCTCGCCATTTTTCGTGCTCGCAACCCAGAACCCGCTGGAACAGGAAGGAACCTATCCATTGCCCGAGGCCCAGATGGACCGCTTCATGATGAAGGTCGTCATGGACTATCCGACCGAAGACGAGGAACTCCGGGTCCTCGACCTGGCCGGCACCACCGAGGACATGCCCGTGCCCGTGCCGATGGTGAGCCTGGAGTCGATCCAACAGGCGCGCACCGTGGTCAACAGCCTCTATCTGGATGAAAAGGTCAAGCGCTACATCGTGCGCCTGGTGCATGCCACCCGCCGCCCCGACGACTTCGGCATCCACATCGCGCCGCTGATCCGGGTGGGCGCCTCGCCGCGCGCCACCATCAACCTCGCGCTCGCCAGCCGCGCCCACGCGTTTCTCAACGGCCGGGCCTACGTCACGCCCCACGACGTGAAAAACATCGCCATGGACGTGCTGCGCCACCGCGTCACCGTCACCTATGAGGCGGAAGCGGAAGGCCTCAACAGCGAGCAGATCGTCACTCGACTTCTGGATGAATTGCCCGTGCCATGATCCCGCGCCAAGCCAGCACTCCTGTTAGCCTGGAGGACGAGGTCCGCGCGGCGGAAATCCTCGGCCGGGTGCGGCGGATGGAAGTCCGCACCAACCGGCTGGTGGACGACGCGCTGGCGGGCCGCTATGCCAGTGTCTTCAAAGGCCGGGGGATGGACTTCGACCGGGTTAGAACCTATGTCCCCGGCGACGACGTCCGCACCATCGATTGGAATGTCACGGCGCGCACCGGTGAGCCGCACGTCAAGCTGTTCACCGAGGAACGCGAACTGACCATCATGCTGCTCATCGATGTGAGCGCGTCCTCGGACTTCGGGTCGGTGGCCGATTCGAAGCGCGAGCTCGCCGCGGAAGCCGCCGGGGTGCTGGCCGCCTCGGCCATCCGCAACCGCGACAAGGTCGGGCTGATTCTGTTCAGCGACACCGTCGAGTTATACATTCCGCCGGGCAAGGGCCGGCTGCACATCATGCGCCTGATCCGCGAAACCTTGTTCTTCCAACCCGCGCGCGGCGGCACCGACATCGCGCAGGCGCTGGATTTTGCCAACCAGGTGGTGCACCGCAAGTCGGTGATCTTCCTGGTGTCCGACTTCTGCCTCGGCGCGCCGTTTGACGAGCGCTTCGCCAAGCTGCGCACCAAGCTGCAGGTCACCAACCGCCGCCACGACGTGATCGCCGTGGCCGTGACCGACCCGCTCGAGGAATCGCTGCCCGACGTCGGGCGGATCTGCATCGAGGACGCGGAAAGCGGCCACGTCGTCGAGATCGACACCGGCAGCACCAAAGTCCGCGAGGCATTCGCCAACCAATCGCGCCAGCGTCGCGAGACGACGGCCTCGCGCATCCGCGCGCTGGGGGTGGATCTGCTGGAATTCCGCAACGGCAGCAACTGGATGCCCGAGCTGCTGGGTTTCTTCCGCAAACGCCGCCAGCGCTCCGGCTGAAATCCGTTCCCCTCGCTACTGAACTGTCCGTAAAATGTACCACAAAATGTTAGACATTCAGATATTTCCACTGAGGAAACTGAAACACACTGGGAACACTGAATATCCACTATTTTTCAGTGAACTCAGTGGCGCTCAGTGCCATCAGTGGTTCTCTTTACCATTACACAGGGTCCTCCCATCCCGATGCCGTGGTCTGCTGCTGGCAACGCTCGCGTTTTCGTTAGTCTCGTCCGCGCCGCTGGCCGCCCAGGCGCCCGCCGCGGCAGCTGATGACATCCGCGGGCCCAAGGCCCTGGTGGAAATCCCGCAGCCGGCCAAGCCGCCCGTGGCGCTGTGGCTCGGGCTTGGCGGCGGCGCGGCCGTGCTGGCGCTGGCGACGCTGTGGTGGTGGCGGCGGCGCAACCGGCACCAGCCCCAAGCCCCGCAGGAAATCGCCCTGGCTTCCCTGGTGGAGTTGGCAACTGGTAGCGAGGCTCTCACCGCGGAGGCGTTCGCCAACCGCGCCGCCAATATCGTTAGGCACTACATCGCCGGGCGTTTCGGCTTGGCGGCCCCGCGCCGCACGACCGAGGAGTTCCTGCGCGACCTCGGGCAGGATGCGTTCCAGAATCTCACCGGCGAGAACGACTCATTGCGCGCCTTCCTGAAATCCTGCGATCTGGCTAAATTCGCCGGGGCGCAGCTGGATTCCGCCCAGCGCGAGGAACTGGTGCGCAGCGCGCGCGCCTTCATTGCCGCCACCGCCACGGTCCATCCCCAGGAGGCCGCGCCATGACCGAAAGCTTCCAGTTCGTCCATCCGGAGCTGCTGCTGCTGTTGTTAGTCCTGCCGCTGCTGGCGGTGTGGCGGGGCCGCCGCGGCCGGCCGGTGGCGGTCCGGATGCCCTCCACCGACGACGCGCTCAGCATCGGCGCCCGCCCGCGCTCCACGATCGGCGGCTTGCGGGCGTTTCTCGGGCTGCTGGCCTTCGCCTTGCTGATCCTGGCGCTGGCCAGGCCCCGCCACGGCAAGGGCTCCTCCGACATCGAGGCCAGCGGCATCGACATCCTGCTCGCACTCGACGTGTCCGGGTCGATGGAGGCCATGGATTTCAAGCTGCACGGCGAGCCGGTCAACCGCATCGAGGTGGTCAAGGACGTGGTCGGCAAGTTTGTCGGCCAGCGGCCGAATGACCGGGTCGGCATGCTCGCCTTCGCCGGCCGGCCGTATCTGGTGAGCCCCCTGACGTTGGATCACGAGTTCGTGGCCAAGCGGCTGCAGGATGTGAAGTTGGGCCAGGTCGAGGATGGCACGGCCATCGGCTCGGCCATCGCCGCCGCGGTGAGCCACCTGCGCGATTCGACCGCCAAGTCGCGGATCGTCATCCTGCTAACCGACGGGGTCAACAATGCCGGGGCGGTCAACCCGCTGACCGCGGCGGAAGCGGCCAAAGCCCTTGGCATCAAGATCTACACCATCGGGGCGGGCACCCGCGGCGAGGCGCCGGTGCCGGTGCGCGACGCCTTTGGCCGCACCCACCTGCAAACCATCAAGGTGGAGATCGACGAGGAGATGCTCCAACAAATCTCGACGGCCACCGGCGGCCAGTCGTTCCGCGCCACCGACACCGGCTCGCTGGGCAAAATCTACGAGTCGATCAACCAACTCGAAACCACCACCCGCAAACTCAAAAAATACCAACATTATGATGAACTCTATCTGTATTTCCTGATTCCTGGCATTAGCCTGCTGGTGCTGGAACTGATCCTCGGGCAGACCCGGTTCCGCCGTTTGCCCTAACACTCACCCACCATGGACGACACCTCACTGCATTTCGCCCAACCGGCCTGGATCCTGGCCGGGCTGCTGGTGTGCGCGGCCTTGGTCGGCTTGTGCGTGCGCTTCGATCGCCGGCGCGAGGCGGACCTGGCCAAGCTGATTCACCCGCGCTTCCGCCAGCGCCTCAGCGAGGGGTTCTCGCCCCGCTTGCGCCAGCTCAAACGCGGCTTGTGGCTGGGCGCGCTGCTGCTGGCGTTCGTGGCGGTGGCCCGCCCGCAGAAGGGCTACGAGTGGCGCGACGTCAAGCGCAAGGGCATCGACATTTTGTTCGCCGTGGACACGTCGCGCAGCATGCTGGCCGGGGACCTGACGCCTAACCGGCTGGAGCGCGCCCGCCTCGGGATTCTGGATTTTGTGGCGCGGCTGTCCGGCGACCGTGTGGGGCTGATTCCCTTCGCGGGGAGCGCGTTCGCGCTGTGCCCGCTAACCCTGGATTACGACGCCTTCCGCGAATCGCTCAATGTGTTGGACACGGATTTGATCCCCAAGCAGGGCACGGATCTGGCGAGCGCGATTCACGAGGCGGAGCGCTTGTTTGACGAGGCCGGCAACAACCACCGGGTGCTGGTGCTGCTCACAGACGGGGAGGATCTCCAGGGGTCGGCGATCGAGGCCGCGACCGCCGCCGCCAAAAAGGGCATGGCGATCTTCACCGTCGGAGTCGGCAGCCCCGAGGGGACCACCATCACCGAGCATCTGCGCAACGGCCAGACCCAGTTGTTGCGCGACGAGAGCGGCGCGGTGGTGCGCACCAAGCTGGACGAGTCGACGCTACGCCAAATCGCCGAGGCGACCCACGGCCTGTATGTGCCGCTGGGGCGCGGCGCGGAGGGGCTGAACACGATCTATCAGGAAAAGCTGCGCCTCGTCCCCAAGAGCGATCTCAGCCAGCGGATGGAGCGCATTCCGCTGGAACGCTTTGAATGGCCGCTGGGGGCGGCGCTCGGATTATGGCTGTTGGAGTTTTGCCTGTCTGACCGGCGGCGCGGCGGCAAGGCGCGGCCGCTGCCATCGGTCGCGCGCAGGACCTGGTCACCGCCGCCGGCGGGCGTGCTGCCGGCAATTGGATTGTTCATGTTAGGGACGCCGGCGGGGAGCCGGGCGGCCGAGGCGGCGGCCGCGCCGCAGGACCCGCGGGTGATCTACAACCAAGGGACGCAGGCCTACCGCAAGGGGGATTTCGGAGCCGCCGCGCAATCCCTGCGGACGTCCTTGCTCACCCCGGATCTGCCGCTGCAGCAGCGGTCCTATTACAATCTGGGAAACTCCCTCTATCGGACCGGCCAGGGCACGTTGGAAAAAGACCCCGAGGCCACGCTCAAGACCTGGGAGGCGTCACTCAAGGCCTATCAGGATGCGCTGGCCCTCAATGGCTCCGATGAGGACGCTCTCTTCAACAAGGCTCTGGTCGAAAAAAAACTCGCGGAGCTGAAGAAACAGCAACAAAAGGACGACAAGAAAGATCAGAAAGATCAGAAGGATCAGAA
>JBAXBG010000154.1:0-8784 GCA_037142115.1 Verrucomicrobiota bacterium | reverse complement strand
GCCGGTGACGTGGATTGGCACGATGCAGGTCAATCCCGGGGTGCCGACCCAGCTCATTACTAACAAAAACGGCACGGTCACGTTCCTGGCCGTCTATGCCCGGCGCAAGGATTATGAATCCGTGCATCTGGTTTATACCGTCGAATTCAGCGGGGATTTGCTCACCTGGGCGGCTTCAACGGCCCCCCCTACGGTACTGGCCGACGATTGGCGGATGCAAGCGGTGTCCGTGCTCTGTCCGTTTTCCGTCGCTGGCAAAGAGGCCCGTTTTTTCCGCATGAAAGTGGAGGGGCAATAATCATTTTCACAGCCATCCCACAGGATGGTATCATCGTGTGTTGCGCCACCGATGCGGAACTTGGCTTTCGCGCCGGCGCGCCAGAACCGCCCCACCGGCCCCGCCAGCTCCAGTTCCGGGCCGCCTGCCAACGACTCACCCCCCACGGCCACAGCCCTGAAGCGGCCGTGGTCTTGGCCTCAAGCCGGCCCGCGAGTCCGGACCGCGAGTCTCCAGACTCGCACTTCATGACCTCCCGCTGCGCTGGCGAGTCTGGAGCTCGCACCGCCGATTGGCTGACAATGACGGGACTAACGGGCCGGGAATTGAACCGTCGTCGCTTCGAGCACGTCGTGGCGCACCAGGTTGACTTGGTTTGCAGGGTGCGATCCCGTTGGGGAGAGTGTCAAATTTTCCATACGTCGATCGCCCTTCCGCAAACCAAGCAACCGCCAGAACAATGAAACCAGACCCCAAAAAAGCAAGCCCGCAAGGAGACTCGCGCGGACTCCAGGGTGGCCACGCCGGGCGGGGAGTGATCACGCCGGGAAGCTCAGCCGGTCGTCCGCTTCCAGGTAGTCAAACAGGGTGTGGGTCGCCGGGTCGATGCCGGCTTCGGCGCAGGCACCGACGAACCAATCTTTCTTTTCCGGATGGTCGTAGGGGCGGGCGGCTTCCACGCTGTCCGACCAGGCTTGCTTTTCCTGTTCGGTTTTGGGCTCGCCGTGGGCATCGAGCCAGGAGGCGACTTCCTGGTCGCTGGCCCCGTCTTCCAACAGTTTTCTGACATCGCTGCCTTGGACGCCCTTGAAGCCGAACAGGTAGTTGTCTAACGGGCAGTCGAAGTGATAGTCGCCGAGGGTTCCGGCGATGTCGGCGCGGCCCTTGTCGTTGGTGCGGGCGAGGATGGCGTAGCCGCCGACGCGGAGGCGCGGGCTGGCGGGGGCTTGGCGGGTGAGGTCTTTGGCGGTGTTCATGGGGATGATTGGTTGGGCGCACACCAAACGCGTGCTGCGCCGGATGTCAAATGACGAATGTGAATGCGGCACATCAGCAGGATGGAGCGCCGGCTTGAGCCGGCGAAGTCTGGCCGACTGAAGTCGGCGCTCCGTAGTCCAATGGCCATGTGACGCCCCAAGCGGGCGGACGTCGCTCACACCGATGCTAACAGCCAGGCGCGGAACAGCGCCTGGTCTGCGGGCAGGCGGGTGGCGACCTTGTCGCGGTCGGCGAGGATGGCGAGGCGTTCGGGGACCTCCACGCGGTTGGCACCGAGTTCGGCGGCGATCACATCGGGAAACTTGGCCGGGTGGGCGGTTTCGAGGGTGATGGTGGTGCTGCCCGGGTGGGTGGCGCGCCAGTCGCGGGCGGCCAGCCAGCCGACCGCGCCGTGGGGGTCGATGACATACTGGTGGAGCGCGTACACCTCGCGGATAGCGTCGCGGGTTTGCGCGTCGCTGAAGGTCATGCCCGCGATGCGCTGGCACATCGCCGGCCACGAGCCGCCGAAGAGCGCCTGCATGCGCACGAAGTTAGAAGGCGCGCCGACGTCCATGGCATTGGAGATGGTGGGCACGCTCGGGCGCGGGGTGTAGCGGCCGGTGCGGAGGAATTCCGGCACCACGTCGTTGCGGTTGGTGGCGGCGACAAAGTGCCCGACGGGCAGGCCGAGGTGCATCGCCAGCAGCCCGGCGGTCAGATTGCCGAAGTTTCCCGACGGGATCACGAACACCGGGGCCACGCCCGCGGGGAGCTGGCGGGCGGCGTGAATGTAGTAGAAGCTTTGCGGCACCAGCCGCGCCAGGTTGATCGAGTTGGCGGATGTCAGATTGAGCCGCTCGGAGAGCTCGCGGTCGAGGAAGGCGGATTTGACCAGCGCCTGGCAATCGTCGAACGAGCCGTCGATTTCCAGGGCGGTGATGTTGCCGCCCAGGGCGGTGAGCTGTTTTTCCTGCAGTCCGGAGACCTTGCCTTGCGGATAGAGAATGATCACGCGGGTGCCCGGCACGTGGTGAAAGGCCGAGGCCACCGCGCCGCCGGTGTCGCCCGAGGTGGCCACCAGCACGGTGAGCTCGCGGTCGTCGCCGCGGGTCAGCCAGGCCATCAGCCGGGCCATGAAGCGCGCCCCGAAATCCTTGAACGCCAGCGTCGGCCCGTGGAACAGTTCCAGCACCTGATCGTCGGGCGCGAGCGCGACCAACGGCGCGTCGAAGGTGAGCGTGCCATCAACGATCTCGTCGAGCGCCTCGGCCGGCACGTCCTCATGGAAGAACGCGGCGGCCACCGCGCGGCCGATTTCCTGGAAGCTCAGCCCGCGCGTGGCTTGCCAGAAATCCGCGCCGAGGGTCGGCAGTGTGTCGGGCATGTAGAGGCCGTTGTCGGGCGGCAGCGAGCGCAGGATGGCTTCCTTGAGATCGACGCGGTGGGCGGGGTTGTTGGTGGAGTGGTAGAGCATGTGGAGAGCGATCTGCGGAGGCGGTCATCAGAAAAACAGCCAGCGGTGGCGTTTTTTGCGTTGGTAGGAGCCATCGCCCACCGACAGCACCTCGATCCGGGTGCGGGTCAGGCCCTGGTCGTAGAAGCCGAGTTTTTTGGCGGCGCGTGGGGTGACGTCAAGGATGCGGTTGGAAATGAAGGGTCCGCGGTCGTTGAGGCGGATTTTGAGCGACCTGCCGTTAGCCAGGTTGGTGACCTTGACCATACAGGGCAGGGGCAGGGTTTTGTGGGCACCGGTGAGGTGCCAGGGCATGACTTTTTCGCCCAGCGAGGTGGTGCCGCGGAACACGCCGAACCAACTCGACTCGTCATACCACGAGCAGGTGCCGGTTTCCTTGAAGTCGAGCGCGGTGGCGACGCTCATCGGTTGATAGTACTGGCCGCGGGTGGTGTAACCGCGCGTCTGGTAGCCATGATGGCCGCCGGGATAGGCGCAGGAAGCGAGCAGGGACGACAGCAGCACCGCGCTGGCGCAGGCGGTTCTCCGGAGAAAAGTCGCGAGGTTCATGGGGTACGGCTGGGAGCGAGCCACCGCCACAGGTTAGGGCTTGCGTTGGCGGATCACTTGCAGGGTGGTGGCCACTTTTTCCTTCATTTCCTTGCCGGGCTTGAATTTCACCGCGGCGCGGGCGGGGATATGCACGTCCTGGCCGGGGTTTTTGGGATTGCGGCCGATTTTGGCCTTCATTTCGCGGACCTGGAAGGCCCCGAAGTTGCGCATGACCACGGTGTCACCCTGAGCCAGGGATTCGGTGATTTCATCGATGAGGGTTTGGACCACATCCAGCACGTCCTGTTGGGTGAGCTCCAAGCCCTTGAGCCCAAGTTGGTCAGTGATTTTGATCGCGAGCTCGCGTTTGGTGATGGTGGCCATGAGGAGGGGACAGTGGATATTGGAAGGACGCGCGGATTGAACAATGAGGGCGACTGATTTGTCCCGTCAAAAATCGATTAATTGTCCGCATTTTGCATCTTGTCACCTCAAGCCATGCCGAGAGGGCCTAGGATTCTTGCGATCCGTGGCCCGCCGCCGGATCTCGGCCGCTTTCGACCTCTTCCCAAGAGCTGCCTAAAACCTCTGCCGTGGTGCGGAAGTGGAGCTTGGCGGTTTTGCCGAGCGCCTCAGCGCCGTGGCGGGCGACCAGCTCGCGGGCGGCCTGGATGACGGCGGCGGAGGCTCCCAGGGGGAGTTTGACGCCGCAGGCACTGGAGGTTTTATCGATCCAATCGATGAACCGTTCGCGGGCGAGGATCGAGGCCGCGGCGACGGCGGTGTCGGATTCGCCCTTAGTCCGCTGCTCGAGAGCGATGGGCAGCCCCTTGTCGCGCAGCGCACGCTCGAGGACCTCGGGCCGGGCGAACTGGTCGCTCAGCGCGCGCGGGCAATCCGGCCGGGCGGCGGCGAGTTGTTCGATGACGCGGGCATGCCCCCAAGCCAACAAGCGGTTGAGGTTGGCGAACGAGGCGTGCAGGGCGTTGTAGCGCTCCGGGCCGATGGCAACCACCTGGCTGGTGCAGCCCGGTGTGGCGCGGATCGCGGCGGCGAGTTGGCGGATGCGCGCGGCACTGGTGACGCGCTTGGAGTCCATCACCCCGGCGTCGATGAGCCGGCGCGCGATCACCGCGTCGGTGAACACCCCGGCGATGACCAGCGGGCCGAAGAAATCGCCCTTGCCGCTTTCATCGATGCCGAAGTGCGGCGCGAAGCGGTCGGGATCGAGCACTTCCTCGTAGCCGAGCCGCGCTTCGCCAAGCACTTCGGGCTCGAGCGTGAATTGGATGAAGTCTTCGGTGTCCTTGCCCTGCACCAGCACCTTGGGCCCTTTCTGATAGACCGTGACCGTGAGCTTGCCCTTGCGCGCTGCGAACAGCGTGTGGGGCTTGGCCTCGAAATCATACCCCTGGCGCTCCAGCACCTGGCGGAGTGTCGCCGCCTGGGCTGCGGTCAGGGGAGCCGTGTAACTGGTCACCCGGATAGAATCGTGATTTCAGGCGCGGGAATCAAGTCGATAGGGGGAGGACAGGTGTTTTGCGGTGACGCGGCGCCGCCCTGTTGACGCTCCTTGGCGGGCGAGTCTGGAGACTCGCGGTCCGGGGCGAGGCTTGACGGCTGATGATTCCGCAGTTGCCAAACCAGATGAGCCTTTCTAAAACGCCGGCCATGGAACCACTGACTTTCAAGCCTCTGTATATGGAGCGCGTTTGGGGCGGTCGCGAGCTGGAACGCGTCTATGGCCGCAGCCTGCCCGATCCCCAACAGCCGTTCGGCGAGGCCTGGGAAATCGTCGACCGCGAAGCCGAGCAATCGGTCGTCGATCACGGGCCGCTGGCCGGCACCTCGCTCCACGAGTTGTGGACCACGCGCCGCGAGGAGATCTTCGGTGAGGGGTTGGGCGAGGCGCCGCGCTTTCCGATTCTCATCAAGGTGTTGGATGCGCGCGACGAGCTGTCGATCCAGGTGCATCCGCCGGTTCATCTGGCGGCCGGGTTGGGCGGCGAGCCGAAAACCGAGATGTGGTTCATCGCCGACTGTGACCCGGGCGCGAAACTTTACGTCGGCCTGAAACGCGGCGTCACCAAGGCGGCCTTCGAGCAGGCGATCGCCACCGGCGCCGTCGCCGATTGCGTCCATGCCGTGACCCCGCGCCCGGGCGACTCGATTTTCATCGCCTCGGGCCGCCTCCATGCCATTGGAGCGGGCTTCCTGATCCACGAAATCCAACAGAACTCCGACACCACCTACCGCGTCTTCGACTGGAACCGGCTCGGTCTCGACGGCCAGCCGCGCGCGCTGCACGTCGCCCAGTCGCTCGCCAGCATCGATTTTTCCGACTTCGAGCCCGCAATGGACGCTCCCGATGGCGAGCGTCTTGCGAGCTGCCCGTATTTCAACACCGACCGCAAATCGCTCGCCGCCGGCCAATCCGTGACCAACCCGGTGGCCGGGCAATTCGCCATTCTATCCGTGGTGGAGGGGGAACTGGAAAGCGCCGCCGGGCGCCGCTTCCCCAAGGGCAGCTTTCTCATCCTGCCGCGCGATGCCGCCCCGCTCAGGGCGCTGCAAAACTCCGCGGTGTTGTTAGTGACCCTGCCGGCCGCCGGCGCCTAGCGCACCCGCTCTAGCAACCATGGCAGGAGCGCGTCGATGGCGATGCGCTCCTGTTCCATCGAATCGCGGTGGCGCACGGTGACGGTGCCTTTGAGGGCGTCGCCATTTTCACCGAGCGTGTCGAAATCCACCGTCACGCAGAACGGGGTGCCGACCTCGTCCTGGCGGCGGTAGCGGCGGCCGACCGCACCTCCGTCGTCGTAGAAGACATTCATCCACGGTTGGAGCGATTTTTGGATCGCTCGGCCGATCTTGACCTGCTCCTCGTTCTTTTTGAGCAGCGGGAAAATGCCCACCTTGATGGGTGCCATGCGCGGCACGAAGCGCAGCACGGTGCGGACGTCTTCCTTGCCCTTCTCGTCGGTTAGAACCTCCTCGTCAAACGCCTCGCAGATGAGCGCCAGCACCGTGCGGTCGCACCCGGCCGACGGCTCGACGACGTGCGGCAGGAATTTCTCCTTGGTCTCCTCATCAAAGTAAATGAGCGATTTGCCGGCGCCTTTTTCATGGACCCCGAGGTCGTAGTCGGTGCGATACGCCACGCCTTCCAACTCCTGGATGCCGAACGGGAATTCGTATTCGATGTCGTAGGTTTTCTTCGAGTAGAACGCGCGCTCGCCATCCGGCACGTCGAGGATGTGGAGTTTTTCGCGCGGGATGCCGATCTCTCCATAGAACCCCAGGCGCGTTTCCAGCCACTCGTCGGTGAGGCGCATGCCGTCGTCGGGGTGACAGAAATACTCGATCTCCATCTGCTCGAACTCGCGCGAGCGGAAGGTGAAGTTGCGCGGGTTGATCTCGTTGCGGAACGACTTGCCGCACTGCGCGATGCCAAACGGCAGCTTCACCCGGTTGGAATCCAGCACGTTCTTGTATTGGCAGAAAATCGACTGCGCGGTCTCGGGCCGCAGGTAGGCGATCTGGTCGCCGGTGGCGCCGAAGTTGGTCTGGAGCATCAGGTTGAACTGCCGCGGCTCGGTTAGAAGGCTGCCGTTGTCCGGGTTGAAGCTCGTCGTGCCGGTCACCTCCTCGCGCCGCTCCTCGCCGAGCTCGAGCTCCTTGGGCGAGATCTTCTTGTCCGGCATCAGCTCGGCGTAAAACTTGCGGGCCGTCTTGTGCGATTCGATCGGGTCCTTGCCCGGCGCGACCAGCACCGCGAACGGTCGCTCGATGCTCCACCCGCTTGCCGGATGTTTCGCGCCCAGGAAATAGACCGCAGTGCCGTCCTGCGCCGGAATCTGGTCGGCCCGCAGCCGCGCCCGCGACAGCAGGCAATCGCACATCGGGTCGCTGAAGCCGCCGACGTGGCCCGAGGCCACCAGCACCTGCTCCATGGTCAGGATGGCGCCGTCCAGGCCTAACACGTCATCGCGTTCCTGCACGGTCTTGCGCCACCAGTAATCCTTGAGGTTGCGCTTGAGCTCGGCACCCAACGGGCCGTAGTCCCAGCAGCCGTTGAGACCGCCGTAGAGCTCGCCGGCCTGGAAAATGAAGCCGCGGCGCTTGCACAGCGAGACGATTTTTTCCATGCGGGCGGGATCGGTAGTGTCTTTGTTGGCCATGAGGGTGCGGGTGGGCCGCGCATCGAAGCAGGCGCGCCCGCTGCGGGCAAGGCGCGATTTTTAATCCTCCATGCGCCTGGGCGGGCTGGCGGCGTGGAACTTCTGGGAGCGGGAGTGGTTTTTTTGGCGCTTGATGATGTGATGCGGTCTCACTTCGGCTGGATGAATGAACGCCGTTTCTTGGACTTCGGGAAGGTGTCGTGGTGCATTCCCTCCAGTTCCCGCCCGGCCGCTTTTTTGTTGCGGCCACCCCATTGCTTGAAAAAGAAGGCGGCATCATGCTTCGCGCACTGGTCACGGATATCAAGCACCCACTCCTCTTTCATTGGCCTTGGACTCGCACCGCTTTCCCCGCCCACAATCACCCAGTCGATGCCCTTCAAATTGAGCTTTGGCAAGGGACCGATCAGCGGCTCGCAGGAAAGGAATCTAACTGCTGATGGGACTTTGCGCAGACTGTCAATGCGGTGCGTGACGAGTTCGTTTTCCACGCTCACGCCCATCCAGATATTTTCGGTCCATGAGAGGTGCTGCCAGACCGCCTCAAGCCGTTCCCCCCTTTTGGTAAGCACTTGAAAAATCAGATGCGGGCAATCATTCATCACCTTGAAGACCTTCTGGATGAATTTCAGCGGCATGTCCTTGTGAAACAAATCGCTCATGGAGTTGACGAAGACCATGGCGGGTTTTTTCCATCCATAGGGAATGGCCAGCGCCGACTCATGCTGGCGCGACTGGAATCCATTCGCGTAGCCAATCACCCTAATTCGCAAGGGCCTTGAACTGGGCAGCCGCTACCGGTTTTACGACCCGGCGTGAGGCCCATGAAGATTTTCCACAGCGAATAATCCATGCCCCATAAGGATTCCAGCGCCTGGGGGGCACCCAAGCGAAAAACAAATCTTGCATCCGGCCGCGCAATCCGCAGAGTGCCGTCCGCTGGTGCGCCGTTTGGCGGCACCTGCGCGCTTTATTGATTCTCTGACGCCGCGGTCAAAGGAAGTGTGAAATGAAATGGCGTCATTAGAACTGAAAACAATGGATATCTACGTGGGCAACTTGCCTTACACTGCTACTGAAGGAGACGTCACTGGTCTCTTTGCCGCATTTGGACCGGTCGAACGGGTCAAAATCATCACCGACCGTGAAACCGGGCAATCCAAGGGATTTGCTTTCGTGACTCTCGGCGACCAATCGCAGTTGAACGCGGCTGTTGAAGCCCTCAACGATTACGATTACAACGGACGTCCACTGCGCGTGAATGCTTCCGAGCCCAAGGAATCCCGGCCCAGCGGTGGCGGCGGTTACGGCGGCGGCGGTGGTGGCGGCGGCTATAAAGG
>JBAXBG010000153.1:0-8830 GCA_037142115.1 Verrucomicrobiota bacterium | reverse complement strand
CTCACACCACATCGGGATCCGCGACGGCCATGCGCAGCACCGGGAAATGGTCCTTTTCGGCGGTGCTGGGCGGATGGATGAGGTGGGCGATGTGGCGGCGGGTGGCGGTGAAATCGGGGGCCGCGACTTGGACGAACGAGCGCGGGCGGGGCACGGCGACTTCGACGAGTTCGCGGACGCGGCCGGGGTTGGCATCGAGCACCAGGATGCGGTCGGAGAGGAACACCGCCTCGTCCAGATCGTGGGTGATGAAGACGATGGTGATGTCGACGTTCTTCCAGATTTCTAGCAGATAGGCCTGCATGTTGGCGCGCGTCTGGGCGTCGAGCGCGCCGAACGGTTCGTCCATGAAGAGCACCCGCGGCTGGTTGGCGAGCGCGCGGGCGATGGCGACGCGCTGCTTCATCCCGCCGGAAAGCTGGTGAGGGTAGGAGTTCTCGAACTTGGTCAGGCCGACGAGTTCGATCCACTCGCGGGCTTCGGACGCGGCGAACAGCGTCGAGCGCCCGGCCACCCGCTGGCCGAACATGACGTTCTGCTTGACCGTCAGCCACGGGAAGAGCGTGTAGCTTTGGAACACCATGCCGCGGTCCGGGCCGGGGCCGGCGACGGGCTCACCATAGACTAACAATTCGCCGGCGCTGGGGGTTTCCAACCCGGCGAGGATTCGCACCAGGGTCGATTTGCCACAGCCCGACGGCCCGATCACGCACATCAGCTCGCGCTTGTGGACCTCGAAGCTGACGTTGTCGAGGGCGGTGGTCCGGCCTTTGGGGGTTTCAAAGTGCTTGGTGAGGCCGCGCACGCTCAGCGCCACCGGGCGCTCCCGCAGCCGGGCGAAGCGCGCGGCGACCGCGGCGTCCTGGCGGAGGTAGTCGGTGGAATCAGGCGGGGTCATGGCAGGTCGGAGGGCGCGTTGAGGCGGCGGGTTAGAGTGACGACGCTGCGCACCGGCCAGACCACGGCATTGGCCACCGCGCGCGACAGCGGCCCGGATTTGCCGGCCCAGGGGAAAAACAGCCCGTGGAGCATGGCGAGGAGCTGGTCGGTGACGAAGCCGGTGACGCCGATGAGGATGATGATGGGAAACACCCGGTCGAAGTTGCGGAAGGTGCCCTGGGTGTCGATGAAGCCGGTGAGTCCGCTCTTCACCCCGATGAGCTCGGCGATGACCAGCCAGGTCCACGCCCAGCCTAGCAGGATGCGGAGGTCGTTGTAGAGATTCGGGGCGATGCCGGGCAGCACGACCTTGGTGATCATCTGGCCGGGCTTGGTGCCGAGGGTTTGGGCGGCCTCCAGCAGCGCGGGATCGAGCAGGCGGGTGGTTTTGGACACCACCAGCACCATCTGGAACACCGTGCCGATGAACACCAGCGCGATCTTGGGCGCGTCGTGGGCGGAGAGCACGGCCACCAGCAGCGTGCTGAACGTCGGGGCCGGCAGGTAACGGAAAAAATCGACGAACGGTTCCACCAGCTTGGAGAAGAAATCATAGACGCCGCAGAGGATTCCCAGTGGCGCGCCGATCAGGAACGACCACAGGAAGCCGACGAAGATGATCCGCAACGAATACCCGTAGCGCTCGAGCATCGTCGGGTTGTCACCCACCCGCGGGGCGTGGAAATCCTGCCAGCCCGCGACCACCACCTCATGCGGCGCGGGCAGATAGACCGGGTTGGACGGAACGCCTTGCGGGACGAGCTTCAACAATAACAGGTCAGGCAGTCGGGCGTATTCAAAGACCGGCGAGGCGGCGGCCAGCACCGCCCAGTTGGCCTTGACGATGGCCAGGTTTTCCTCCGAAAGGGCCGGGGTGGTGGCAGTCTTGCGGCCGCCGGCCAGGTCGCCCCAGAGTTGATAGAGCGCGGCGTCGTCCTGTTCCTTGCCGCGTGGCAGCCAGCCGTTGCCGACGGCCACCGGTGCCAGTTGGCGCAGCAGCAGCCGGTTGGCCCGTTTGGCACCGGGCACCGCCGCGTGTGCGGCGCGCGCGGCCAGCGTTTGGGCGTTGTCCAGGCGCACCGCGGCGGCGTATTGCGGGAAGAACTCCCGGCTCAGGCGGTTGCCGGCGGTGAACACCGCGCTCATCCGCTCGGTGTCGGCCGCCAGCGTGAGCTTGACGTCAGGGTGCCAAATGAACGGCACGTAGGAGACCAGGCACCACAGGCCTAACGGTAGCAGGAACGACAGCGCGGTCAGAACGACCCGCCGCCCGCGCGGCAGGTCCCTGCGCACCACCAGCCAACCGTGAAGACACCCGCTGCGCGACATGATGATGGTTAGGTGGCGGGTGTCCGGGTCCGGGTCACTCGCTCTTGGCGGGCACCAGCGCCTTGGTCAGCGAGGCGTCGAGATACTTCGCCGGATCCTGGCTGTCCTTGTAGACCGCGCACTTGAGGTTGAAGGCGTTGACATTCTGGGTGGAGCCATAGACCGAGCCGAGCCCCGGGGATTTTTCCCAGCACTTGAGTGCTTCCTCGAGGCTGAGGATGCGGGTGCCCTTGAGCAGCGGTTCGTATTCCTCGGGCTTGAGGTTGACCCGGCCGGATAGAATCTTGAGCGCGTCGTCGAGGTTGTTGGAGTCCTTCATGTAGGCGGCGATCTGATACCAGACTTTGACCACCTTGGCCCATTCGGCATGGTGCTTGTCCAAGCTCTCGGCCGAAACATACAGCAGGTCGTAGATGATGCCCGGGGCGTCCGCCGAGGAGAACACCGATTTCGAGCCGGGCAGGGCCTTGAGGGCTTGGCCGGAGTTCGGTTGCCAGGCGCCGATGGCATCGACCGCCTTGGACGCCAGCACTTGCGGCGTTTGTCCGGTGGGGGTGTTGACGATGGTCACGTCGCCGGGCTGCAAGCCGTTTTTCTCCAGGGCGGTGAGCAGCAGCAGGTGTTCGACGAACCCTTCCTCAATGCCGACTTTCTTGCCTTTGAGGTCCTTGACCGAAGCGATGCCGGGGGCGGCCACGATCATGTCGTTGCCGTTGGAATAATCATTGATGAGAATTCCAACTGAAGGCTTGCCGGTGGCGCCGGTGACCAGGGCGTCGCCGTTGGTCATGCAGACCGCGTCCACTTTGCCCGCCACGTAGGCATCCATCGAGGGCACGTAGTCAAACCACAGGAACTCGACCTCCACGCCCGCTTCCTTGAACCAGCCTTTTTGCACGCCGATTTCCCAGGCCACCCAGCCCGGCCAGTCCGAATAAGCGATTTTGAGCGGCTCGGCGTGCAGCACCCCGCTCATTGCGAGGAGGCCCAGGGCGAGGGAACCAATACGGGAAGTGAATTTCATGGCAGTTGATTTGGTGTTGGGAATCCCGCCCGGTATGACGAATGAGCGGGGATTTCATACCGCTCTAAGCACGGGCCATACCAACTTGCGGGGGATGGCTCCGGGCCGCCATTCGATCGGGCCGGCCTTGCGGGCAATCTTTGGCGGCCGCCACTCCCATTAACCCGGTGAAAGTTTGGCCGCCGGCGCGTGGTAGTTAGACGCAACCATGCAAAACCCATGCCATGTGCTTGGCGTGTTGGCCGTGCTCGCACTGCCAGCCGCCGCCTCACCACAGATCATCCAGGCGTCCGATCCGGTGCGGCCCGACGAGGCGGTTCTGGTCATCGGTGACGCGTTCGGCAAGGGCTGTAGCGTCGAGATGGCGCAGCTGCCTGACGGGCCGGCCACCGCGCCGCGGGAGAAATCCCCGCCAGCAGCCAAGAAATGGCAGGTGATCCAGCCGCTGCAAGGTGACGAGCGGTCGCTGAAAGTTGTGGTGCCCAAGGAGTGGCCGCAGGGCGTGTGGGCGTGTCGGGTGCGGCAGGGCGGACTGGTTTCCGAGCCGGTCATCCTCAACGCGCCCGAAGCGTGGTGGTGGAATGGCGATGCGGGCGAGTCGGCGACGCCGGGCGGTGGGTTGCGCGTGTTCGGCAAATCCCTCAACTTCGGCGGAGAAAGCCTGGCGCTGTTGCGCGCGGCCGACGGCAGGAGCCTCACGCTCAAGGCGGACAAGCCCGATGCTTACGCGCTGGCCTTCACCCTGCCGGCGGATCTGGCAGCGGGAGATTACGAATTGTTTGTGCACAACGGGCTGGGCGGCTATGCGGCCTGGCGCGCGGCGGGCACGGTGGTCATCCGGGCGCCCGTGGCGTGGAAGAGTGAGGTGTTCAACGTCAAGGATTTCGGGCCCAAGCCGGGCGACGCGCTGCTGGCGGCGCTGGCCCGGGCCAAATCCAACGGCGGCGGCGTGGTCTATCTGCCGCGCGGCCGCTACGAGGTGAAATCCACGCTGGCGATTCCGCCCAACACCGTGCTGCGCGGTGAGGCGATGGAGTGGGTGAGCCTGTATTGGCCGGACTTCGAACCGCCGCCCGCCGATCTGGTCACCGGCGCGGACTTCGGCATCGAATCGCTCAGTCTTTACTGTCAGAATCATAAAAACGTCATCGCCGTGGACGCCAGCTCCACGCGGTGCTTTTTCCGTCACCTGCGGATCCGGGCGGACAGCTATTTCATGATCGAGGAGGCGGGCAAGGAGTTCCGCGGCCGGAGTGGACCTGCCAAGCCCAAGGAGTGCGGCGCGGCGGTGCTGCTGCGCGGCCGGAACTTCGAGGTCAGCGACTGCGACATCTACGCCAGCGGCATCGGCGTGCGCATCCTGAAAGCCAAGACCGGCCAGGTGGCGCGCAACCGGATCCGTTATGGCGCGGGCGGCTACGCGATCGAGAACACCGAGCGGCTGATTTTCGAGGACAACCAGGTGACCGGCGCCGATCTGACATCCCGCGGCAACGGCTTCTCGACATATTTCAGCACCTGCTGCTGGCATACCTATTTCGCCCGCAATTCTATCCAACAGGTCTACGGCGCCGACCGCGAGATGATGACGCTGGATGCCGCCGCCGGGGCGTATTTCGGCACCCTGGCCACGGTTGCCGGCACCCGGCTGACCCTGGCCAAAGATCCGGAGTATCACGACTACTCCCCCAGGCCGCGCACCGATTGGACCGGCGCGGTGGTGCAGGTTCTCACCGGCAAGGGTGCCGGCCAATACCGCTTCGTGACATCTAACAAAGGTCGCGAGTGGCAGGTCGACCGGCCGTGGACGGTGGTGCCGGATCATGAGTCATGCGTCTCGATCGCGCCGTTCCGCGGCCAGAATCTGTTCATCGCCAACCGCTTCGAGGACGGTGGGGCGTTCCAGCTTTATGCCGCGGCGCACGACAGCATCGTGGCCAACAACCGGGGCGCGCGGATGGACGGCTTTTATGTTTGCGGTCTCAATCCCCACGGCTGGGGGCTGCAACCGTCGTGGTTCTGCCAGTTTTTCGACAACGAGATTACGGAAGGCAACGGCTACGGGCCGCGCGCCTCAACCTTTGGAACCGTCGCGGATGACGAATCGAAGGCGTTCAAGGGCCCGCTGGTGAGCGGGGCGGTTTTCCGGCGCAATATCGGCGCCAACAACGCCTCGTTCAATCTCGGTGGCGCCACCGCCGATGTGATCGTGGAACATTGCGTCGTGCGCCACACCGATGTCGGCATCAAGGCCGCCGCTAGCGTCAAGGGCGTGCTGCTGCGCGATAACACTTTTGAGGATGTGGGCCAAAACGAGGCCATCGCCAAATGATGTTTCCTAACCATTTCAACCCCGCCAACCCATGCCGCGCCATTTCACCCGGGCCCTCCTGAGCGCCTTGACGCTCGTCACCGCCATTGCGCCCGCCGCCGATTTCCACGTCGCGCCCGGCGGCAGCGATGCCAACCCCGGCACCCAGGACCAGCCGCTGGCCACGTTGCGGGCCGCCCGCGATGCGGCGCGCGCGGCGGGTGCGGGTCCGCACCGGATCGTGGTGGGGGCGGGGGAGTATTTCCTGGAGAAGACGCTGGTGCTGGATGCGCGCGACAACGGCCTGACCCTTGAGGCAGTTCCACCCGGCACCGCCACGCTGTATGGCGGGATGTTAGTGAAGGATTGGCGGCGTGACGGCGGGAAGTTCTGGTGCGCGGACCTGCCCGGCGTGAAGGACGGCACCTGGGATTTCCGGGCGCTGGTGGTCAACGGCGCGATGCCGGAACGGGCACGGATGCCGGAGACCGGCACCTTCACCCATCTCAGCACCTTCGACGTGCAGTGGCTGTCGTCGGTGGCGGGCGGCTGGGCGCGGCCGCCTACGCCCGAGGAGTCCACCACGATGCTCTATGATCCCAAAGACCTGCCCGCGACGTTGGACGCCCGCAACGCCGAGGTGCGCGTCTATCACATGTGGGACGAGTCGCTGGTCGGCGTGACCCGCAACGACACCGCGCGCCATGCGCTGACCTTCAGCCCGCCCTGCATCGCGCCGCCGGGCGCCTACGGGGTGAAGAAATACGTGGTTTTCAACACCCGCGAGGGTCTAACCAAACCGGGCCAGTGGTATCTGGACCGCACGGCGGGGCGCGTGGTCTACTGGCCGCTGGCGGGCGAGGACATGACCCGGGCCAAAGTGATCGTTCCCACCATGGAGCGGATCATCGGCATCGTCGGCTCCGCCAAGGCGCCCGTGGAGAAGATCACGCTGCGCGGGTTGGCGCTGCAGGCCACCACCACGCCGCTCAAGCCCGGCGGATTCGCGGCGAGCGCGTTTGACGGCGCGATCCGTTTGGAATGGGCGCGGCAGTGCGTGTTGGACAAGTTGGAGATCTCCAACGTTGGCGGGCAAGGGGTCATGGCGCTCGAACTGACGGATTGCGAGATCCGCGACTGCCAGATTCACCACACCGGGGCCTGCGGCATCCACGCCGCCGGCACCCACATCCTGGTGGCACGCAACCACCTGCACCACGTCGGCGTCTATCATCCGAGCGCGGTCCCCTTGATGGCCAGGCATGAGCAGCGTTCCGCGACGGACAAGGGATTTCACATCTATCGCAACGAGATTCACGACGCCCCCTACAGCGGCATCATCTGCGGCGGCGGCGGCCACCTGATCGAGGAAAACCTGATCTCGCGGGTGATGCGCGAGATGCACGACGGTGGTGCGATCTACGGCGGCATCACGAACAGCATCCTGCGCGGCAACGTGGTGCGCGACGTGGTGGCGGTCGGCGCGGGCTATGGCGTTTCGGCCTACTACCTTGACGAAGGGGCGATGGACTGCGTGGTCGAGCGCAACGTGGCGATCGGCGTCGAGCGCCCGGTGCACAACCACATCGCGCGCAACCTGATCATCCGCGACAACGTGTTCATCGCGGAGAAGAACATGACCCTGTCGTTCCAGCGGTCTAACAACTGCACGTTTTCGGGCAACACGCTGTTCGCCCCCGGCAAAATCACCGTCTATGCGCCCAACGCGATCCGGCATTGGGACCACAACGTGGTGATCCGCGAGGGGCTTGACCAGGCCGGCGCGCCGCGGCCGTTCACCATTGACGACGCCATGCCTCCAACCTCGCCGCCGCCGCGGCGCACCGCCCCGCTGAGCGTGGTGCGCGCACCGCGCCCGCCGACGCTTGACGGCGAGATCGGCCAGGACGAGTGGACCGGCAAGTTGCTCGAAATCGACCGCGAGCCTTCGCGCTGGAACGGCAGCGGCGCGCCCGCGTTCACCACGCTGTCCTACGACGACGAGTGCCTGTATGTGGCGGTCAATGTGGCGCTCTTCGATGTGGCCAAGATCCGCAAGGGCTCCACCTGGGGGCAGGACGATGGCGCGGAAATCTGCATCGCCGGCACCAAGGGCACCTTCGTGATCCGCGGATTTGCCGACGGCACGCTCCAGAGCGTCGGCGATGCGGGCGCGCCCGCGGAGGCCGCCGCCAGCCTGGCCAAGGCCGTGCGCTTTGTCGCCAAGCCCTACGGCAAGAATCACAAGAGCGGCTGGCGCGGCGAATGGGCGATCCCGTTCAGCGCGCTGGGCTTGCAGCCGGCGCCAGGGCGCAAGATCGCCTTCAACCTCGCAATCTATCGGGCGGAAGACGGGGTCCAGCGCTGCCTGGAAGGCACGCTGGCCGAAAACTGGCGCCTCGACCAGGCGGCCACGCTGCAATTGAAATAACCCCTATCAACCATGAATCGATCCACCAGCCGCCGCGGTTTTCTCAAAAACACTTCGGTGCTGGCGGCCGGCCTGGCCGTCGCGGGCAACGCGGTCGCGAAGGCGGCACGCGGCCCTAACGAGCGGGTGCGGGTCGGCATCATCGGCTGCAATGGGCGCGGGATGAATCACATCAGCAGCTATCTGGCACTGCCGAACGTGGAGATTGTTTATATTTGCGACGTGGACCAGCGGGCCATGGACAAGGGCCTGGCGGAGGTCGCCAAGACGCAGCAATCCAAGGCCAAGGGGATCCGGGACCTGCGGCGCATGCTCGACGATCCGGGGGTGGACGCGGTGTCCATCGCCACGCCCGACCACTGGCATGCGCCTGCGACGATTCTGGCCTGCGCCGCGGGCAAGCACGTCTATGTCGAAAAACCCGGCAGCCACAACCTGCGCGAAAGCGAGTGGATCGTGGCCGCCGCCCGCAAACACCAGCGGGTGGCGCGTATCGCCCGGGGTGGGAGCCCACGATCTAACAATGACGCGTTGCACCATGACTGACAATTTTCAATCCAGCTGGAATGCGCCCACGCTCGACGGGGTAGTGTGGATGGCGGCGGTGGCGTGCCTGTCGTCGTTGAGCTGTCTGGCGGACCACGCCGGATTCCAGCGGCTCTGGCCGCTGGGAACGCTCGATCCGGCGCATGTGCCGCTGCATGCCGACGACGGGGCGCTGGATTTCTGGTGGCTGCATCCCCTGTGAAAAAAACACCCGGTTTCCTCGCGAGGAAACCGGGTGTTTTTTTCACAG
>JBAXBG010000152.1:0-8959 GCA_037142115.1 Verrucomicrobiota bacterium | reverse complement strand
TCGCGGAGTGGAGCGCGGAGGGTTGTTGCTGGGTGAAATCGAAACGCTGAGGCGCGGAGGTCGCGGAGTGGAGCGCGGAGGGTTGTTGCTGGGTGAAATCGAAACGCTGAGGCGCAGAGGTCGCGGAGTGGAGCGCGGAGGGTTATTGGGGAAAGTTGATGACGTGGCGTTTGATGCCGTCGCGTAGGAGCGTCACATTGAAATTGATGAGCAGGCCAAGACACTTGTGCGACAAGCGCATGTAGGTGTGGAGTTGCGACTCATGAATCGGCAGCAGCGCGGGAACTGTCTTCAGCTCAACCACGACAAGCTCCTCAACCAACAGATCGATTCGATAGGCTTCTTCATCCAAAATTTCGCCCTTGTAGATGACGGGTGCGGCGACCTGCCGACGCGACGAGATCCCACGGAGTGAGAGTTCCTGCGCCAGCGCCGCCTCATAGACCCGCTCTAACAATCCAGGTCCGAACTCGCGATGCACCTCCATCGCGGCATCGATGATCGTGCCCGACAACGCGTTCAGTTCGTCTTTGGTTTCCATCAGTTTAGTTTTTCTCAGCGCACCTCTCCGCGACCTCTGCGCCTCCGCGTTTCGATTCAACCCACCCGCGGCACCACGCGCGGCGGGTGGTGGGCGACGCTGCGGGCGATGGCGGCGATGTGCTCGGGGGTGTTGCCGCAGCAACCGCCGGCCAGGTTGAGCAGGCCGGCGGCAGCGAAGCCCGCCATGAACTCGCCCATCTCGGGCGGCCCGAGGTCGAAGCCGGTGGGTGCCAGCGGGTTGGGTAGGCCGGCGTTGGGATAACAGGACAGGCGGGTGGTGGCACAGGCGGACAGCTCCTCCAAATGCGGCCGCAGCAGGTCCGGGCCTAGCGAGCAGTTCAGGCCGATGGCCAGCGGATGGGTGTGGGCGAACGCGTTCCAAAACGCCTCGACCTTCTGGGCGGAGATCATGGTTTCGCCGCCGCGGCCGACCGCCGCGGAGATGATGACTGGCAGCCGCAGCTGTTGTTCCGCGAAGACCTCCTGCACCGCCACCGCCGCGGCTTTGGCGTTGAGCGAGTCGAAAATGGTTTCGATCATCAGGATGTCACAACCGCCTTCAATGAGCGCGCGGATCTGGTGGAGATAGGCTGCCCGCACCTGATCGAAGGTCACCACCCGGAACCCGGGGTCGTTGGCGTCGGGCGAGTTGGTCAGCGACACGGTGAGCGGCCCGATCGCCCCGGCGACATAGCGCTGGCGGCCGGTGTCCGAGCCGATGTCATCGGCCCATTTCCGGCACAGCCGCGCGGACTCGACGTTCATCTCCCACGCCAGGTCGTTGAGGAACGGGTCGCTGATGATTTTTTGGTAGAACGCGGGGTCCTTGCGGCCGCCTTGCTCGCGCGGGTCGTCGACGAAAAACTCGCTCTGGGCGATGCTGGTGGCGGAAAACGTGTTGGTTTCGCAGATGTCGGAACCGGCCTCGTAGAACCGCTTGTGGATGTCGCCGATGATCTCCGGGCAGGTCAGGCTGAGGATGTCGCCGTTGTTGAGCAGGTCCTTATCGTTGCCGGCGAAGCGCGCGCCGCGCGCGGCCTCCTCCTGCAAGCCGTAGGTGCGGATGGTGGTCCCCATCGCCCCGTCCAAGACGAAGATCCGCTCGGCGAGGGCTTGGATGAGTTCGGAAGTGCGGTCGGGCTGCGGCATGGGCGGAGGCTACAACCCTTTACCACTAATTCAAGAATCAAATCGTCATATCCAGATATGACGATGGGAAATTTGAGTAAGACCATCGAAACGGGGATGCGCAGAGGTCGCAGAGAGGGGCGCAGAGTTTTGAAAAACGTTTCACTCTTCTCACAAAGGGACAGTCCCTTGGTGAGGTCATGAGGTGGCGGAGGCGGCGGGCAGAATGCCCGCGCCACAGTGGCCCGGGCATTCTGCCCGGAGCCAAAGCGGATCCATGGAGTTCCCGCCTCCACCTTAAACACCGGCAGCGGCCGGGACGTCTGAGGTTTGACGCGCGCACCGATCCTCCGCGTATCGATTTCACCCAAAAACAACCCTCCGCGCGCCACTCCGCGACCTCCGCGCCTCCGCGTTTCGATTTCACCAAATCCCGTTTGCGGGCAAACCGCCTTTGACCTTGGGGCCGCGCGGCGGCATGTTGCGCGCGCCATGACTTTTGCCGCTGCCTTTCCTGAGATGCTGAAGCGCCCCACGCCCTTGATGCGGCGCTTCCGGCAACTGCTGGCCGAAGAGACCGGCGGGCCGCTGGAAAACCTGGCCCGCCTCAGCCAGCAGGCGACCCGCCGTCATTTCGGCCGGACGATGCGGATGTTTGCGCCGCTCTACGTGTCCAACGAGTGCGTCAACAACTGCACTTACTGCGGGTTCTCGCGCGATGCGGGAATTTTCCGCACCACGCTCACCGTCGACCAGGTCGTGCGCGAGGCGCGCCACCTCCACCGCCAAGGGTTCCGCAGCGTGCTGTTAGTCGCCGGCGAGCACCCGAAGTTCGTCTCCGACGGCTACCTGCAGGATTGCCTCGACGCGCTCAAGCCGTTCATCCCGACGCTGGCCATCGAGGTCGGGCCGATGGCCGACGACCAATACGCGGAGATTGTCGCCCACGGCGCGGAAGGGCTGGTGGTCTATCAGGAAACCTACAACCGCGCGGTCTACCAGACGCTGCACACCGCGGGGCCGAAGAAAAACTTCGACTGGCGGCTCAACTGCCCGGAGCGCGCCTACGCCGGCGGGTTCCGCCGCATTGGCATCGGGGCGCTGTTCGGGCTGGCCGACTGGAGGTCGGAAGCGCTGGCGCTATGCGCCCACCTGGAATATTTATACAAGCACGCGTGGATGGCGCAGCTCACGGTGGCCTTTCCGCGGATGCGGCCCTACGCCGGCAATTACGAATACCAGCCGGATGCGGCGCTGTTTTTGCCGGACCGGGAGTTTGTCCGCCTGATCGCGGTGTTCCGGATCCTGTTTCCGCAGGTCGGCATCGTCGTCTCGACGCGCGAACCCGCGCCACTGCGCGATGCCATCGCCACCCTGGGAGTGACCCACATGTCGGCCGGGGCCTGCACCGAGCCCGGCGGCTACACCGGCGCGGGCGGCGACGACCTGCACCTCACCGTCAAGGGCCACCGCGTCGAGCTGGAGCAAAAGAGCGGCTGCGAAAAAGCCACCGAGCAATTCAAGATCAGCGACACCCGCTCGGCGGTTGAAGTCGCCGCCATGCTGCGCGCGAAAAACCTGGATCCGGTGTGGAAGGATTGGGATGAGGCCTTGCTGGCCACGGCGGGGTGAGGCCTGCACGCTGGCAGTCAGCGGCGGAGCGATCTGGTGGGATTTGGGGGCTTTTGCCAAGCTAGGCGCATACGGCAGAGGGCGCGCCGTGAGGGGTTGCCGCTTCCCGATCACAAAACAGGCCCCGGGTCGCCCCGGAGCCTGTCAGTGAATCTATCTCAGAAGCGGATCAACCTTCTTCAGGGATGCGCATGGAATAGAACGAACGATAGACGAAGATCAGCGCGACGAGGAAGAAGAACCCGCCGATCATGTTTTTGACCGACTGGTCTTTCATGGTCACGGCGATTTCCACGGCCAGCAGGCCGAAGAGCGTGGTGAACTTGATGACCGGATTCATGGCCACCGAGGAGGTGTCCTTGAAGGGGTCGCCCACCGTGTCGCCCACCACCGTGGCGGCGTGCAGTTCGGTGCCTTTTTCGCGCATGTCCACTTCGACGATCTTCTTGGCATTGTCCCAGGCGCCGCCGGCGTTGGCCATGAAGATGGCTTGGAACAGGCCGAAGAAGGCGATGCCGATCAGATAGCCGATGAAGAAGAACGGGCTGAAGAACGGCAGGCCGAGGGCGAAGCAGAACACCACGATGAAGATGTTCCACATGCCCTTCTGCGCATACTTGGTGCAGATGGCGACGACTTCCTTGCTGTCCTTGTCGGAAGCGGTGGTGACGTCGAGCTTCATGTTGTCCTTGATGTAAACCACCGCACGATACGCGCCGGTGACGACCGCCTGGCAGGATGCGCCGGTGAACCAATAGATGACCGAGCCGCCCATGACGAGGCCGAGGATGATCTCGGGCTGCACGATGGAGAGCTTGGCAACGACGTTGCCGAACATGTTTTCCAGCAGCATGATGATGCCGAAGACCATGGTGGTGGCGCCGACCACGGCGGTGCCGATGAGCACCGGCTTGGCGGTGGCTTTGAAGGTGTTGCCCGCGCCGTCGCCCTTTTCGAGCTGATACTTGGCGTTTTCAAAGTCAGGGTCGAAGCCGAAATCCTTCCTGAGTTCGGCGGTGATGCCCGAGATGCCTTCGATTTGGCTCAATTCGTAGACGGACTGGGCGTTGTCGGTCACCGGGCCGTAGGAGTCCACGGCGATGGTCACCGGGCCCATGCCAAGGAAGCCGAAGGCAACCAGGCCGAAGGCGAAGATCGGCGCGGCGAAGGCGAACTTGGGAGGCATGATGGCCATCAGGTCGGCGTTGGTCGAGAACTGCCAGGCGGCGAACATCAGGATCATGATGATGAGGCCCATCCAGAAAGCGGAGAAGTTACCCGCGACAAAGCCCGACAGGATGTTGAGCGAGGCGCCGCCGTGCTTGGAGCAGTTGGTGACTTCCTTGACGTGGCGGGAGTTGGTGGAGACGAAAATCTTGGTGAACTCGGGGATCAGCGCGCCGGCAATCGTGCCGCAGCTGATGATCATCGAGAGCGCCCACCACATGTTGGGCAGGGCCACACCATTGAAGGCGAAATCGCCCAACAGAACTTTGCTGGCCAGGAAGGTCACGGCGATGGACACGGCCGAGGTCAGCCACACCAGGTGGGTGAGCGGAGCTTCGAAGTCGAAGTCTTTTTTGCCGGCGAACATCGCCTTGCTGATGCCTTCATTGACGAGGTAGGAACCCAGCGAGGTGATGATCATCAAAATGCGCATCACGAAGATCCACACGATGAGAGTGGCGCAGACTTTGGGTTGGGCAGCCAGTGCGAGAGACAGGAACGCGATCAATGCCACCCCGGTCACGCCGTAGGTTTCAAAGCCGTCAGCCGTCGGGCCAACCGAGTCACCGGCGTTGTCGCCCGTGCAGTCAGCGATGACACCCGGGTTTTTCGGGTCGTCTTCGGGGAGTTGGAACACGATTTTCATCAGGTCCGACCCGATGTCGGCGATCTTGGTGAAGATACCGCCGCAGATCCGGAGCACGGAAGCGCCGAGCGATTCACCGATGGCGAAACCGATGAAGCAGGGGCCGACGAGTTCGGTGGGCAGGAAGATCAGGATGCTGATCATGAAGAACAGTTCCACGCAAACCAGCAGCAGGCCGACGCTCATGCCCGAGCGAAGCGGAATGCCAAGCGTGGCGAGCGGATTGCCCTTGAGCGCGGAGAACGCGGTGCGGGAATTGGCCACCGTGTTGATGCGGATGCCGAACCAGGCGACCCCGTAGGAACCGAGGATGCCGAGCACCGACGCGGCCAGGATGACCGCCACGTGCATGGCGGTGTTGTTTTGCAGCACGCCGAAGTAGTAGACCATGCAGCCTGCGATGAGCAGCCACAGGATGGCGAGGAACTTGCCCTGGGTGAAGAGGTAGGTTTTACAGGTTTCCCAAATGGTGTTGGAAACCGCAGCCATGCTCTTGTGAACCGGCAGGTTCTTGGTTTGGTTGTATTGCAGAAGACCGAACAGGCCCCCAAGGATACACACCACGAGGCCCGCAAGCATCAGAGTGTGACCGCTCATGCCACCGAGCGACGAAAACGTCACGGTATCGAGCTTGGGAATCTTCAGGTCGGCCTCACTCGCAAAAGCGCCGCCCGCACCCGCGAACGTTAAGGCTGTGGTTAAAACAAGCGACTTCAATTTTTTCATGAGCCGGTATGCTGGAGGCCGGACTAGTGACAGGCTACTCATTTTTTACGAATATTCTGTCGCATTCGACTGTTAAGGGCCTTTTCGGCGGGATGCGGGCCCGCAAACGCCCACTCCGGCCAATTCCGGCGGGCCGGTCGCTCGCTGACGCAGGCCGTGGTGGAGCGCGCCAAGCGCGGCCGGGCACCCTGCGGGCGCTCGACAAGGCGAACCTTTTCGAGTAGGCTGTCCGCACGAAAATCACTGAGGCGCACCCGGTGGGCCATTACCAAGTGTTTCTCCGCTTTGATGACGGGGCATCGGGGACGGTCGATTTGAGCCACTTCGCGGGCCGGGGGGGGTCCGTGCTTGGGAGACCCAAGGATTTTTCGAGCAATTATCGATCAGTCGTGCGGGTGCGCTCCAATGGTCAGGGGACATCGATCTGTGCCCGGATTCGCTCTACCTCCAGATGGTCGGCCAGACGCGGCAGCCACCTCAAGCCAAGCGCACCGCGTGCTTTTTCGAGAGTTTGAGCACGTCACCCGCGGCGGGTGACACGGCGGCGGCAGGGTCGGTGAGTTTTTGTCCGTTGAGTTGCACCGAGCCGGTGGTGATGAATTGTTTTTTCAACTCGCCGTTGGATTTCTCTAGCCCGAAGGCGGCTTGGAAGGCGTGGGCCGCCAAGCTGAGCACGGTGAGGGCGGGCGGCAGGTCGGTTAGGGCAAGCTCCGGCAGTTCGGCGGCCTGCAGGTCTTTTTTCGAGAACCGGGTGTCCCAGTCGGCGCGGGCGGCGGCACCGGCCTCCGCGCCGTGGTAGCGGGCGGTGAGCTTCTCGGCGAGGGCCTTCTTGGCGTCCATCGGGTGGCCGGCGGCATCGCGGGTCTCGCCTAACAGCAGCAGGTAATACCGGTCCATCAGCTCGTCGGAGACGCTCATGAGCTTGCCGAACATCTCCTGCGGCAGCTCGCTCACCCCGATGTAGTTACCGTAGGATTTGGACATCTTGCGCACGCCGTCGAGGCCCTCCAACAAAGGCATGACCATCACCACCTGCTGCGGCTGGCCTTCTTCCTTTTGGAGGTCGCGGCCGACGAGGATGTTGAACAACTGGTCGGTGCCGCCGAGTTCGACGTCGGCGCGGATTTCCACCGAGTCCCAGCCCTGCATGATCGGGTATTGGAGTTCGTGGAGGCGGATTTCCTGGCCGGCATCGAGGCGGTTGCGGAAGTCCTCGCGCTGCAGCATCTGCTGCAGGGTGACGCGCGAGTTGAGCTTGAGGATTTCCTCGTAACTCATTTTGCGGAACCAATCGCCGTTGTACACGATCTCGGTTTTGGCCCGGTCGAGGATCTTGAACGCCTGGTCGGTGTAGGTGGCGGCATTGACCAGCACCTCGTCGCGGGTCAGCGGCGGGCGCGTTGCCGAGCGCCCCGACGGGTCACCCACCGTGGCGGTGAAGTCACCGATGAGCAGCACCGCCTGATGGCCCAGCAGCTGAAACTGGCGGAGTTTTTCCAACGCCACCGTATGCCCGAAATGAATGTCCGGCGCGGTGGGATCGACCCCGAGCTTGATCCGCAACGGACGGCCGAGCCGAAGCTTGTCCAGCAGTTCTTTTTCCGAGAGCACCTTGGCGGATCCGGCGGTCAGGTGGGCGAGTTGTTGTTCGGGTGACATGGGTGGTAAAGCTGAAAGTTGAAATGCCGAAAGATCCGCGCTTCAGCGTGCGGCGGGGGAAGAATGCCTGGCGAGCGCTGTCTGCCAAGCCCGGAAACGCCCGCCTGCCAACGCTCGCGCGAGATTCCGCCGCGGGCGGTGATTTTTCCCTTTCCAAAGTGCCGACCATCGCATAACCCTGCCGCCCACCGTTTCAATGGTGGTCGTAGTTCAATGGTAGAGCCCCAGATTGTGATTCTGGTTGTTGCGGGTTCGAGTCCCGTCGATCACCCCATCTTTCCCATCGGGGTTTCAAGTGAAACCCGGACGGGGCAGGAGGACCTCTAGACAATCGACCGATGCAGCCGCTGGAAAGCCGGATTCACTACAAGTTTCGCAACTCCCTGCTCCTGGCGGAGGCGTTGACGCATCCCAGCCTCGCTTACGAATCGCAGAAGCCGCATTTCGACAACCAGCGCCTGGAGTTTCTCGGCGATGCGGTGCTGCAATTGATCGTCACCGCCGAGCTCTACAAGCGCTTTCCCGACGCCCCCGAAGGCCGCCTCACCAAACTGCGCTCGCTGGTCGTATCCCGCCGGGCGCTGGCCCGCTTCGCCCTGGCGATTCACCTGGGCGACTACGTTTTGTTAGGCAAGGGCGAGGAGGCCACCGGCGGCCGCCGGCGGCTCTCGACCCTGGCGGATGCGTTCGAGGCCCTGATCGGCGCGGTCTACCTCGACGCCGGTCCGGTGCCGGCCTGCGAGCTGGTGTTGCGCCTGTTCGAGTCGGAAATGGGCAGCATGATCACCGGCCCCGAGGAGCGCAATCCCAAGGGGGAGCTGCAGGAACACCTGCAATCGATCCACCCCCAGGCACCGGTTTACCGGATTATCTGTGAGAGCGGACCGGACCACCGGCGGGTGTTTCAAGCCGAGGTTTCCTGGCAAAACACCGTCCTCTCCACCGGCAAGGGCAAGAGCAAAAAGGAAGCCGAAGCCCGCGCCGCCGCCGAAGCCCTGCGCTCGCGGGTATGGGAAGCCTAGCGACCCAGCACCCACTCGATCAGTAGCGGATCGCTTGGTTGCGCTCCACCATGGTGGCTGGAACTGCCAGCGCGATCAGCGCGCACGCCCCGGCCAGGCACAGCACAATCCAGCGGGTCGGATCTTCGTTGATCACCATGGAAAAGTAAAAGTAAGCGTGCTGATGAGGCGATTGGAAAATCATGCCCGGCACCGTCAGGATGAAACTGAACAGCAGCGCAGGCAGGCAGAGGAGCGTCATGACGAAGGCACATTTGCCGCTAATCCTTGAAGTGAGCAGCACTCTGGGCCCACTGAAGAAGATTAGCCGCAGATACCTCGCCACCCGCCACAGCCCGCGGCGAGGAGCCTTTTTGGGTGCATCGTATCGACTGGC
>JBAXBG010000151.1:0-9057 GCA_037142115.1 Verrucomicrobiota bacterium | reverse complement strand
CGACCGATCCGACCGATCCGACCGATCCGACCGATCCGACCGATCCGACCGATCCATTCACTCTCTCCTATGCCACCGCCCACGCACCTGCCCGACTGCATGAGGCTCCTTCCCGAGGAGACGACGGCCGTGATGCGCCGCCTGGAATGGATGGCGCGCCGCAGGATGCAGGGCACTCTAACCGGCAAGCATTCCAGCCCGGACAAGGGGATCTCCGTGGAGTTTGCCGAGCACCGGCCGTATGCCCCCGGCGACGACCCGCGCACGCTCGATTGGCGGGTGATGGCGCGCAGCGACCGCAACGTGGTGCGCCAGTTCATCGAGGAAACCAACCTGCGCGCGACCCTGGCCGTGGATGTCAGCGGGTCGATGGGCTATACCGGCAGCCACGCCGCCGTGCTCGACGGCAAGGTCTTGTCGAAACTTGAGTATTCGAAATACCTGTCGGCGGCGCTGGCCTATCTGTTTATCAAACAGGGCGACGCCGCCGGCCTGGTCACTTTTGATCGCAAGCCGCTCGACTTCGTCCGCGCCGCCAGCCGTCCCAGCCAAGTGCGCCGCATCCTCGAGGTGCTCGACCGCGCGCAAGTCGGTGCCGAAACCGATGCCGCCGCCGTGCTCCACGACGTCGCCGAGCGCATCCCGAAGCGCGGGGTGGTCTTTCTCATCAGCGACTTGTTTGACGACCCGGCGCGCATCATCGAAGCCCTCCACCATTTCGATTACCGCCAGCATGAACTCGTCGTGTTCCATGTGATGGCCGAAGAGGAGCTGAGCTTCCCGTTCTCCGGCTATCAACAATTCCGCGACCTGGAACAAGCGCATCCCACCCTGCGCATCGACCCCCAGGCGGTCCGCGCCGGCTACCTCGAGCGCGTCGGCAAGTTCGTGCGCGCCATCGAGGCCGCCTGCGGCAATCTGCACGCCGACTACGTGCCGGTGAACACCCGCAACACCCTGCGCCAAACCCTGCTGCGTTACCTCGGACGCCGCCAGCACGCCAAACGAAGCCGTTAGAACATGCTGTTCCTCAATCCATGGCTGCTGCTCGCCCTTGCCGCCACCTCCATCCCGGTGATTGTCCACCTGATGCGCCGTCAGGCCGCCAAGCCGGTCCTGTGGGGCGCGATGCGCTTCCTCATCGACTCGATCTCGGAGCGCCGGCGCCGGATGGAATGGGAGGACCTGCTGCTGATGGCCGCCCGCTGCCTGCTGCTCGCGCTCGCCGCGCTGGCCGTGGCCCGGCCCTTCGTCCCGCCGGACAGCCCCACTCCCTGGTCGTTGGTGGTGCCCGCGGTGTTGTTAGGAATCGGCCTGTTTGGCGGCTCGTTTGTGCTGGGAGCGGCCCGCAAGCGCCTGCTGGCGCGGGCCGCCGCGCTGGTATTGTTGTTAGTCGCCGCGGGCATGGTGCTCATGGAGCACTGGCTCTACCTGCGGCGCTTCGAGACCAGCGGCAGCCGCGATCTGGTCATCATCCTCGACGCCTCCACCTCGATGACGCGCCGCTCGGGCTCGCGCACGCTTTTTGACGACGCGCTCGATGAAGCCCGCCGCATCGTCAAGGAGGCCCCGCGCGGCACGTCCTGTGCAGTGATCCTCGGCGGCCCGTCGCCCCAGGCGCTGTCTAACACCCCGCTCGCCCACCGCGCCGACGTGCTCGCCCAGCTTGACGGCCTGCAGGCACCGGGCGGCACGTTTCGCGCCCACGAGGCACTGTCCATGGCGACGCTGATCCTGGCCCAGGGCGAGCGCCCGAACAAAGACATCCTGGTGCTCACCGATGCGCAGCGCGGCGGCTGGCGCTGCGATGACGCCGGCGCGTGGCAGGCGCTGGCCGCCGCCTGGAAATCCCTGCCGGCCAAACCGCGCTTGCTGCTGCGCGCCCTGCCGCAAGCCCCGACCTTGCGCAATGTGGGCATCGCCTCGCTCACCACCGCGCGCGAACTCACCGGCACCGACCGTCCGTGCCTGCTGCGCACCGAACTGGCCAACACCGGCAACCAGCCCGTCGCGCCCGGCGCCCTGCTGATAGAAATCGATGGCAGGCAAACCGCCCGCGAGGCGCTCGGCCTGCTTCTCCCCGGCCAATCGCTGACCATCGAAACCCGCCACCGCTTCACCACGCCCGGTCCGCACGTGGTCATCGCCCGGCTCTCGGAACACGACGAGATCCCCGGCGACGACCGCGCCGACTTGGTCGTCACCGTGCGCAAGGCGGTGCGGGTGGTGCTCGTCGATGGCAACCCGTCAGGCAATTTTTTCAACCGTGCCGCCGGTCATACGGCGCTGGCGCTGGCTCCCGCCAGCTCACTGGTTCACGGCGACCCTGCCGGCAAGGATTTCCTGATGGACCCGGTGGTCATCCCGGCTCCCGAAGTCAGCGCGGAATCCCTCGCCGGGGCCGAGGTCGTGGTGCTGGCCGATGTCGCGCGCCTGCCAGCCGCTCTAGCAGGCGTGCTGGCGGACCACACCGCGGCGGGTGCGGGCTTGGTGGTGTTAGCCGGTCCGCGGTCCGAGCCGGGGTTTTTCAATGCCTGGGAAGGTGCCGACGGCCCGCTGCTGCCGGTTGCCCTGGAGGGTGAAGTCACCTCCGAGCAGGGGGTCTCCCCGCTGCCTCACACGTTTCGGGCGGCGGCGCTGGCCTGGGCCGCCGACGAGCGCCGCTCCGATCTGGGCGGGGCGTTGGTCCACCGCTGGCGCAAGTCCTCGCTGCGGCCCGGCTCCGGCCAGTTGGCCGCGACCTTCTCCAATGGGGACGCGTTCCTCGCCACCCGCAACTACGGGCGCGGCCGCTGCGCCGTGGCCACCTGCGCCTTCGACGCCCGGGCCGGCAACCTGCCCGGCCGCGCCTCCTTCGTGCCGCTCGTTCACGAACTCGTTGCCTGGGCCGCCGGCGGCGGCGTGAACTGGAATCTCGATCCCGCCTGGAACCCGTCGGTCATGTTGGATTCCCGCTCGGCCGGCGGACTCAGCGCGCGCTATTTCCGGCCCAAGGACAAACGCGCCCGACCGTTGTTAGAGCGGGTCGATCCGGCGATCAACTTCGACTGGGGTGACAAGGGTCCGGCGCGCAACCTGCCGGGTGACAACTTTTCGGTGTCATGGCGCGCCACGCTGATGCCGCCGATCACCGGGGACTATCTGTTTGAGGCGGAAGCCGACGACTCCCTGAGCGTCAAGATCGCCGACCAGACCCTCCTGGAACAACACGAAGGCCAATCGCCGCAAACCGGACGGATGCGCCTCGAAGCGGGCAAGCCGGTCGCCTTCGAGGCGCTGTATGAAGAAGTCAACGGCCTGGCCTACGCGCGGCTGTTCTGGACCCCTCCCGGTGGCGGCCGCCAAATCATCCCGCCTTCCGCCTGGATCCCCGCCAGCGAGGCCAAGCCCGCCACCTATGACGCCATCGATCCGCTCGGCCGCACCCGCCAGGCGATCCTGCTGCAAGGCAAACGCGGCCGCGAGCTCCGCATCGACGGCTCCGCCGCGCCGGGGCTCTATCAGGTAAATCTGCCGCCCGAGCTGCGCGAATCGATCACCGGATCCCCCGGCACCGCGCCGCTGCCCGTGGTCGTGCGCGGCGACATCGCCGAGAGCCGCCTGGACCCGCTGACCCCCGCCGATCTGGCCCAACTGCGGGCCCGCGCCGATGTCATCCTGCCCCAATCCACCGCCGACGCGCTCGCCGTGCTTTCGGGCCGCGGCTTCGGCCGCGAGATCGCCCGCACCATGGCCCTGGCCGCCGCGGCTCTGCTGTTGTTGGAAACCGCGCTCGCCCGCTGGATCTCCCGCTCACGCCGCGCCGGGGAGGACCTCCGCGTCGAATTCGGCGATGCCTTGCCGGGTGCCCTGGAACAAGGAGGCTCGCGGTGAATCCGCGCGCATGGTGGCCAAGCGTGGCGCGGGTCGTGGCCGTCGCCGCCGGGTTGTGGGTCGTGCTCAGCGCGCTGGGTGCCGTCGTGCGGATCACCCCGGCGTGGTCGCCCGTCGCCATTGCCTGCGTCCTCGCCCTGGCTGTGGAATTGCTGGTGTTTCTATACCGCTACGAATCCCAGCACCTCCCGCGCCGCCGCACCCGCCAGTTAGTCGCGCTGCGCCTCACCGCGCTGGCGGTGCTGGCCTGGATCCTGCTAGAGCCGACCTTCGTCCGCACCGTCAAGCGCCAACTCGACCGCCAGATCGCCGTGCTCTGGGACCAATCCGCCTCGATGGACCTCGTCGACGAGGGAACCGACCGCTCGCGCACCACCCTGGCCCGCGAGGCCGTCGCCAAATCCGCCATCCTCACCCAGCTCGGCGAACACGCCCGCATCCGCGAAATCCACTTCGCCCGCAGCCCGGAACCCGACACCCGCGCGCCCGCCGAGGGCTGGAACCAGGCCACCGATATCGCCGCCGCGCTCGACGCGGTGCTCGAACAAATCCCGCCCGACGAACTGGCCGGCGCCTTGCTTCTAACCGATGGGCGCCACAACCGCCCGGCCCGCGTCGAGGACAGCGCGCGGCGCTTCGGCATCCTCGACGCCCCGCTGGGCATCGTCGCCGTCGGCAGCCCCAACCCGCCGCGCGACGCCGCGGTGCTCGCGGTGCGCTCGCCCGATGCGATCCACCTCGGCGACCGGCTGCGGGTGGCAGCCGATTTGAAGTTCGACGGCTATCAGGGCAAGCAAGCCAAGGTGCAGCTGACCTGCAACGGGAAATTGATAGAAGAAAAGACCCTCGCCATCCCGCTGGACCGCTACCGCGAGGAGGTCAAGTTCGTCCACCTTCCCGACAAGGGCGGGACCGACGGCTATCAGATCGAAATCCCGCCGCTCGTCGGCGAGCGGTTCCACGACAATAACAAATGGGCCTTCGAGACCACCATCACCGAGGCGCGCACCCACGTGTTGCTCGTCGATGACGTCCCGCGCTGGGAATTCCGCTACTTGCGCAACCTGTTCTACGGCCGCGACAAATCCATCCACCTCCAGTGGCTGTTGCTCCACCCGGATCAAGTCGCCGGCCAAAGCCCGCTCGATGTCGCCGCCTCCGCCACCCGACCGTTCAGCCAGGCCGCCGCCACCCGCCTGCCGGCCAGCGAGGCGGATTGGCGCAAGTTCGACGTCATCATCCTGGGCGACCTGCCGCCCGAGGCCATTTCCAACGACACCTGGGACATCATTGCCCGCTGCGTCAACGAGCGCGGCGCGCTGCTCGTCATGGTCGCCGGGCCCAACCACATGCCCCGCGCGCTGGAGTCCCCGACCGCCCGCGACCTCCTGCCGCTTGACCCCGGATGGAACCTTCCGGCGGGGCCCGGCGACGTGAGTCCGCCGTTCCGGTTTTCCCTAACCGCCGAAGGCCGCCACCACCCGCTCACCCAGCACGCCGCCGGGTCGCTGGCCAACGAGGCCGTCTGGGCCTCCTTTCCCGCCCTGCAATGGCGCCAGCCGGTGGTCAGCGTGAAGGACGGTGCCGCGATCCTCCTAACCGCCACCGATGACGCCGCCGCCAGCGCGGTTGCCGATGATTCCCAGTCCCTGAACGCGGCGCTCGACGACCTCGCCCGCCACCGCGAGCTCGAAGCCAAACGCGCGCTGCTGGTCACCCGCCAGACCGGCAACGGCAAGGTCGCCGCGGTCCTCACCGACCGATCCTGGCGCCTGCGCGAAGGCGCCGGCGACCTTCACCACCACCGCTTTTGGAGCAACCTGATCCGCTGGGGTGCCGGTCCCCTGCTGCGTGCCGGCTCCGACCACATCGCCCTCGGCACCGATCAGCTCACCTACACCACCGACGATCCGATCACCCTAACCGCCCGCCTGCGCGACGCCAATCTCAACCCGCTGGCCGATCCGTCGTTGCGCGCTGAGATCCTCCTCGACGGCCGGGTGACCGCCACCGTCCCGTTAGTTCCGGCGGCCGGTTCCAATGGCCTCCACGAAGGCAAATGCCCGCCGATCCGCTCGCCCGGCACGTTCACCGTGCGCCTCGCCGGCACCCAGGCCACCGCCTTGCTGACGGCCGAGGGCAAGGACTCGCTCACCACCGGCTTCCGGGTTGTCGGCTCCCGCGGCTCGCTCGAACTGGCCGACACCACCCTCGACCGTCCCCTGTTGGAACAAGCCGCCAGCGCGTCGGGGGGCAAAGTGGTGGCTCCGGGGGAAATCGCCTCGCTGCTGCCGTTGTTTCTAACCGAGGGGGCGAGGAAGCAGGAGATTCGCGAAACTCCGCTGTGGGACAACGCCCTGGTTTTTGCCATCCTCGCGCTGGTGCTTACCTCGGAATGGTGGTTGCGCCGCACCGCCGGGCTTCCCTGATCCCTCAATTATGGACACTCCATCCACCACTCCCATCGACCCGCGCCTCGAACACGGGCTGCGCCGCTTGCGCCAACGCATCCGCCGCCTGCTAGGCACCCGCGGCGCCCTCATCACCGGCGTCACCGCCCTGGCCGGCCTGTTGGCGCTCGTCCTCCTGGATGTCACCTGCTCACCACTGCCCACCTTCGTCCGGTGGTTGTGCCCGCTCACCTGGCTCACGGCCGTGGCCACCGCCGCCAAAATCGGCTGGTGGGCGCCGCTGCACCAGCCGCTGGATTTGATCCGCATCGCCCGCTGGCTGGAAACCCGCCACCCCGAACTCGACGAGCGCGTCAGCACCGTGCTCGAGGTGGCCGGCTCCGGCACCGCCGGGATGTCCTCCGAACTCATCGATCAACTCGCCCGCGAGGCGTCCGCCAATTTCGACCAAATCGATCCCCGGACGGAAATCAGCACCCGGCTGACCCGCCAATGGTTGTGGCCCGCCGCCGCGTTGTTGTTCGTCTGGAGCGCGATGTTTGCGGTGTGGCCGGCCGTGACGGCGCGCCACGTGGCGCGCGCGCTGCTGCCAACCTCGCAGCTTGGCAATGCCGCAGGCCGCCTCACCGTCACCCCGGGGTCCGTCGAGTTGCTCGAAGGCGATGCGCTCGAAATCGCCGCCCGCCACTCGGGGTCCCCCCACCCGCCGCTGGAAATCGTCCTGCACCTGGCCGCAGGCGCCCCCACCGCGATGCCGATGGCGGCGCGCGATGGCGGCGCGTTCTATCAACTCGGCCGCGCCGACCGGAGTTTTGACTATCAGGTCCGCGCCGGCCGCGACATCAGCGACCGGTTCAAGGTCACGGTCTGGCCGCAGCCGCGCCTGACCGACGTGCGGGTCCGGTTGGTTTTTCCCGCCTACACCGGGTGGCCGCCGCGCGAACAAACGCTGGGCGACGGCATCGCCGCCCTCACCGGCAGCAAGGTCGAGCTGCGCGCCAAACTCAACACGCCGGTGGCCACCGCGCGCCTGGAAATCGATGACGAACCGGCCGGCACCAGCTCCCTCGAGCACGCGGCCGACGGCGGATCCCTGGCGGCGCTCTGGACGTTGGAAAAAACCGGCCACAGCACCGGCCGGGTGGTCCTCGGCCACCGGCTCAAGCGCGAGTTCGAAGCCGCCCGGTTCCGCATCGAATCGCGCGCCGACGCTCCGCCCGAGGTGAAATGGCTCGGTGCGCTCCCGCAGGAAATGCGCCTGCAACCCGCCGATCTGCTGGAACGCGACTATCAGGTCAGCGACGACATCGGGCTGGGCACCGCACAACTGGAGGTTCTAACGGAACGGGGCGAGACCGCCCTGTTGCCCGCCGCCGCGCCGCTGCGCGTGGATCGCGCGGCCACCCCGCTGTGGCACGGCCGCCTCCAACAAGCCCTGGGCAGCCTGGCCAGCCGCTGGCCGCAAGCGCATGTGTTCAAGCTCCGGCTGCGCGTCGAGGATTCGCGCCCGGCCGGGTTGGGCGGACCGAACGTCGGCACCAGCGAGTGGTTGATCCTGCGCCTCGACCCCGGCGCGCCCTCGCTCGCCCGCCAGGAAATCGCCGCCGCCCAAGCCGATGTGCGTGAATCCCTCGAACAGGCGCGCCAGAAGGTCCAGCATGCCCGCGAAACCATCGATCGCCGCCGCCAGGACCTGCAACGCGAGAAACTCCCGGACGACGCCCGCAAGGAACTCGCCCAAGCCCGCGAACAACTCTCCCAAGCCCATGACCAACTCACCAACCTCGCCGAACGCATCCAGCAATCGGTGCAGGCCGCCCTCGTCCCGCAGATCCAGCAGGCCGCCAAAACCCTCGAAGAGGCCCAAAAGTTGTTAGAAAACGCGCCGCTCCAGGACTCACCGCAACAGCGCGAGCAAAGCGCCGTCGCCGCCCGCCAGGAGGCCGAAAAAGCCGAGCGCCAGCTGGAAAAACTGCGCGAGCAAATCCAACGCCACGACCCGCAACTCCAGGACTACGCGAAACTCAAGGAGCTCGAGCAACAGCAGCGCGAACTCGCCCGCCAGGCCGAGCAGGCCAACGCCCAACCGGATCCGTCCCGGCCGTGGCAACCCCAACAGCAGAACATGACCGAGGCCATCCGCCAGCAGGCCCAACAACAACCGCAAGCGCAAGCCGCCGCCCTCGAGCAACAAGCGCAAGCCGCCCAACAACTCGCCGCCGAGGCCCGCGCCCAAGCGGCCACCCAGGACGCTCTCAAGCAAAAATCTTCGGATCGGCCGGAGCCGACCGATCCATCCACCGCCGCCGCCAAGGAAGCTGCCGCTCTCGCCGCCGACATCCGCGCCACCCCGCAAGTCAACGGGCCGTCCGGTCCGATGCAACAAGCCGCTCAATCCGCCGAACAGGCCGCCGCCCAGGCGCAACAAGCGGCCCAGGCCGCCGCCCAAAACAAGCCGGCCGAAGCGGCGGCCCAGCACCTCCAGGCATCGCAACAACTCCAACAGACCGCCACCCGCTTGGATCAGGCCGCGGCGGAATTCACCCGCCAGGCGGCCCAAGCCGCTGACCGCAAAGCCGGGGATCAGCAGGCACCGGTGCCCGCCCAGCCGCTTGCCGAGGCATTCCGCCAAGCCGCCCAAGCCGCCACCGCCACGCCGCCTGTCGCAGCCAGCCACGCCCGCGCCGCGGCCGAGGCCCTCACCCAAGCCGCCGCAGGCGCGCTGAGTGCCATGCAAAACCCGCCGTCATCGCGTCACCCCGGTCGCCAAACC
>JBAXBG010000150.1:0-9076 GCA_037142115.1 Verrucomicrobiota bacterium | reverse complement strand
GGCGAGTCCGGACCGCGAGTCTCCAGACTCGCACTTCATGGACTCCCGCTGCGCCGGCGAGTCTGGAGACTCGCGGTCCGTCATCAGCCCAAGACCGTGGCCCCTTCGGCCGTGACCGTCTGGCCGACCTGGTCGCGCACCATCCTGTAGAGCGTGTAATACGGCGCGTGCCCCCTCAATGCCTCCGCATATCCCGCCGCGTGTAGTTGATTGCGAGTCATATCAGGCAGAAATAGATTTCATCACGCCGGCCAACAAGCACTGGTTCTGCTCGCGGGTGGAGCGGCCATTCGGCGATATGTCCCGCGGCACACCTCGCACGGATGGTTGATGCGGTCGCATCCAGAATCGGGAGACTTGGCGCCCGGGGCGGCCCCGGGGAGCCCGGCCTCCCCCGCCAGATCGCCAGACAAGACGCGGCGGCGGTTTCGTTGTTGATACGCCGGCCGTGCCGCGCTTCCCTAACGCCATGACCCACTTGTCTCGTTCCCTACTCACCGCCGCGCTGGCGGTTTCCTGGTTTGGCCCGCAGGCCATGGCGGCGGTGGATCCGCAGGTGGAGGCCGCGGTGCAGGCGGTCTACCCTGCCCTGGTTAGAATCCACGTGGTCTATGAGGAAGGCGGCGGCGGCCGGATGCAAAAAGGCCGCGCCAGCGGATCCGGCACGATCATTTCAGCGGACGGCCTCATTCTAACCAACCATCACGTCGCGGGCCGGGCCACCCGCATCACGGTGCGCCTGGCCGACCGCCAGCAGGTGCGCGCCACGCTGGTGGGCACCGATCCGCTGGCCGATCTGGCGGTGCTCAAGATCGACAAGAAGGACCTGCGCGATCCGCAGGCGCCGCTGGCCGTGGCGCGTTTTGGCGACAGCTCGCGGCTGCGGGTGGGCGATGTGGTGCTGGCGATGGGAAGTCCTGCCGGGGTCTCCCAGTCGGTCACCCAAGGGATCGTGGCCAACACCGAGATGATCGCTCCCGGCGGGGCAATGCGCCTCGACGGCGAGGCGGTGGGCGAACTGGTGCGCTGGATCGGCCACGACGCGGTGATTTTCCCCGGCAACTCGGGCGGTCCGTTAGTCAATCTCCGCGGCGAAATCGTCGGCGTCAATGAAGTGGGCATCGGCAGCCTGGGCGGCGCGATCCCGTCCAATCTCGCGAAAAAAGTCTCCGACGAGCTGATCGCCACCGGCAAGGTGCGGCGCAGCTGGATCGGCATGAGCGCCCAGCCACTGCTCAAGAGCTCCACCGCCCACAGCGGAGTGCTGGTGGGGGGCGTGATCCGCGGCACCCCGGCCGACGCCGCAGGCCTCAAGGCCGGCGACATCCTGACGCGCTGCAACGGCGTGGAGATCGCCGCCTCCAGGGCCCTGGAGGACATCCCGCTGGTCAACCGGATGTTGTTAGAAAGCCCGGTGGGTTCAGTGCTCGCGCTCGAAGGCACGCGTGACGGACAGCCCATGACGTGGCAGGTCACCACCGCCGAGCGCGAACCCGCCGAGCCGCGCGAAAAGGAGTTGCTGTCATGGGGCATCACCGCGCGCGACCTCACCGAGTTGGCAGCCAAGGAACTGCTGCGCGCCGACCGCAACGCGGTGTTGGTGCAAAGCCTGCGTCCGGGCGGTGCGGCCGCCGCGGCCAAGCCTTCCATCCAGGATGGCGACCTGATTGTGGGGGTGGCCGGCAAGCCGACGCCCGACCTCGCGGCGCTGGTCGCGGTGAGCCAGCAGATCACCTCCGGCAAGACCGAACCGGTGCCGGCCCTCATCGCCTACGAGCACGACGGCCTCAGCTATCTAACCGTCGTAAAGATCGGCCCCGAGCCCGATGCCGACAAGCCCGGGATCGCCAAAAAAGCCTGGCTCGGCATCGACACCCAGGTGATTTCCTCTGATCTGGCCACCGCGCTGGGCATTGCGGGTGCCAAGGGCGTGCGGGTCACCCGGGTGCATCCCGGCACCAACGCGGACAAGGCCGGCCTGCAAACCGGCGACCTGCTCCTCAAGCTCGACGGCACGGTGATTCCCGCCTCGCGCCCGGAAGAGGCCGACGTGTTCGAGTCGCTCATCCGCCAATACCGCATCGGCAGCGAAATCACGCTCTCGGTCCGACGGGGCACGGCCGATCTAACAGTCAAGGTGGTGCTGGCGACCGGGCACGAGGGCACCGCCGATCTGGCATCCCACGAGTGCAAGACCCTGGAGTTCAATGCCCGCGATCTCGGCCAGGAAGACCGCGTCACGCGCAAGTTGCCCGATGATTTCACGGGCGTGTTGGTCACCACCATCCTCCCGGCCGGCTGGGCTGCGCTCGGCGGCCTGGCCACCGGCGACATCCTGATGGCCATCGACGGCAAGGCGGTGGCTTCGATCGAAACCTTGAAATCGGTGCTTGCCGACCTCGAAAAAAACACCCGCAGTCCGATCGTCATGTTCGTCCGCCGCGGCATCACCTCCCGCTACATCGAACTTGAACCCACCTGGTAAGATTTCAGTCTCCCGCCATCCCATGAAATATCCATTGTTAGCCGCCACGCTGCTGTTCGCCGCGCCGTCACTCACCGCCGCCGAGGGCCCGCTCAAGGCCCAGGCCCAATCCCTCGCGTCCGCCCACCAGGATTCGGTGCTGTTCCTTAGCGCGGTGGTGGAAATCGAGCTGACCGCCGGCGACAACCCGGTCAAGAAGGAGGAACGCAAGGTCGAGATCCTGGGCACCGTGATCGGTGCCGATGGCTTGATCGTAGTGCCGCTCTCGACCTTGGACGTGGCGTCCATGATCGACGGTCGGTCGATGAACGGCCCCAAAGGACCGGTCAAGATTTCCGCCAAGGGCACCACCAAGGAGGTGAAGATTTTGCTGCCCGACGGCTCGGAAGTGCCGGCCAAAGTCGCCTTCAAGGATCCGGACCTCGACCTGGCGTTCATTCGCCCGGAAAAATCCGCGGCCGTGAAACTCACCCCGGTCGACATCGCCAACAACGCGCCAATGGCCGTGCTTGACGACGTGATTGTGCTGGGCCGCCTGGGCAAGGACCTCAACCGCGAACCGGTGGTCATGACCAACGAGGTGATCGCCCTGATCCACAAACCCCGCACCTTCGGCAAACTCGGCAGTCAGGCACTCGGCATGCCGGTCTTCAACACCGCCGGCAAATTCCTCGGCCTCGGCATCAACCGCTTCAGCGCCAAGGGCGACAGCGACAGCCAGGGACCGATGCCCTCCAGCGTGGTGCTGCCCGCCGCCGATCTGGTCGAGTCGGCCGCCCAGGCCAAGTGAGACGCGTGGTGGCGACCGGCGATTTTCCCCGTCAATTTTGCTAGAAAGAACCGCTCCGGGCCGTTAATAACCCGCGCGCCCGGCACAATCCGTGCTGGGGCTATCACCCCACCCCGCTTCCCACACCAATGCAATCCCCTCTAACGATCATGGCGCTGCTCGGCGCGCTGGCGCTCACCGGCTGCGACAACAACGCCTTCGCCCGCCGCCTGCTCAAGCACAAGCCCACCACCGCTCAGGCCAGCGGCACCTACACCTTGGCCGTGGTCAACGTGGACAAGGTCGAGGAGGGTCTCAATGCCAAGATCATTGCCCAGCAACCGGTTCCCTCGATCGTGCTTCTGGACGATGGCTCGGCCGAGGTCAGCAATTTCCCGATGCTGCCCGATTCGGGAAACTTCAATTACGCGTTTGTCGGGTTCAAGAGTTTCAAGGCGACCTCGCGGATCCTGCCGGTGGGCAGTGTTTCGGACGGTAACTCCAAGACCAGCGAGGTTTTCGGCCTCGCCATCGATCCCACCGAATCGAATCTCAAGACCATCGCGCTCTCGTTCGTAGGAGAGTCCTCCCCGGACGGCCTGGTTCTAACCCTATACGACGGCGCCAGGGACCAGTTTCTCGAATTCACCAAGCAGACGCCCGAGGCGGCGCCCGGCACCGGCCGGCAATGACCGCTTTGGCGCTCGTCCCGTGAAGTGAGCGCCATTCGGGACCAATCGGATTAATTCAGCGTCCGCCTAAAGGTGGGGCTACCTACGCTGGAAGCGACGTTTCCCGGGGAGGTATGTAGCCCCGCCTTCAGACGGAATCTTCAGCCCGTTAAGTACGCGTCATTCGTCCCTGACCCCACATTTCATCGATCGGAAAAAAATCGCACATTTTGAATAAAATCCGCTTGCCCATTCGCAAGTCCGCCGGTAAACCTCCGCGCACCCGTTACGGGGCGTTAGCTCAGTTGGTAGAGCACCTGCATGGCATGCAGGGGGTCAGCAGTTCGAATCTGCTACGCTCCACTTCTTTCATTAGCCGTGTCCTCACTGACCGGCTTCGCATTCGGTGACTTTGGCGTCATAGAACGCGTCGGTGAGCAGGTCCTCTTCGTAGAGGTGCTTGAGCTGTTGCAAGCGGCCGACGATTTGTTGCTTGGAGAATTTGGGCTTGGCGAGGCCGCCCGGCGACGGAGGCCCCACGAACCGTGGCGATTGCACGACGTGCGGCGGACCCACGAAGGGAGGCGGTCGGGCGGGAGCCATGCGTTTCGGTGACGGCTGGTATTTAGGGTCGAAAACGAGAACCGGCAGGTCTTGGGCGGGCACGAGATGCCGCCACAGGAAGGCCTGCATCCGGTCTTCGGCAGGCACCGCATCACGGACAGTCTGCTGCGTGCCAAGCAGGGCGCTGCCCACCACGGCAAGCAGGACGGGGGCCGGCGTCGGCGACGCCCCTCCCTTGATAGTCAGCTTGGCGAGCGGTTGGTTGGCTGGGATGACCACCGGCGCGGCCCCAAATCCCGCCGGCGGATTTTTCAGGGACAGTTGAATCGGGCCGGTGAAGCCATCCTTGCGCACTGCGTAAACCGTCACAGTGGCGGAGGCGTTGATGGGCAAGCTCACGCTCGAGGGCACCACGCGCAGTTCAAAATCGGGGCGCGGCGCGCTGAGTCGCAGGCGGTAGCCAAATTCTTCGCCCGCGTGACGCGCGGTGTCGCCGATGTGGACGAAATAAGTGCCGTCGGCAGGCAGCTGAGTCATCAGATAGGAATCCGCGTGGTGGGTGTTGGTCCCGGCAGTCAGATCCTCGCAATCGTCGTTGAAGGCCAGAACCTTGCCCGCCGCATCAGTTAGTTTGATCACCGAATCCAGCGGGGAGCCAAGCCGGCGGGCCAGCACTTCGACGACGAGCGAGTCATTGGCCTTGCCGGTGAATTGAAACACATCCCAGTCCCCCGGCCGGTCGATGTGGCCGTTGACGATGACCGGGAGGGTGACCTTCTGCGCGTTTGCGATCGAGTCGTTGGGCTCCCAGTCGCGTTGCTCGGGCAGAGCATCCAGCGCGAAGGGCATGCGATTCGAGAGATACCCCGCTTTGGTGGCGGCGAGCTCGATGACTCTGGCACCAGTGGCCGCGGCCGGGGCGCTCAGCTTTGCCCCGTCGAGCCCCCAGCCGGCCATGCTCGGCGGCCGTGGGGCGTCGGCGGGCCCGCCCATGGGGAAGATGCTGGTCACGAAGGGCAGCTCGCCCACGCTGATGCGATAGACAAAATCCTCGCGCCCGCGGTAGATGCCGTCGCGCAGCGCAAACACGTATTCACCGTCGCGGCGCACTTGATAGAAAATCACCGGATCGGGTTGAAACCGGTAGTCGTCGGCATAGGCGACTTCCCGCCCACCAGCGTCATACAGCGCGAGCACCGGCTGAAACCATCCGGGCACGGCGTCGGCGAGATACGGGATCAGCTGCCGCGCTTGGGTGGCGATCACCAACCGTTGGCCCTTGCGCGCTTGAAAGCGGTAGCGGTTGACCTCGCCGGAAGCGATCTGACCATTGACGGTGCAGGGCACCGTGATGCGCTTCTCCGCCTCCTCGGCCGGGCGCTTGCGCAGGGCGGCGGCTTCCTTGCCGAGCACCTGGAGGGTGGCTGAGATCATCGGCTTGCGGGTGGATTCCGGCAGTTGGCCGACCTCAAACCGCAGCGGGTTCGACACGCCGCGCGCCGTGGCCAAGCGCAATTCACGCGACCCGGGCGGGGCACCGGACGCGAGGGTGACCTCCACCAAGACGATGCTGGCGAGCGACGCGCATGCGGGTGCCGGCACTGATTCCAGGGTTCGTTGCTCGATTTTGGCAATTCGGTCTGACCCCGCAGCCGGCTTGCCGGATGCCGCCGGCGGTGGCTCCGCCGCCATCGTCGGGGCCATCGTCGGGGCCATCGTCGGGGCCATCGTCGGGGCGGCGGCAGGCACGCGCTGCAACTCCTTGAGTTGTTCGTTGAGCAACTGGACCTCCTGATTTCCCAGGCGCCGGTAATACTCGACGACCCGGGCGGTGACGCCCGACCCGGTAACGAGCACCGTGTTGACGTCATCGAGGTCCTGTCCCCCTAACTTGATTTGAAACGTGGTGGCCTGCTGGCCGCCGGCGGGATAAACATAGCCGATGTAGGGCCGCTTTTGGGCGCGCGCCGCCGGAGCGATGGCCAAAGCCAGCAGCAAGCTCAGCAGCAGGATGCCCGGCCCGCTGTGGCGCGGGCATGCATGGCATAAGATCGCTGAGTTTCCGGCGGGATCAGGATGCCTGCGGCTGTGAGGTTGGCGGCTCATCACATGATTTCAGTTAGGAGCCCGCCGGACTTGGCACCTTCCGTGGCGGACGGCAGCACATAGGCTTCGGTGCCCATCGGGTGGGGCAGCCGGGTCTTGGTGTCGATGCCGCTCAATGCATAGATGCTGCCTAGCAGGTCCACCGGGTAAACCGGTCGGTCCTGCACTTCTTCGGCGCGCTTGTCGGACGATCCGACGACGTGCCCGCCCTTGAAGCCGCCGCCGGCGACGAGCGCGGTGAAGACATTGCCGTAGTGGTTGCGGCCGCCATTCCACGGCGGTTGCCAGTCGATCTTGGGACCGCGGCCGAATTCACCGCAGCACCAGACGATGGTGGTGTCGAGCAAGCCGTGGTCCTGCAAGTCCTTCAGCAGCATGGCGAGGCCCTGATCGAGTTGCGGGCACTGCTTGCGCATGGTTGGAAAATGGTTGCTGTGGGTGTCCCAGCCGCCGGGGTAGTTGATGACGACATACGGGACCCCGGCCTCGACCATGCGGCGCGCGGCCAGACAATCCTGGCCAAAGGTGTGGCGGCCATAGCGGTCGCGCAGGTCGGGTTTCTCCTTGGACAGGTCGAAGACATCGCGGCCCTGCCCGAGGATCAATTCATAGGCTTGTTTCTTGGCCTCCTCCGAGGCGGCGAGTTGCGGGCTGGCGGCCATGGCGGCACCCATGGTGTCCATTTTTCTGAGCAACTCGCGCCGCGACAGCTGGCGGGCATCAGTGATGCCGCGCGAGATCACCCCTTCGACTTCGAAGCGGGCGGCATTCGGGTCGCCGCCGGTGGCGAAGGGCTTCATTTTCGGCCCGAGAAACCCCTCCTCGGAAAACCGTCCCTGGGGTTGGGTCAGCACCACATAGGGCGGAATCAGCCCCTTGTAGGCCGGGCTCTTGAAGTGTGAGAACACGGCCCCGACGCTCGGATAGGCCAGCCGTTCGCCGGGGGCGTGCGCGGTTTGCATGAGGTAGGCTGCCGTTTCATGACCATTGTTGTGGTGAGTCATGCTGCGGATCAGCGAATATTTATCAGCCTGTTTGGCCAGATTGGGAAACAACTCGCCAAGTTGGATGCCGGCCACATTGGTGGGGATCGCGGTGCGGAACTCGCCCATGTAGTCGTAACCGGCGTCGGGCTTTGGATCCCAGGTGTCGATGTGTGACATCCCGCCCCACAGAAAAATCTGGATGACCGACTTGGCTTTGGCCTGGATCCGCGGGGCGGCGGCGGATAGGGTCGACGGGGCGGCGGCACCAGCGACCACCTGATGGGAGCACAACATCCCGGCCGTGCTGAACAGGCCGAGCCGCATCGCCTCGCGCCGGTTGAGCGAGTGACCCAAGCTCAGGTTGAGGCCCAGCGGGCTGGCAATGGTCGGGTGGGGTTGGGTGCTCATGGGATTCGTGACAGTTGAGTTAGTGGCGATATAGAAACTCGGTGCTGTTGATGAGCGCCCAGGCGAGGTCCAGCCAGTCTTCGCGCCGTTTCACCACTATCGGCGGGGCGGACGGATTGGCAGGTCTGGCCGGTTGCACCTGACCATACGTCGCGAGGATCTGTACCTCTTCGACAGTGGGAAAACGCGACAAAATCGTCAAGTAGAGCTCATCGATGATGGTTTCCGGTTTGTGGGACGGATCCAGGACGGCTTTCAGTTTGGCGCTTTGTTCGAGTTTGCGTTGGATGTGGCTGGAGTTGAGCAGATACAGCCATTGTGCGGGGAGCGATTTATTATCGCGCTCGCTGACCATGCCGGTGGCGCGGGCCGACCGCCCGAACAAGGCCAGGAACGGACTGGTGATGCTGCCATCCGGCAGGGCGATCGCCGGTTGGTCTTCGGGTATGTAAGTGAATGGCTCCGGAATGGCGCTGGTGTAGAGGTCCGACGCGCCGGTGATGCGGTTGATCGCATCAATCAACACCTCGGCGTCTAACCGGCGCAGCGGGTAGCTGGCGAAATTGGCCGCGGCCGCGGGCGTGAGAAACCGGGGCACCGACGACAGCTGATACGTCTGCGAATTCAGGATCAGCCGGCAAAGACGCTTCAGATCGTAGTGCCCGGCGACCAGTTCGCCCTCGAGATAGGCCAACAAGGCCGGGTTGCTGGCTGGATTGTCAGGCCGGATATCGTCCGGTTCATGGATGATGCCGCGCCCGAGCAGCCAGGCCCAGTAGCGGTTGACGATATTGCGCGCCAACCAGGGGTTATTGGGAGCGAGCAACCAATCGGCGAAAACATCCCGAGGGTCGCGGTTCAGCGGCAATTCGATTTTCTTGCCGTCCGGGAAAACCGCAACCTGCGGCCGGCCTGGGGCAGGCCCGGTGATCGGCGCGGAAGTGGGCGAGTCTGGAGGTTTGGCGGAAGTGGGCGAGTCTGGAGGTTTGGCGGAAGAGGGCGGGGCTGGAGGTTTGGCGGAAGAGGGCGAGTCTGGAGGTTTGGCGGAAGAGGGCGAGTCTGGAGACTCGCGGTCCGGCGGGGCTGG
>JBAXBG010000149.1:0-9096 GCA_037142115.1 Verrucomicrobiota bacterium | reverse complement strand
TCCGCGCAAACCCCGACAATCGACGCGTGGCAGCGGCAAATCCCCCAGCCGGTGATGGCCAAGACCGCGGCCCGACGCACCGCGGCGTGGTGGAACGCGTTCTGGAACCGGAGCTGGATCTTTGTCGAGGGCGACCCGTCATCCCCTGACCTGCAACGCTCCGATTCCAAAGGCATGGTGGTGAAGGCGGAAGGCCACGACAGCCCGCCGCCATCGCATGCCACCCAGGCGTATGTGCTCCAGCGCTGGATCACCGCCTGCGCCGGACGCGGCAATTATCCCATCAAGTTCAACGGCTCGCTTTTCAACGTGGACCCGAAGCTCAGCGGCGGTCCCGACTTCAGTGCGGACTGGCGCAAGTGGGGTGATTGTTACTGGTGGCAGAACACCCGCCTGCCGTACTTCCCGATGCTTGCGCGCGGCGATTTTGATCAACTCAAACCCCTGTTCCGGATGTATCGCGGGGTGCTGGCCCTGTGCGAGGCCCGCGCCACACTCTATCACGGCGCGGGCGGCGCGTATTTCCCGGAGACCATGACCCTCTTCGGCAGCTATGCCAACCGCGACTATGGATGGGACCGTGCCGGCCACACACCCGACGATGTCCAATGCCCGTATTGGAAATACGCCTGGCAACAGGGGCTGGAGCTCACGGCGCTCATGCTCGACTACTATGAACACACCGGGGACAAGGAGTTTCTAACATCCGAGCTGATACCCATGGCCAACTCGGTCCTGCGGTACTATGACACCCGCTTCCAGCGCGATGCCAATGGCAAACTCATCATCAACCCCGCCCAGTCTATCGAGACCTATTGGTATGGCGTGACCAACGATTTGCCGAGCGTGGCGGGACTAACCGACGTGTGCCCGCGCCTGCTCAAACTACCAGCCGCCGCAACGGACCTGGCATTCTGGAAAAAGATGCAGGCCGCCACTCCCGCCATCCCCGTCCGGGACGGCCGCATTCAGCCGGCGGAGAAGTTCGACCCGTCACGCCACAACTGCGAGAACCCCGAACTCTACGCGTTGTGGCCGTTCCGCCTGTATGGCGTCGGCCTGCCGGATCTGGCCACCGGCGTGGCAACCTTCCACCAACGCATCGAGAAATCCTCAACCGGCTGGCAATACGACGGCCAGAGCGCGGCCATCCTCGGGCTCACTGCCGAAGCGCGGGACATTCTGCTAAAAAAGATCCTCAACTCACATGCCGCTTTTCGTTTCCCGGCAATGTGGGGACCGAACTACGACTGGCTCCCCGACCAGGACCACGGCAGCAACATCATGCTCACCCTGCAAAACATGGTCCTGCAGAGCGGCGGCGGCAAGATTTACGTGCTTCCCGCATGGCCCGCCGAGTGGAACGTGAGCTTCAAACTCCATGCGCCCGGCAACACCACCGTCGAGGGCGTATACCGCGGCGGCAAACTGCAGGATCTTAAAGTCACGCCCGAATCCCGCCGCAAGGATGTGGTTACAGGCCTCTGATTGCGATCTCATTCAAAGGCCTTCATCCCAACAGCAAATCCCCGAAATCCACATAGATGAAACTCATTTGCGCATTCTTCCTTGCCATCGGCCTGGCCGTTCCTACGGCAGTATCAGCACAAACAATTCCCGCACTGGAGAAGACGAATGTTTTGGTCATCACCGGCGGGCACGGCTTCGAGCGTGAACCGTTCTTCAAAGTTTTCAGCGAAAACTCGGCACTCGCCTGCACTTTCGCCGAACATGCCAAAGCCGGCGCCACCGCCTGGGAGCGAGACGACCTGACCCGCTTCAGCACAGTCGTGCTATATGACATGACGGCGACGATCACCGACGCGCAAAAAGCCAAAATTCTTTCGCTCTTTGAACGTGGCATCGGCCTCGTGGTGCTGCATCACTCACTGTGCTCATTTCAGGGTTGGCCCGACTACGAGCGCATCATCGGCGGGTGCTACCCCGTGCCGCCGAAGGACCAGTCGCAAGTCACCGACAAGATCGGTTACGCCCACGGTGTGGAGGTTCCGGTCGTCATCGCCGACCCAAGCCATCCGATCACGGCAGGACTGAAGGATTTCACAATCCACGATGAGATCTACTGGGGATTCCGCGTCGGCACCGATGTGCATCCGTTGCTTACGACCACGCTGCCAAAATCAGGCAACCCGCTCATGTGGACACGCGCCGAAGGTAAGTCGCGCGTCGTTTTCCTCCAACTCGGCCACGACCATTTTGCCTACGAGAACCCGAACTTCCGCCAACTTGTCGCCCGCAGCATCTCGTGGACGGCGGTCCGATAAGTGAGCCTCGCTGCACGCCTATGACACCAGCCATGAAACACCCACTCCTCGCCGTTCTCGCGCTTGCCGCCGCGACCCACGCCCAAACCCCGGCAACTCCGGGCGATGGCGCGGCTCAAAGCATGATCCCGCCGCGGCCCATGGTGGCGGAAATCGCGCAACGCAACCACGGCCAAACCGGCGTTTCTTTCCGCACCAGCGATGCGGAGTTGCAGAAGCTCTTCGACGCTGCCGAAGCCAAGGCGGCGGCGAACCTCTATCCAATCTCGCCGGGGATGAAGGTGTTAGTCGAAGGGGGCGGTTACGCCGCGGTTTATCTCGAAACCCAGCCGATGGGCGGGGAAATGTATGCCAAGCGCGATCCGCAGGCCGCGCTCAACAACCAATTGATTTTCATGCTCGGCCAGCGGGCCGACGGGCGCATTCCGGGCTGCATCAGGTCCGTCGAGCGCGCCCGCAAAGGATATTCCAAAGATGGCAAGTGGCTGGAGTATTTCACGGAACTGCCCAAGCTGGGCCTGGTGACCGAAGAGCGGGAGTTCTCGGGTTATTGTTATCCGACGCCCGCCTGGAAGATGTATTTCTGGACCGGCAAGGACCGCCAATACCTGGAATTGTTAGAATCTTCCCTGGAATCCTTCGATGCCTACCTGTGGAAAACCCGTGATTCCAACCATGACGGCCTGCTTGAAACCTGGTGCACCTGGGACACGGGGGAGGATGGCAGCACGCGGTATATCATGCGGGGCGCACCAACGTGCTGGCCTTTCGATCAGCCGCCCGGGGCGGCGGGGCTTCCCAATCCTCAAGATCCTAAAGACTTTGCTTATTATTGGTGTGAAAGGAAGGGCCAAGGGCTGCCGCCGCCAGCGCCCGATGAGATGCTGGCTCCCTTTGCGTCGATGGACGTGATGGCCTACAGCTACGGTGGCCGCGCCACGCTGGCCAGAATCGCCCATGAACTCGGCAACGGGCGCGAGGCGTATTGGCAGCGCAAGGCCGAAGACGTGCGCCAGCGCCTGATCGCCGGGCTCTGGCTGCCGGAACGGCATGCCTGCTTCGACCGCGACCGCACCGGCCGCCGCCTGGACGAACTCATTCACAACAATCTGCGCTGCATGTGGCATGGCGTGTTCACCCAGGCGATGGCCGATGAATTTGTCCGGTATCATCTGCTCAACCCGGCTGAATTCTGGACCCTGTTGCCGCTGGTCTCCATCGCGGCCAACGACCGCATGTATAAGAACGTGGGCACACCGGGAGGCAACTGGGCCGGCCTGCCCCAATCGCTTACCTATCAGCGCGCGATCCGCGCCCTGGAAAACTACGGCCACTTCGCGGAAGTGACCCTGCTCGGCGACATCCTGCTCAAGGCCGTCGCCCGCAAGGGCTGCACCTTCCCGCTGGAACTCGTCACAACCGCCCACGCAACTGCCTCGAACCCCGACGGCTACGGCCCGCTGATCCTGGCTTGCTTGGAATACACCGCGCACCTCCACGGAATCCACATCGATGAGGACCGCGTCTGGTTTTCCGGCGTGCGCCCCGGCGGGCACGACTTCACCTATACCCAGCGATTGAACGACACAATCTATCAACTAACGTGTGAGCATGGCCAGCTCCGCGGCAGTCTCAACGGCCGCGAGCTATTCACCTGCACGGCGGGGACGCGCGTGGTGACGGACGCCGCCGGCAAGATCCTGGAAATGGTGGGGATCAACCCGCAACCGCAGCAGATCACCCTCCGCGCCGGTGGCAGCCAGCGGCAACTGACCGTTGCTCCGAACCAGGTTTATGGCTGCGATCACCCGGAGCCCGTGCTTCTGCGCTCCGCGCCCTTCGACTCCCCCTATCAGCCGCCACAATCCAAATAAACCGAATCGCGGTAAACACCGGATGCGCGGTTCTGTAACATCAAATTCCAATGAACCACCACCACCACCACTCCAAGATGAAGATGACGATTAAAACCTTGCTAACGATGACCGCCCTGATGGCGATGGTCTCCGCCGCCCCGGCCCAGGAAGTGAAGCCCGGCCCGCGCGCCCGGCCGACCGCCGAACAAGCGGCCTGGCACGACATGGATCTTGAAATGTTCATCCACTTCGGCCCGGCGACCTGGGAGAACGTGCAGCACTCGAACCTGACCGCGCCGCTCTCGGCGATCAATCCGGAGAAGCTCGATACCGACCAGTGGGCCGACGTGGCGGTGAAGACGGGCGCCAAACAGATCATCTTCGTGGCCAAGCACGACGGCGGGTTTTGCTGGTGGCAGACCGACACCACCGAATACAGCGTCAAGAACACCCCCTGGCGCGGCGGCAAGGGCGACGTGGTCAAAGACCTGGCGGAATCGTGCCGCAAGCGCGGCGTCAAGCTCGGGATCTACCTGAGTCCGGCCGACCGCAAGCACGGCATCGTCCCGGGCGGCAAGGCGCAAACCCCCGCCGAACAGGAACGTTATAACACAATCTATCGCCAGCAGCTCACCGAGTTGCTCTCGCGCTACGGCGAAATCAGCGAGGTCTGGTTCGACGGCAGCATCGTCGTGCCGGTTGACGACATCCTCAAGCGATACACGCCCAAGGCGATGATTTTGCAGGGGCCGCGCGGTTTCTCCACCATTCGCTGGGTGGGCAACGAAGAGGGGGAGGTGCGCTATCCGATGTGGAACGCCCTGCCGGCGGAAAAAGCCAACGTGGGTGCCACGGGTTACGATTCCGACCCCGGGGGCGAGGCCTGGCAGCCGATGGAATGCGACGCGCGCATCCGCCGCGACTGGTTCTGGAGCCGGGAGAACGCCCCGACCCTCAAAACCGTCAATCAATTGATGAACATGTATTATCGCTCGGTGGGATACGGGGCGGTGCTGCTGCTCAACCAGACGCCCGACACCAGCGGGCTGATCCCGGAGTCCGACGTGCGGCGCGCCGCCGAGTTCGGCGCCGAAATCAACAAGCGATTCGGCACGAGCGTGGCGGAAACCGCGGGCAAGGGCGAGTCGATCGAACTGGATCTGGGGCACCCCGCTAAAATCGACCACGTGATCACGATGGAAGAGATCATGCAGGGCGAGCGGGTCCGGGAGTATGCCATCGAAGGGCTGGCGGCGGGCCAGTGGCGGCAGCTGTGCGAAGGCACCGCGATCGGGCACAAGAAGATCGACCGCTTCGCGCCGGTGGAAGTTTCCAAGATCCGGCTGCGGATTCATAATGCCGTGGGCGAGCCGTTAATCAAAAATTTCGCGGCGTATTCGGTTTATGGCGACAAGGCGCCCGACGAAATGGCCACGGAACTGGCGACCAAGCCCGTCATGCTAGGGAAGTGGTCGGAGCAGAACGTCAAGAACGACTGGACGACGATGAATCTGGACCTCACGCCCTTCTGCAAGGACGCCGGGGTGTATATGTTGGAGTTCGTGCCCGACGGCGGCAAGGAGCTCGATGTCCAGTCGATCAGCCTGCTCGCCCGCGGACAAAAGCTCGAAAACACCGTCCGGCGGCGGAATTTCTGGGGCCATTCCGTGTATGATCTAACCATCTCGGAGGAGCATGCCGAATACGCCCTGCAAGCCGTGTTGCGGCTGCCGCTGGACGCCCCGTCACACGGACGGCTGATGATTACCCGGCGTTAACCCTTCTGAGAAAAATGCTGATGTGCCGCCAACTCGCCAAGAGCGCCAAGTGACCACAAGGTGGATTTGCCAACACTGAACCTTCCCCGCGGAAACCAGCACGGGCTTTGTGTTCATCCTTGAAGGTGTAAGAGGCGAGCTCCTGGTAGGCCTCCTCCGAGGTCACCAGCTCCGCGCCTCCATCTTGAATGAGAAGTTCATCGGGAGATGGCTCAGGACAAATTCACTTGGGGGGATCAACGCCGAGTGGACGCAGCGCCGAGCCGGTCCCGGAAACGTCCATCCCATATCAGATCTTGAGCAAGCCGCGCTCAAAGCCGCGGGCGACGGCCTCGGCCCGGTCGGAGGCGTCCAGCTTAACCAGCAGGACAGAGACGTGGGCCTTGGCGGTGCGCTCCGAGATCCGCAACATCCTGCCGACTTCGGCGTTGGTGCATCCCTGGCGGACCAGCCCGAGCACTTCGAGTTCGCGGCGCGTGAGGGTCTTGTGGAGGGCGTCGGTTGTGAGCAGACGGGCAACGTGCTCGCTCATCGGCTGGCCGCCGGCATGGACGGTGCGTATCGCCTCGACGAGTTCGGCCCGGCGGATGTTTTTGGTGACGTAGCCGCAGGCTCCGGCCTGCATCGAATGCCGGACGTCTTCCTGGGCTTCGGACGAGGTGAGCATGAGCACGCGCGCCTCGGGAAACTCAGCGCGCAACATGCACAGCGTTTCTATGCCGTCCCTGCCGGTTAGGCTGAGATCGAGCAACGTGACGTCGGGCCGGTGCTCACGCCACAATCGCAAGGCCGAGTCGCCGTCGTCAGTCTCGGCAACCACCGTCAGGCCGGGTTCAAAATTCAGCAGATTGGCCAACCCGGCGCGCAGCACTGCGTGGTCGTCTATTAGCATCAGGCGAAGGGGGTGGGACACAGCTAGGGTAAATAAGGCGGTGGAAATCAGGGGTGGAGCGAAAAGCGCTGCCCTCCTTTCTATGCAGTCGGCGGCACGCTGTCGATTGGCCGATCGGCCAATTCGGCGTCGTAAGCGTGGAGCGGCACCTCGACGTGGAGGGTGGTGCCTTGGCCCGGCGCGCTGTCGATGCGGAAAGTGCCTGCCAGGCGATCCATGCGTTCGCGCATCCCGAGCAGGCCGAAGTGACCGTCGGCCGAGTTCAGTGAGGAACCGGGGCTGAAACCGGTGCCATCGTCGCAGACGACGAGCGAGATGCGCGGCGGAGAATCCAGGGTCTGAACTTCCAGGGTCACGGTATTCGGCGCGGCATGCTTGAGGGCGTTATGCAGCGCTTCCTGCGCCACGAGCAGTAGGTTGCCGGCGACAAAATCGGGCACGCGGGCGTGGATCGAATCGGCCCGCACCTCAATCCGGGTTTTGCGCCCCGCTCCCATGCGGTGCGCGACCGCCGTCAACGCCTCAGGCAGCGACATCCCGTCGAGCGGCAGACTGCGCAGCGTCCAGACCGAATTGCGCAACTCATCGACCGCGTGATCGAGCATGCGGCGGGCGAAGGCGAGGTGAACCGGCGGATGGTCATGGGCCGCGGGGGACTCCGCTTCGGCCTCGCAGGCTTCGAGTTGGAACCCGAGGCCGCCCATGGTTTGGAGCAGGGTGTCGTGCAGATTGGCGGCGAGCAGATTGCGTTCGCGCAAGGTCGCCTGAAACTCGACCGCGGCATCGCGCCGGGCGCGCATCTCCTTGGTCAGCAGCAGGGTTTTGCCGCGCACCTTGCGCTCCAGCAGCAGGCTCCAGCCAATCGCCGCAGCCAGCACCAGAATCACCACTCCTAACAGACCAACCAGGCGTTGCGTCGTCCACCACGACGGAGCCTGGATGACGACCACATCCTGCGGGCTGCGCAGAATCAGGTCAAGTTGGGTGGGCACGCGCAGGAACCGGTAATGTTTACGCAGGCCGTAGGCCAGCTGTACCAATCCGGTGACCTCAACCTCGCTGCCGGGCTGCAAGGCATCGAGGCCCATGGTCGGGCCGCCCTGAAGATTGGCTTGCAGAACCAGCCCGCTGGCACCATCGCTGCCGCCCCCGGGTCGTTTGAGCAGGAGCCTGCGCTGCGGGCTGCCGGGGTCGGCTTGGACCGCCAGCAGGCGGGCACGAAAACGGATGAGATGGCCGTCGAAATCATGCGGTTGTGCCATCTGGCCGGCGGCGACGGCTTGTTGATTGATGGCCATGATTTCCTCGGGGGTAATGTCGACGGCCTCAGGGGGATGAACGCCGCCGATCCGGCGCACCGTGGCATCGCGGAGCATCCCAATCTCACGGATCATCTCGACGAAGCCAATGGCCTCAATCCGGTCACCCGGTGCCAAGGAGATCGACGAGCTGGTTTCAACACGCACCGCGTTGTCCCCATCCTGGAGATAGAGAAATTGCCCCGGCAGGGAGAAGGTGACGGTGCCCTCGACGCGTACCCGGTGCGGGCCGGGCGGGTCGGGGCGGAACGGTTGCAGACGGCTGAGCGAGACCCGCGGCACCGCGGCGGGTGGCGGCGCGGGTTTCTCGACGACGAGATCTTGGGGCAAATTGGTATTGAGGCGGGGGGTGGTGACTTCACCGCGGGTATTAAAGCGGGTCATGGCCACGCCGCGCAAAAGGATCTCGGCATCCACGAGCTTGGCCGGATCGGGGCACACCGCACGCGCAATATCGGAGATCAGGAGACCCGGATTGGCGTCTAACAAAATCGTCCAGCGGTCCTCGGTCGCTTGAAAGCCTTGCACCACGGCGCGGACTTCGATCCGCCGGCAACTGTCGGCACCCTTAAAGAAGCGCGCCCGGTCCATCGCCACGGCCTGCGGTAGCGGCTTGGTGCCGAGCACGCGCAACATCACCGGCAGCAAGTTCGGGGCACTGCCGCCCGGATTGCTGCGGCCCTCGAACTCGACCTCGGTGCCTTCGCGCAGTGTGCTCAGCAGCGCCAACTCTCCCTGATAGATTCCGTCGACGACCGCCTTTTTGACATTGACGTAGATGCCGCCGGAGTCGTCCTGGAGCGTGAAATCGAAATCGAACGCGCGCCAGGTGATCACGCCACGGATATGCACCGGCAAGGCGAGTGAGGTTTGCGCGCTGGGCAGGGCGAGCACCTCGGCGACGCGGGTCAGAGGAACCGGTGCGGGCGGGGCCGCCAGGACCCTGGTCACCAGCAGGCAGGCCAG
>JBAXBG010000148.1:0-9126 GCA_037142115.1 Verrucomicrobiota bacterium | reverse complement strand
TGTAGTTGAAGTTGATGACGCTGTTGCCCGACAGATCCACCTGGCCGATGCCAAGCTGTCCATTGCCGGGTTTTTGGTTTTCGCCGCCAATGACGAAATAGCCGGTTGAGTTAGTCGCCGTGATGGTGCCGTTGGTCATGGTCAGCCAGCCGCTTCCCGCCATGTTGAAGTTGGTGTATCCCACCGACAACTGGCTCAAGGTGTATGTTCCGCCGCCGATATTGGCCACGGCCCCAGTCGCTACGGTCCCGACCGCGGTCGTGGCCCCGTTGACCCCGTTGTTCAATCCAACGCCGAAGATACTTGATGAGCTCCCGATGGTGCCGCCGAAACCTCCGTTGAGGTTGAGCGTTCCGGCGTTCACCGTGGTGTTGCCGGTCCAAGCGTTGCTGATACCAGTCAAGGAAAGGGTTCCGGCTCCCGCCTTGGTGATGCCGCCGCCAGTGCCGGTGACGTTGCCCCCGAGCGTGATGCCGCCGACCGTCGTGAAGGTCCGCGCCGCTGTCATGCTGAACGCATCGTTGATGGTCTGGAGGTTGCTGCTGCTGTTGGTAATACCACCGGTGAGAGCAAACGCATTGCCAGAAATCGTATAGGCGGGCGAGCCGACATTAAAAGTGATGCCGGCAATATTGAATGAATCCGATGTCAGGTCGTTGTTGAGCGTCGTCTGCGTGGAGTTGCCAAAAACCAACGAAGTGCCGGTGGTCGGCAGGACGTCCCAGTTGCCCGCAACGTTCCAATCCACGTTGGTGGGCGTTGTGCTCCAGGTCGCGTTCGCCGCGCGGGCGGACGGCAGGGCGGCAAGGGTGATGGCGACGGTGATGGCGGAGAGGCGAAGGAATGAATTGGATTTGGTTTTCATCGGGTCAAATAGGTGATTTTTCGGGATATAGGACGTCGAATCGGCACACGTGGCGTGCATCGGTCAATACTTATCGGACAAATCGCGGCTCACGCAATATTCAATTCAAGTAAATTTTATGTAAGTTTGGGGTTGGCTGGATGGATGGGGTGAGCGTGGAGAAGAACGCAAAGTTGGCCCCGGCCGCGGCATGGCCGAAAAACATCCAGTCTCGGGCACCGGGTTTTGTCGGACGAAGCTGGTTTTCAGCTAGGTTGTTAGCGGCCGCCTCGCCCGAAATTGGAGCGTGGCGGACCACAGGCCCAGGCGGCATTATGGAAGTTTTGTGTAAGTGACGATAAAAGTTGCGAGTCATGGCAAACCGCCTAAAACGAGGGATGATCCCGCGTGTCGCCGCCGTGATTGCCGAAGCCCTTGCAACCAAGAAATGCCCAAGAAATGACCAAGAAGCCCCAGCACCGGCATTTTGCCACCGCAGGCGCAACCGTCAAGCGATCGCCGGAGAACATTTTATGAAAAAAGCAAAACGAATGCTGTGGGCCATGGCAATCACGTCTCTGGCGGTGGGAGCGGGAACGGTGGCTGCCGAGCCGGCGGGCGCGCCGGTATGGGATTTGGCCAAGGACGCGTTCGCGGAAACAACCGGGCGAGTCGAGCGGGTGGACGGGCGTGTCATGATGGACGGGGAGAGTGCGTTTGCCATCCCTAACAGCGCGATTCCGGACCCCTCCTGCTTCACGATCACGATGGAAATCCGCTTCGGTGAGATTGGAGGTGACAGCACGCTGCGGTTGTTAGACCAGGTGGTTTCCAATACGGGGTTCGCGGTCGATGCGTTCAAGTGGGGACTGGTGACGACGGTGAACGGCGTCACGTATGAGCAGAACCGTTTTTCGAGCTGGTCCAAAGATGGGGTGTGGAAGTTCGTCTTTGCCGTGCGGGATGGTGCGGTGGCGGAGTATCAGAACCATGCGGCCGGGCCGCAGTATCTGCTGCGCATCTCGCCGAATCTCGCGCCGGTCTGGGTGGGGCGCACGCCGGGCCGGAAGGGAGCTAAGGCGCTCTCAGGCTACGAAATACTCAGCCTGAAGGTTTACGGGGCGGACACCAAGTATTACCTGCCGGGCGAGTCGGCGGACACGTTGAAGAACGGCTACATCGGCGGGCCGGGCTGGCTGATACGGCTGCCGGGAAAGATCGACCAACCGCTGCCGCGCATCCTCTATTATGGCGACTCCATTTCCCATGGATACGGGGAGCCCTTTTCCACGCTCATGAAGGACAAGGCCTACTGTTATCATTGGGGCCATTTCGTCGGCGGCGTGGGCTCGTTCCCGACCGCCGCGTTTGAGGCCGCCGCAGCGGCTGAGCCGTTCGACATCATCATCTTCAACAACGGGCTGCACTCGCTGAAGTGGTCGCCGGACAAGGTCACGGACGGGCAGATCGAGGCCGTCGTGCGCAACATGGTCCAGGCGTTCCGCAAGGGCGCTCCGAAAGCCAAGCTGGTCTGGGCCTCCACGACGCCGGTCACGGCCGGGGGCAGCCCGGTCACCGGCCTGGGCGAGCTCAACCCCATAGTCCTTCGGATCAACACGCTGGCGGAGAAAGTCATGAAGGAGGAGGGCGTGGACAGCGTGGATCTCTACGCCCTGCTGAAGGATCACCTCAACCTCGCCGCCGGCGACACGCTCCACTGGTCGAGTGAGGGCTACCAATTGATCGCCGCGGCGCTGCAGAAAAAATGTGACGAGCTCCTGTCCGCTCCCGCCGCCGCGAGCCCTGCCGGAGGAGGCAAATAGGTTGCAGAAAAATAGGCATCTTCAAAAGAATTTGTGGGTCATAAACATGCAGGCGCTGACGTGAATACCTATATTTAAAATGAGGAATACTATGAGGAATACTATGTGCCTTCTTGGCGTGTTATCGGCTTTGCCGGCGTTTGCCGCCGACATGCCCAAGGAAGATTTTTCCGCCATTTCCCCGCGGGTGCAATCCTGGATTGATAAAGGCCATTATCCCTGGGCGGTATTGCGCGTCTATCAGGGAGAAAAGCTGCTCTACGCCGGGCACTGGGGTTGCTACGACCAGGCCGACAATATCGCCAATATTGCCTCGGGCACCAAGGTGCTGGAGGCCGCCACGTTCCTGACGGTGGTGGACGAAGGCAAGATCAAGCTCGACGCTCCGATCTCGACCTATCTGCCGGAGTTCACCGGCACCAATGGGCGTATCACGGTCCGGCAGTGTCTCTCGCACACCAGCGGGTTAAACCAACTCAAACTGACCGAGGGACCTGGGAATATTATTCAGAAGATGGCGGGCGCGGAGTTGCCTGTGGCACCTGGAACCCGGTTCTTCTACGGCGGTAAGGGCCTGAACGTGACAGCCTGTATCGCCGAGCGCGTCACCGGCCAGAGCTTTGAAGACCTCTTCCAGCAGCGTATCGCCGGGCCCTTGGGGATGATTCATACCAAAACCGGGCCCAATCTCTATAGGATCGAGTCGGCCGAGGGAACGCCATTGGTTCCCTACACCACGGCGAGCGAATACGCCCGCTTCTTGGAGATGCTCGCCAGCGGCGGAATGTATCGTGGCAAACGCGTGCTTTCCGCCAACAGCGTGCAGGAGATGATGGCCGACCAGGTGCGCGGAGCGACGATGCCCGGCGGCAATTTCCCGGAGGAGTTCAACCTGACGGCGATGCTCGGCGAAGGGAAGCACGGGTGTTATGGGTTCTGCCTGTGGCGCGAGCAGGTTGATGCCGAGGGCAACGCCACCCTGCTTTCGTGCCCCGGTTGGAGCGGATTCTACCCCTGGATTGACCGGAAGCGCGGGGTGCATGGGGTCTTCCTGGCCAGAGTCGCCGACAGTTGGAATTTCAAATGGAAAGAGTTCAATCCCATGCTTGCCAGCGCGTCACTGGCCCGGCTGGTGGGCGAGGCCATCGATCAGAAAAATCAAAACAAAAACTAAGATAAGGAAATATTGAAAATGAAAATGCGTATCATGTTTGCGTTGGCCGCCATGGCGGTGACCGCCAGTGTCAGCCTATCAGCCCAGGAGGCGGGTCGGAACGCCTCCGGAGATTCCACCAAGCCAGGAAGCGCCGGCGTGGCTAAGAAGGAATACTCGGCGGCGGATGAGGAGGCGGCGCGCGCCTTCCTGGACCTGCTTGTGACCGACGAGGCCGGACTGTTCGTCACCAATTTGGGACGGCGGAGTAAGGACTACGCCGAAATCGCCGCGCTGGCCCGCGCCGGCCGCTCGGCCGAGGCGATGGAACGTTTCGCGCTCTACTTCACCAACAAGCTCCGCTATCCAATCCTATTCGGCATCAGTCCTGAAGAACTGAGCCCTTATAGAGGATGGGGTTGGAATCGAACCCCGGCCACACCGGGCGAGATCGCCGCAGCGGACAAATTGCTTGCCGGCACGATGACCATCGGCGGCAAAGAGGTGGTCATCGGTGAGCCGGGGTCAGTCGATTGGGGTTATCCCTGGGGCGCGAGCAATCCAATGCCAGCCGACAAGGAGCCCGAAAGTATGCTATTTATGGCAAACGGTTTTGGCCCCTTGGTGCGGGCCTTTGTGGCGACGAAAGACCGAAAATATCTCGATCGCTGGGCCGCCTACATGGACGACTGGTCCACCCGCTGCACCTATTTCGATAAGATTCATCCCTGCCTGGTCTCCGATGCCGGCCATAATGGGGCTCTCTTCACCTTTCGCATGCTCGCCGCCATCGCAACTGCCCTACCCGAAAATCAGCCGGTGTTGCCGCCGACCGTGCTGGCGCATCTGCTCAAACGTGAGATGAATCGGACCTTCCTTCCCATGGCCTATATTCGATCCAACACCCATAACTGGACCCCGACGACGGATCTGTTGCTGCAGGCGATGATCTTTGATGAATCGCGTCTGGCACCACTGTGGCTGCGCGAAAATCGCCGCCGGAACCTCGAGGACGTTGCCTCCACCCAGAACCTGCGCGACGGCACGGAAAACCAGCAGGATCCGTGGTATAGCGGCGCGATGTATACGGAGGCTGTCCCCAGCGCTCTGCGGTTGCTCGCGGCGCGGGAAAGCCTGCCGATGTGGCAGGAGTTTCCCGATCTCGCGGCCCTGCGCCAGGATGCACGCTGGAAGATTGAAATTCAGGAGCATCTTGAGGCACGCTGCAATTATTTGATGAACATCTGCACGCCCCAGGGGGAATTGCCGATTACCATCCGCGGCGGCGCTAAACGTGACTTCAAGTCGACGTCAAACTCCCTGCCGCCCACCACCTGTAAAAACCCGGAGAACCAGGCCGTTCTAGCGGCGCTGCAAAATCCCTCTGCGGGCCTGCGCCCCCGGCACAACGCGGATTGGTTCCCTTACTCCGGCTTCAACATCGTCCGCGAGGGCTGGGAGAAAGACAGTGGTCATGGCGACTTGTTTTGCTCGCCGGTGCCCGGCGCCTATGGAGGCTTCCGCAGCCGCAGCAATAACAACAGCTTCGGTCTGGGCGCGTTCGGGCAGGACCTGCTCGTGACCGATTCCGGCGGTAACTACATGTATCCCTCCAGCCCCATCACCGTCGATGGCCGGCAGCAGTTTTTCCATGCGGGCCTCTACAAGGTTTCCGGCCTGGCGCGCCACAAGGTCTTTCAGGTCAGCGCCTGGACAGAGCCGTCGCCCTTTCGCTGGCATGCCTCCGAGCATCTGAACCTGATGGAAGGTGTCTATGCCGGGCCGTGGGGGAATATCAACGATGCCAAAGAGGTCAAGCCCAACATCGGAACCGATGCCAAAATGGTCGACACCATGCCTCTCGATCAGACCCTGCGCGGCATCACCCACCAGCGTCTGGCCATGTATGCCCGCGGGGCCAAGCTCTGGATCATCACCGACCGCATGCTGGGCATCGGCAGCCACAAGTATGCGCAGAACTGGTTGCTGCCACTGCAACTGCCGCCGACGGTGCTCGCTCAAGACCTGATTCACATCGACGCTGCGGGGAAGCGTATCACGTCGCAAACCGACCAGATTCCGGGCTCCAATGGCAAAATGGCGAACATCTCGCTCTACCAGTTCACTGCCGCGTCTCTTGCCTACAACATCGAGAATAAGCCTGCATGGCAACGTATCGGCGTGAGCTGGCAGGGCGACGGCCCGCAGCAGGTCGTCACCGCGATCGTGCCCCGCGCCCCCGGCCAGGCCGCGCCGCAGGATCTCAAATCGATTGAACCGTTAAAAAGCGGTAGCGCCGGACAGGGGTTTGCCGCCGTAACCTCGGACGGCCAGGCCGTGCGCTATCTGGCTTCGACCAAGGCCGACGATGAGCTGACCATCGGCGCGGTCAAGATTCGCGGCGAAGCCTTGCTGCTTGCAGGTGATCGCGGCATGGCCCTGGGATGCACCTCGTTTTCGCTCGCGGGCAAAAAGCTGCGCCTGTCTGCGACGGATTTTGAATTCACAATAACGAATAACCAATCAGCTATAACCTCCTTTATCCCCATCTACCGCCCCATCGCCCCGGTCACCATCGGCCCGGAACGCAATGTCTTTGCGGACTCCGTCGAGGTGACCATGACCAGCAAAACTCCAGGCGTGGAATTCCGCTACACCCTCGATGGCAGTGATCCCACTCCGCTCTCGCCGCTGTATTCAGCCCCGGTGAAGCTGCTGCAGAGCACGGTGGTCAAGGCCCGCGCGTATCGCCCGGGAGTAAAGGAAAACCCGTTGGAGCTCAGCGGCACCCAGGCCACGGTTCCCAGCATGGCTGTGTTTGACAAGGCCAAGCTGGCGGCGCCTTCCAACATCGGCAAGCTGTCGCCGGGGCTGGCCTTCCGGTATTTCCAGGACGATTGGCGGGTGCTCTGGAGCGGCGTCGATCGACTGCAACCCAAGGCGACGGGGAACGTCGGGAACTTGTGGGATCTGAGTCTCGTGCCGGCGGACAACACGCCAGTTGCCGCCACTTCCGCCGCCCCGCGCGCCAAGTATTATGCCGTGGAATACAGCGGCTACCTCAACATTCCAGAAGACGGCGTGTATACCCTCCATGCGCCACGTGAGTTCGTCTATCCCGATGTGCAATCCGGCTACGAGCTGAAGGTGGTTTTTGGCAATCGCATGGATTCCGGGCTATGGGCCTCCGGGCGCGTGGTGGGCACGCAGGAATGGTATCCTTCCACGCGGTTGCACGCCTTGGGCAACTGGAGCGTCGCGCTCAAGAAAGGCCTCCAACCATTCAAGGTGGTCTGGTGCGATTTCCGCACCGATGCCGCGCAGCGGCTGAACCTGCCGGGCATCAAGGATTATGTCTGGACCGGAGTCACGCCGGACCTGCGCATCTCCGGCCCCGGCTTGGACCGGCAACCGATTCCAAAAGCCTGGCTGATGAGTGAGGCGAAGAAATAAATGCTTCTGAGCCGGAAAACGAAAATCACTGATGGTACAGAGCCATTCCACACCCGAAAAATCGAAATGAACCACCCCATTGAACGCGCAGGCCTATTGATGACAATCCTGATATTTGCCGGGCTGGCACCGGCTGCCGACGAGGCGGGCAACTCCCCGGCGGCGGCCCAGCAAGCGCTCATCGGGGTCGCCGGGCGGGATGGTGCGGCGCGCCCCCGCGCTCTCGCCCAAGACCACTGGTTTCCGCAGGCCGGGCTGGGGATGTTCATTCACTGGGGGCTGGCCTCGCTGGGCGGACATCATGACTTGTCATGGGGCATGATGAAAGACACTCCCTGGGACAAGGCGGCTCACAACCAAAACAAGCTCAAACCCAGCGAGTATTTCGCGCTGGTGGAACAGTTCCAACCCACGAATTTCCACCCGGACAAATGGCTGAAAGCCGCCAAGGAGGCCGGCTTCGAATATGCGGTGCTGACCACGCGCCACCACGAGGGGTTTGCGCTCTGGCCCAGCGAGTTCGGCGACTTCAGCACCAAAAACTTCATGGGCGGGCGCGATCTGGTTGCGCAATACGTGGCCGCCTGCCGGAAAAACGGCCTGCGCGTTGGGTTTTATTATTCGCCGCCCGACTGGCATTACGAACGCGCCTACCGGTCGTGGGGGTATAAAACCCAAGGCACAGCGGAATCCCCGCACCTCGGATTGAATCACGAACCCCTCGCGCAGCTGCTGCCCAAGCCAGCCGACTACGAATCCAAATACGTGGCCTACATCAACGGGCAACTCCGCGAACTGCTCACCCGCTATGGACCAGTGGACTACCTGTGGTTTGACGGCAGCGCGGGCAAGGACGTTCTATCAATCGCGGCGATCCGCGCGCTGCAACCGGGGATCATCGTCAACGACCGCCAGCATGGCGTCGGCGATGTCAGGACCGAACTATACGAGTGCCAGTTGCCCAAGGAGCATCCGCAGGGCACCTGGGAGCACTGCTTCAGCATGACGGGCACGATGGGGGAGTGGGGATATACCCAGCCAGAACATTGCAGTTCGGCGGCGGTTCTGTTGTCGCATCTGGCTCGGGTGCGCGGGTGGGGCGGCAACGTGCTGGCCAATTACGGCCCGCGGCCGGACGGCGAGATGCCGGACTGTTATTACGCCAACATGTCGGAGCTCAAAGGTTGGATGAACCAAAATGGCGCGGCCATCCACGGCGTCGAGGCTGGACCCTACCCCGGCTCGTGCAACGTGCCGGTCAGTGTCAAAGGCACCATCTGGTATGCCTATCTGGTCCCTGAAAACCCTGACGTGCCGCCGGTTGCGGGGCCGATCGTGCTGAAAGGTATGGGCAAGCCGGCCAAGGTCGTGATGCTGGCCTCAGGCAAGGAAATCCCCGCGACCGTCACCGGCAACGAATGCGTGATCGAGGTGCCTGCGGATCTGCGCTCGGCCTCGCTGGATGTGGTGGCCATTGAGTGGAAGTGATGGCCACGGCGAACTCCGGATAAACGCAGATATTGAACTTTAATAACATAAACGACACAAAAAAGGAACGATTGCAGGGGCGCCTGGCCAATTGGAAAGCGTGGGTGGCAGACAAACCATTCGGGCTGACCCAGTGATCAAAAGGGGAAAGAAGAATATAACAAAAATGAATATGACAAGAATGATGACGGCAGCGGCAATGTCGCTGGCCATGGCGGCCACATGTATGGCGGTGGAAGTGGATCACCCGCAGATCCCGCCGCGCGCCGCCGGGCCGATCATGCAGACCCTCAAGACCACGGATGCGCCAATGATACCGAGGCCTGAGCATCCGCGGCCGCAGTTCGAACGCGAGGCCTGGATTA
>JBAXBG010000147.1:0-9202 GCA_037142115.1 Verrucomicrobiota bacterium | reverse complement strand
TAGATACAACCATGAAAAATGACAACATCAACCGCCGCGCGTTTATCCGTGGTACCTCGACGGTTGCGCTCGGCGTGGTCGCCGCGCCCCTAACAAGCAACGCCGGCCTGTTTGGGGTTGGAGCGGATCATTCCTGCACCATCCTGATTTCCAGCAGCGCGTCGGTGCAGGAGCGGTTCGCGGCCCGGGAAATCCGCCGCTACGTCTTTTTGCGGGCGGGGGTTCTCCTAACCATCAGGCCGGTCAACCAGGTCGTGGCGGGTGAGCGCGGGATCGTGATCGGGGTGACGGGCGGGGAGTGGCTGAAACCCATTGTGGCAGCGCTGCCCGGGCCGCTGGGTGAGCAGGACTATGCGCTGAAATCCACTACGCTGGAAAAGAGCGAGTTGCTGGTAATCGCCGGCGGCTCACCCACGGCCTGCCTTTACGGGGCGTATGATTTCCTTGAGAGCCTGGGGATCCGCTTCTATCTGCATGGCGACACCATTCCGGATGGACTGACCGAGCTGCAGTTAGGCGGTTTCGACAGCGTGCGCCGGCCGCTTTTCGAGGTGCGTGGCATCCAGCCGTTCCATGATTTCGCCGTCGGGCCCGACTGGTGGGATGAGGATGACTACAAGCTGCATATTGCCCAGCTGGCCAAAATGCGCATGAACTTCATCGGCCTCCACACCTATCCGGACGGCAAACCCTACGCCGAGCCGACCGTCTGGATCGGGCTGCCTGAGGATGTCGCGGCGGACGGGACGGTGAAAGCCAGCTACCCGGCATACTACCAGAACACCCTGAGCGGGGCGTGGGCCCACGCCAGCAAGAAGACCAGCCAATTTTGCCTGGGGGCGTCGCAGTTGTTCGAGCGCGACGACTTCGGCTCGGAGGTGATGACCGGCTTGTGCCCGCGGCCGCAGACGCCCGAGCAATGCAACGAGCTGTTCAATCGCACGGGCAAGATGTTTGCCGGGGCTTTTAGCCTGGCTAAATTGGTGGGCGTGAGAACCGCCGTCGGGACCGAGGCACCCATGACCGTGCCACAGGATCTGAAGAATCGCCTGGCGCAAAACCACCCGGCAGCCGGAGCTGATATGCCGGAGGGCGTCCTGGTTGGGCCGGCCAGCTCGACCGCGGAACACAAGGTCAGCATCCCCGGGGCCGACGAGGAGACCGTCTATCAGTCGGTGCGCTACGCCCTGGAGAAATATGTGTTTCACCTGCCCAACGGCAGCTACAACGTGGAATTGCGATTTGTCGAGCACTGGAAGAACGCTGCGGATCTGCGGGTCTTCACCGTGTCACTGCAATCACGGGTGGTGCTCGAACATTTCGATGTGTTCAAGCAGGTAGGCCAGGGCCGGCCCCTGAATTGCGACTTCAAGGATGTGCGTGTGGAGAATGGCCAATTGGTCATCGGCTTCACGCCGGAGACCGAGCATCCCGCGATCGCCGGGATCATCATCCACGGCAAGGACTATCTGAAAAAAATCAACTGCGGCGGACCGGCTTTCAAGGATTGGCAGGCCGACCCGCCCCAGATCAAGGGCGATACCATTTTCAAACCCAGTGATGAGGAGGTGCTCAGGATTTATGAAGGCATCTTCCGCCGGGTCATGAAAACTCACCCCTTGGATTACTATTGGCTGTGGACCGCCGAGACCGAGGGCATGAACTATCCGGCGCTGCTCAAAGAACTGCAGATCGCCCGCCAGGCACTGCGCAACCTGGGCGACCCATTCCGCCTGGCGGTTTCCGGCTGGGGCAACGTGGGTGAGCAATTCCATCATCTCGACCGCGATCTGCCCAAGGATATCATTTTCAGCAGCCTCGGGCCCGATGGCGGCCGCGACCCGATCGATCCCGCCTACAAGGATTTGGATCGTCCCAAGTGGGCCATCCCGTGGTTTGAAAATGACGGCGAGTTTTTGGGCAGCGTGCTCAAGGTCGGTTGGATGCGCGCCGACGCCAAGCTGGCGCGCGATTACAACTGCAGCGGCTTGATCGGCCTGCAATGGCGGACCCAGCCGATCGCCCTGCAGGCGGCGGCCCTGGCGCAAGCTGGGTGGAGTCAGCAGAATTGGCGGGACTTCCGCAGCCCGCTGCCCGTTCCTCTAACGGATGGCGAGGGGGCGGTCGGCGGGAGCAATACCGGCTACCTGCGTTACACGCGTTTCCATGATGCCGGGGAGAAGCAGCCGCAGTTGCTGATTTCCACGATTTACGGCAGCCAGGGCGAGGAACCCATCTACCGCTACGGCCGCCAAGGCATGAGTGCCTACCGGTTCAACGTGCCCAATGGCAATTACCGCGTCACCCTGAAGTTCTGCGACTGGGGCGCGTCACAACCGGGCCAGCGGGTTTTTGATATCAAGATCCAGGGGCAATTGGTGGCATCCAAGTTGGACGTGCCCGGCCGCGCGGGAGGGCTCGGCCATGTCCTGGTGACCGGGTATCCGGATGTCAAAGTGGCGGATGGGCGGATGGTGATCGACTTCATCTCGAACCCGAATGCGCCGATCATCAATGGCATCGTCATCGAGCAGAGCGATGGCAAGTATGTCCGCAAGGTCAACTGCGGCGGGCCGGCATTCGCCGACTATGCCGGTGAGCAATACCGCCGCGACGTCACCGGCGATTTCTATCTGGATTGGGCGCGCACGGAATTCGGCGCGGAGATCGCTCCGGAAGCCGCCCGATTGCTGGAAAAATGGGACAGTTGGCTGCCGTGGGTATCCGAGTGGGGACCAGGAGCGGCACAACCGGATAACCGTCCCGTGGCCGAGGCCCTCAAGGAGATCGCCTTCATCGACGATTTTGTCGCCCTCGGCGCACGCGTCAAGGAACCCGGTGCCAAAGCGCGCTTTACCTACTGGGCGCATTTCCTGCGCTATCACCAGGCGGTGACCCGGTTTAACTGTGCGTGGGGCAATAAATCGTCGCGCGAGGAATTGCTGGTGGCGCTGCGCGAGGTTTACCGTCACCTCTTTCCCATGATCGGAACCAAAGGAGCTCTGGGACAGATTGCGCATTGGGAACAACTGGTGTTAGGAACGGAAATCGCGAACATTTCGGGCAACACCACGCTGCAACCGCCGCTGGAATACCAGGGGCCGCCCCTGCTCCTCAATCCCTGCCCCAAAACCACCCTGATGGCCGACGAAAACCTGCGAATCAAGGGGATCTTCCTCGATGGCCAGCCACCCAAGCAATTCAATCTATGTTGGAAACCATTGGGCGGGAAAACATTCAAGATCCAACCGCTGACGCACTTGGCGCGGGGTGTCTATCAGGTAATCCTGGATAAAAATGACATGGGGCAAGGCGAAATTGAATACTGCCTCCATGCCGAAACGGCCGCCGGCCAAACCTTGGTATGGCCAGCCACCGCCCCCCGGCGCAACCATACCGTTATCTCGATCATTTAATGAAACCACAACTCAAGCTAAGACTCCCGAGCATCATTGCGGCTGCTCTAACCGCCAGTCTGCTCGGCCTGTCGGTTCAGCCGATCCGGGCCGCGGTGGCGGCACCCGTCAATCTGCGCTGCGAATACCTTAAAAACCCACAAGGCATTGAGGTGCCCAAGCCGCGGCTCTTCTGGGAGGACCGTGCGGATGCGCGCGGCTTCCGGCAGTCGGCCTACCAGGTCGAATTGAAAAATGGCGGGCGCACCATTTGGGACAGCGGCAAGGTGGTTTCTGACGAGACGATTCAGGTTGAGTATGGCGGTCCGGCGCTCGATCCCGCGACGCGCTACTGGTGGCGCGTGCGGGTGTGGGCTCAGGATGGCAAAGCCTCGGCTTGGAGCGAATCCGCCGGTTTCTCCACCGGACTTAAACAATGGCAGGCGCAGTGGATCGGACGGCGACCGGAAACGGAATGGCAGGACCGTTACCGGGCGGCGCGTGACGCGGAGGCCAAGGATTCCACCGGGCGCTGGAACCGATTTGAAAACCATCCGCGCGATCCCATCGAATGGATCACCTCGCATCCGAATCCCATCCATGATCCCGCGCCCATGCTGCGCAAGGGGTTTGAGCTTGGCAAACCGGTCAAGGAGGCGTTGCTTTTCGTCACAGGGCTGGGAAACTATCAGCTATTTCTCAATGGCCAGCGGATTGATGGCGGCGCGTTGGCACCCGGCGTCACTGACTACAACAAGCGCGTCCTCTATAACACCTATGATCTCACCACGCTCCTGCAGCGCGGCCGCAACAGTCTAGGATTGATGCTCGGGCGCGGCTGGTACAACGAACTTTGCGGTGCCGAACCGTGGGGGTTCTCCAGCGCACCGTGGGTGGCCCAGCCCAAGGCGATCGCCCAACTGCGGGTGACCTATGCCGACGGATCGCAACAGACGATCCTAACCGACAACACCTGGAAGGTAGCTGATGGCCCGGTGGTTTTCGACGATTTCCGGATCGGCGATGTTTACGACGCCACGCGCGAGATTCAGGGCTGGTGCGACGCGGGATTCGACGATGCGAAATGGGCCGGCGCGTCGGTCGTGCCCGCACCCAAGGGGAAGTTGACGTCCGAGTTGCTGGAACCGATGCGGGCCAATGCCGAGTTCAAACCGGACTCGCTCACCGCGCTGCCTGAGGCCAAGAACGGCTGGCTGTTCTCCTTCCCGCAGAACATCGCCTGCCAGATGCGCTTCGGCCTGGATGGGACCGGACTGCGTGGCAAAACGATCAAGTTCACGTTTTACACCTACAAGGAAGCGAGCGGTCGGCTCATGACGCACAGTGGGCCGAGCTACTCCTACTATGTCTGCAAGGGCGAGCCGCGCGAAACGATTGCATTGCCGCAGTTCGGCTATGCGGGCGGACGCTACGTGACGGTCGAGGGGCTGGAAAAGAAACCGGCGGCGGATGATATGACGCTCATCGAATTGCGCTCAAGCGTGGAAGCCGCCGGCACGCTCGAAACCTCCGACCCGTTGCTCAACCGGCTGCAGCAAAACATCCGCTGGACCCAGGCCAACGCGCTCCACAGCTTTCCGCAGGATTGCTGGACCCGCGAGAAACTCGGCTGGACCGGTGACGCCCACCTAACCGCCGAGGAGGCAATCTTCAACTTCGGGATGGGGGCGCACTATACCAAGTGGATGGGTGACCACCTGGACGTTCAGGGTGCTGACGGCGGCTTGGCGGCGTTCATCCCGAATTTCCGCCCGGGCAACGAAGGGCTCGCCTGGTCTGGAACGGGAATCCTCATCCCCTGGAATCTCTACACTTACTATGGCGACAAGCGGATTCTGGCCGAGATGCAGGATTCCGGGGCCCGCTATCTGGCAGCCTCCCCGACCATGGGTGGCAAGCCTGACATCTACTTTGGCGGGCCGGCGGAATGGTGTGCGCCCTGGGCCAAAACCATCGATCAAATTGAAGATCGCAACGCCGAACTCGCGGTTCCTTATTCCACTTTCCCGGGCGGTGGCGAAGGCCATTATGTCTATGGCACCGCGTATTACTATCGCCTGGCTGGCATCCTGGAAAACATCGCAAACCTCCTCGGCAATCCCGAGGCCGCGCAGCGTTGGCACCAGCGGCGTGAACAGGTTCGCACGGCATTCAACCGGGAGTTCTTCGCGGCGGACAAACAGATCTATCACGGTGAGAATCCGACGGATTACCGGCAGGCCGCCAACATCGTGCCGCTCTGGCTGGGGATGGTCCCCGGGGAAGTCAAAGGGGCCGTCATCGACAACCTAGTCGGTGATATTGTTGCCCGGCACGACGGGCACCTGAACACCGCGGTGGTCGGCACGCAGGCACTGTTTGAGGAATTGCCCAAGCTCGGCAAGGCGGGTCTCGCCTATCAGATCGCCATGCAGAAAACCTATCCGGGTTACCTTTGGCCGATGCTGCATTTCGGGCTGACTTCCCTGCCCGAGCACTGGGAGGGCGGCGGCACCCACGAGCACCCGTTCTTCGGGTCGGTCGGCGCGTTCTTCTACAAATGGCTGGGCGGAATCCAACCCGATGAAAGTGCCCCGGGCTTCAAGCATTTCTGGATCCGTCCCTCGATTGACAACCCGCTGGAGTTTGTCACCAGTTCCTATCATTCCATCCGCGGCCCGATCCGCAGCGAGTGGCGCAAAAGTGGTTCAACCCTCACGCTGGAGGTCGAGGTGCCGGCCAATGCCGAGGCAGATGTCGAAGTTCCTAAGTTCGGCTACAGCACCCCACGGATCGAGGATGGCGGAGAAGTCATCTGGCAGAATGGCCAATTCAAAGCCCGCCCCGGCATCCTGGCCGCCACCGACATGCCGGAAGCGGTTAGGTTGCGCGTTGCCGGCGGTACTTATCATTTCCGCGTGGATTCCTCGGAGCCGCTCGCGGCCGCCCGCAAGGCAGGCATCGACCTCAGCGCGGCGGAGGCCGTGGTCTATCCCGGAGAATCGGCCGGGTTCACGGTGCGGGCGACGGGCAACTTGAGCGACGCGAAGCTTGAAGCGAAATCAACGAGCGGCGTGCGGATTGTGGACGTGCAGCCAGCCGGCGCGGCGGCGTGGACGGCGAAGGTGGCCGCGGATGCCTCCCATCCGGTGTGGCAGGCCGAAGCGGTCGATCTAACACTATCTGGGACCGCCGCCGGGCAAAAAATCGAGATCCAGAAATCCGTGGCGGTGGCGGTTCGTGCGGCGGTGGAGGTCCGCTATCCCCGGCCGGAGATTCACGTCGCCGCGGGTTATGAGCAGCCGCAAACCCTGTTCCACCTGCGCAACCGCCGCACGGCGGAGGCCTCGTTTTCCTTCACAGCCAAAATCCCCGCCGGCTGGAGCATCCAGTTCGTGGTCGATGGCCGCAAACTGGCCGCCGGCGAGCCGGTGAAGCTGGCACCTAAAGTGTTCACCAAGGTCGAGGCAATCCTGCGGGTCCCGGCCACGGTCGCCGACGGCCACCCGTCGCCCGTCGCGGTGGCGATCCTGGAGAATGGCCGTCCAGTCGGTGAATTCAGCTGTGTGGCGAACACCCTATCAGGCAAGGTCACCGATTCATTCCGGGATGATTTCAAGGCGCTCCAGTGGAAATCGGAGGGCGAACTCAAACTCGACAGCAAAGCGGGCCATGCGGAAGTCTCCGCCCCGGCAGGGCGCGCTGATGCGATGACGAGCGACTGGATGGTCATGGATTGCTCAAAACCGCTGCGCTGCGCCGTGAAAACCTCCAGCGTTCAGGGCGAGTGGTGTCTGCAACTCGATGACGGCAAGACGACCCAATACCTGATTGGCGACACCCGCACCCAGGGCGTCACCGAGGGGAATTTTTCCCAGCTCAACCTCAATGGTCTCCAGCGCTTCCGCTTGCGCTTCGTGGCGATCGGCCGGCCCGCTGAGTGCCGGATCGGCTTGGAGGAAATTTCGATCACGCCAAAAAATTGAGAGGCAACTCGTGATGAGGAAATGGTTGCTCCGGTCAGCGGGCTTCGTGTTGTTGGTCATCGTCGCCGTGGCCGGCACGCCGCTGCGCGCGCTGGTGTTGCCCATGGCCAAATACGCGGGTCCCAAGCTCGCGCCGGGCACGCTGGATGTTCCCCACGAGCGCACGCTGGCATGGCAATCCGAATCCGCGCTGGCCAGCCGCGTCTATCAGTCGTGGGCTGAAAAACCGCTCGGCGCTTTTGCCAAGAGCGGCAAGGGCGATGCGGCGCGCATCCTCCTCGGCCGGCTGCTCACCCGGCATCACCTAACCGAAACCAATGAATATATTCTCGCGGCGAAACCGTGGGGTGTGGCGGGCACGTCGGGCTGGCAGAACCCGCGGGGCGATTACGATTTTGCGGAGTCGGTGCTGACCACCGTGTTGTGGCGGTTCGGCGAAGACCCCGCCACGCTCACGCCGGCGGCGCGCGATCATTTGCTCAACGTGTTGCTCATCGAGGACGGCAACGACTTCCGGACCAGCGCGCCGCACACCCTCGGGTTGGTGGAGGAAACCGAAAACCATCTGCTGATGACGGAAGGTTCGCGTTATCTCAAAAACCGCTGGCTGCGAACCCATGGGAATCGGTCGCCGCGCCATGACAATTCAACCAACGGCATGGAGGGCCAACTGCTGGCGTTGCTGGCGGCGATTCGGACGGCCGGTTTTCACGAGTTCAACTCACAGCCATACATCGGCTACACGATTCTCGGGTTGTTGAATTTGGAGGCCTTCGCCTCGGAGCGGCTGCGCGCCTCAGCCCGCGATTTGCTCGACGCCCTGAATTGGAATTACGCGCTCGGCAGCTACCGGTTGCGGCACTTCCCGCCGTTCCGCCGGCGCTACGAATACGCGGCTATGACATCGCTCACCGCCGGCTATCAGACGGCTTACATGACGGCATGGCTCAGCTATGCTCCAACGCTGCTTGATCTGCCCGGGCTCCAACAGGGTGGGGAAACCCATGCGATCATCGGCGCCTGTCTGCCCTATCGCCCGCCCGATGCGGTGGTCCCGCTCCTCTTTGACAAAGGCGCTGGCTATTTTGTTAGAGCCGGCCACGGTCGTGACGCCAGTCCCGAGATTAATTCGGCGGGTCCGGGATTTCTGCTCAGTGCCGGCGGCGTCAACCGCGGCGTGGCGTCAATGATCGTGGCGCGACCGATCACATTACTGGTGGAGGATTCCGGCACCGAGTTGGCAAGTGTGATTCATCTCGCCGGCCCGGGCAATGATTTCAAGCAGTGGAACAACACCGGCGTCACCGTAAACTTCGCCTGCGCCGCCGGCCCGGTGCACGTCCCGGCAGCGATGGCCGCCGCTCAGGAGAATGGCAGTTGGCGGATCTACCCGGCCAGCCACCAACTGGCGATCGCCGTCTATTCAACCCCGCAGGTCGGACTGGTGGCTGTGTTCCGCGACGTCGCGCCCGCCGCATTGTTGCGCGCACTATCCGCCGCCAACCCGGACGAGGCGGCCCTCGCCCGGGAATTCGTTTTCCCCGGCGGCCGCAAACTCACCTATGACTTGAACAGCCCCCGCAATCAGTGGGTGATGATCTCGGACTCTGGCCAAATCCTCGACCGCGAATTTGACCGCTGGCCACTCCTCGACGGCTGTTACATGGTGACAGACAAATAGTGGAGATTCCAAGTGAGGAGAGGGGAACGGGCGGCCCGCCCGTTGAGGAGGAAAAGAACAGGAGAAGAACACTGGCGGGCCGCCAGTTACATGGTGACAGACAAATAGTGGAGATTCCAAGTGAGGAGAGGGGAACGGGC
>JBAXBG010000146.1:0-9504 GCA_037142115.1 Verrucomicrobiota bacterium | reverse complement strand
GATCCGACCGATCCGACCGATCTCTTGCCTTCGCGCATGGTTTCTGCTAATGGTGCGCCCATGGAAATCCATGGGTCCAGCGAAGATCCGTCCCCGAGCCACCGCAGATTGCGGCCCAGTGGGGGCTATCGGGAGCTGCGCAGCTTCCAAGTGGCCACTCTCATATATGACGGCACCGCCTCGTTTTGTGAGCGGTTCATCGACAAGCGCAGCCGCACTCACGACCAGATGGTCCAGGCCGCACGCAGCGGCAGGCAGAACATCGCCGAAGGCAACCGCGCCGGGGCTACCAGCAGCAAATCCGAGTTGCACCTCACCAATGTGGCACGTGGCAGTCTGGACGAGCTGTTGCTGGACTACGAAGACTTCCTGCGCCAGCGCAAGCTGCCGCTATGGGACAAGGAGTCCCCGCAGGCTGGGAGGGTCCGCAGGCTGGGATGGGTCGCCCACAATCAGTCGGATCGGTCGGATCGGTCGGATCGGTCGGATCAGTCGGATCAGTCGGATCTCGCGCGCTGGCAGCGGTATGCGCCATGGCTGGAGCATGAGGACGCGGCGGTGGTGGCGAACACGCTCATCTGCCTGATCCACCAGGCCAATTACCTGCTAGACCGGCAGCTCGTTGCTCTGGAACGGGAGTTCATCGAAGGAGGCGGCTACACCGAGCAGCTCGCCGCAGCGAGGATCGCGGAGCGCAACCACCATCGGACGGATCAGTCCGATGCGACCGATGCGACCGATTCCAATTTCCCCAAGTGCCCCCGGTGCGGCAAGTTGATGACACTGCGCACCGCGCGCCAGGGCCCGCACGCCGGCTCGCAGTTCTGGGGCTGCTCGGACTACCCGGCCTGCAAGGGAACCGCTCCGGCTTAAAGCTAAGGCGGGTCCGCCGCGCCCGATTTTTTGGCAGGATTGAAGGCATAGTAGAGCACGGGCACGGCCATCCGGCTGATGAGCAGGCTGGCGACCTCGCCGGCCATCAGGGCGATGGCCAGGCCCTGGAAGATCGGGTCGGCGAGGATCACGGCGGCGCCGGCGATGACGGCCATGGCGGTGAGCAGCATCGGGCGGAAGCGCACGGCCCCGGCGTCGATGACCGCCTCGCCCAGGGCCATGCCCTCGCGCAGGCGCAGTTCGATGAAGTCCACCAGGATGATCGAGTTCCTAACAACGATGCCGCCGCCGGCCATGAAGCCGATCATGCTGGTGGCGCTGAAGAAGGCGCCCATCAGGCCGTGGGCGGGGAGGATGCCGATGAGCGAGAACGGGATGGCGATCATGACGATGGCCGGGGTGATGAAGCTGCGGAACCAGCCGACCATGAGCACGTAGATCAAAATCAGGCAGGCGGCGAAGGCGCTGCCGAGGTCGCGGAACACCTCGATGGTGATGTGCCACTCGCCGTCCCATTTGAGCGACGGCTCGGCGTCGGAAAACGGCATGCTGGCATTGAGGACTTTCAGGGCCGCGCCGCTGCCCCCGAACTCGCGGGTGTCAAGCTTGGCCAGCGCCTTGTTCATCTCCAGAATGGCATACACCGGGCTTTCGACCACGCCCGCGACATCACCGATGACATAGGTGACGGGCATCAGGTTTTTGTGATAGAGGCTCTTCTCCACGGTGCCGTGCTCGACGGTCACGAGTTCGCGCAGGGGCACCAGCGGGGCGGCGGTGGCACCGGGTTCGGGAAGCGCGTTGGCGTCGCCCGAGCGGACCCTCAGGGCTAACAACTCGGCGGTGGTGGTCCTGGCGGCGCGGGGGATTTCGAGGCGGATGTTGACGTCCTCCTTTTCGGCCGGCTGGTGGAGCAGATCGACCGTTGCGCCATCGACGGCGATTTTGAGGGTTTGGGAAATGGTGGCGGCGCTGATGCCGTGGAGCGCGGCCTTTTCCTTGTCGATGACGAAGCGGTCTTTGGCTTGGTCGGCCTCGTGATACCAATCGACATCCACCACCCCGGGGGTTTGTTTGAAGATGGTTTTCACCTTGTCGGCGAGGCGCAGCCGCGAGGGTTCGTCGGGGCCGTAGATTTCGGCCACCAGGGTTTGGAGCACCGGCGGGCCGGGCGGCACTTCGGCGATGGCGACGCGCGCCTGATAGCGCGCGGCGATGGCGGCGAGGCGCGGGCGGATGCGCCGGGCGATGTCGTGGCTCTGGGCCTTGCGCTGGTTTTTGGGCACGAGGTTCACCTGGATGTCCGCGATGTTGGCGCCGCGGCGCATGAAGTAATGGCGCACCAGGCCGCTGAAATTGAACGGCGATGCGACGCCGGCATAGACCTGCCAGTTGGCGACTTCCGGTTCGTTGCGGATCGAGGCGGCCATCTCGCGGGCGACCGCGGCGGTTTGCTCGAGCGACGCGCCCTCGGGCATGTTGAGGATGACTTGAAACTCGCTCTTGTTGTCAAAGGGCAGCATTTTGACCTTCACCCAGCCGATGCCGACGGTGGCGAACGAGGCTAACAACAGCAGCGTGATCCCTGCCAGAAACGCCCAGCGCCAGCCGGCATGATGGATCAGCGGGCCCATCACGCGGCGGTAGAGCCTGGTGAACGCGTCCTCGGCATGGTCCGAGGCGTGGCGAACCGCCGCCGGCGCGGCGACCGCCGCGGCCGGAATGCGGTATTTTTTCCCCCAGCCGAGAATCCGGATGGACGCCCACGGGGTGACGATGAAGGCGATGAGCAGCGACCAGAACATGGCCGCGCTCGCGCCGATGGGAATGGGCCGCATGTAGGGGCCCATCAACCCGCCGACAAAGGCCATCGGCAGCACCGCGGCGATCACCGCGAAGGTGGCCAGGATGGTGGGATTGCCGACCTCGTTGACCGCCTCGACGGCGATGGCGGACCAGCTCCGGCCGTTGTTAGCTGGCAGATGGAAATGCCTGACGATGTTTTCGACCACCACGATGGCGTCATCGACGAGGATGCCGATGCTGAAGATCAGGGCGAAGAGCGTGATCCGGTTGAGGGTGAAGCCATACAGATAGAACACCAGCAGGGTGAGCGCGAGGGTGGCGGGGATGGCCACCGCCACGATGCCCGACTCGCGCCAGCCCAGCGTCAGCCAGATGAGCAGGGTGACGCTGAAGATGGCGATGCCCATGTGCAGTAACAACTCGTTGGATTTCTCCGCCGCGGTTTCCCCATAGTTGCGGGTGACGTCCACGGTGATGTCGGCGGGGATGAGCGTGCCCTTGAGCAACTCGACCTTGCGCAGGACGTCGTCGGCCACGGCAATGGCGTTGGCCCCGGGGCGCTTGGCGACGCTGAGGGTGACGGCGGGTTGCTCAGTGTGGTTGCCCGCGCCATACATCACGTATTGGCTGGTTTCCTCGCTGCCATCGACGATCTCAGCCACTTCCCGCAGATAGACCGGGCGCCCGCCGAACACGCCGATGACCACGTTGCCGACGTCCTCGGCGGATTTGAGGAACGCGCCGGTTTCCACCAGCACCTCGCGGTTGGCGGTGGTGATGGCACCGGACCGGTATTGGCGGTTGGATTGCTGGAGCATCGGCACCAGGCCCGCCGGGCTGAGGCCGCGGGACGCCAGGCGCGCGGGATCCAGGATCACGCGCACCGCCTTGCGGGCGCCGCCGATGAGGGTGGTCTCCGCGACTAACGGGACTTGCTTGACCGACTCCTCGACCTGCGCGGCGAGCCGCCGCAGCGTGAGGTGGTCGTAGCGGGCGCTGTGGAAGGTCAGGCCGAGGATCGGCACGTCGTCGATGCTCTTGGGCTTGACCAGCGGCGCACCCACCCCGGGCGGGATGCGGTCGAAGTTGGAACGCAGTTTTTCAGTGAGCTTGACCAGGCTGCCCTGCGGGTCCTCGCCGACCTTGAAGCGCACGATGATGAGGCTCTCGCTGTCACGCGAGGTCGAGTAGATGTATTCCACGCCGGGAATCTCCCATAACAACTTCTCCATCGGGCGCGTCGCGCGCTCCTCGACTTCCTTGGAGCTCGAGCCGGGCATGGCGACCATCACGTCGACCATCGGCACCTTGATCTGCGGCTCCTCCTCGCGCGGCAGCAGCACGATGGCCGCCGTGCCTAACAACACCGCGGCGATGATGATCAGCGGGGTGAGCTTGGAGTCGATGAAGGCCGCGGCGATGCGGCCGGCGATGCCCGGAGCAGGCGTGGCGGATGGGGAATCGCTCATGGCTGTGGGGTCACGGATTGGCCGTCGCTGAGGCGGGAGGCGTCGCTGGTCACCACCGGGTCGCCGGGCTCGAGGCCGGAGAGAATCTCGAGGCGGTCATCGACCCGCTTGCCGGACTTGACCAGGCGCAGGACGGCGCGGTTGTCCCGGACCACAAAGACCGCCTCGATCTGGCCGCGCCTGAGCACGGCCTGGCGCGGGACTAACAGGATCTGGGCGGCCGCGACCGGCACGGCCACCCGGCCGAACTGGCCGGGGCGCAGGCCGGCGGCCTCTGGCAGGTCGAGTTTCACCAGGAAGGTGCGGCTGAGGGCGTCGGCCACCGGCGAGATTTCCGAAACCGTCGCGGAGAGGGGTTTGGGCAACGAGGGGATGGAGACCGGGAGCACGGCGCCGGACTGGACCCGGTCCAGCAGGCTTTCCGGGAGGTCGGTTTCAAAGCGAAGCTTGGCCGGCGATTCGATCTCCATGAGCGGCTTGCCGGGCATGGCGAGGTCGCCCAGCTCGGCAAGCTTGCGGGTGATGACGCCATCGAAGGGCGCGGTGACGCGGGCGTAGCCGAGCATGGTTTCGGCTTCATTGAGGCCGGCCTCGGCCACCTTGACGCGGGCGGCGGCGGCGTCCAGGTCCTGTTGGCTGGTGGCCTTGCTGGCGATGAGGACTTGTTGCCGGCCCCAATCGCGCTGCGCCTGGTCTAACACCGCGCGGGCCTGCTCGCGCTTGGCACGGATTTCCTGCACGTCCAACTCGGCGAGCAGCTCGCCGGACTGCACCAACTGGCCGGGCACGGCGAGGTATTGCAGCAACCGTCCGCTGACCTTGGCCTCGATCACGGCGCGTTGTTTCGAGCGCACCGTGCCCACGACCTCTTCGGTGGACTGGTGGGTTTCCAGGGTGGCCGGGGTGAGCCGCACGGCCACCGCGGGCAACGTCTCCGCAGGCGAGCCGGCTCGCCCGGGTTTGTGGCAGGCGGAAACTAACAGGGATGCGAGCAGGATGACGGGGAATGCTTTCATGGGGCGGGAATGTTGGGAGCTTGTCCTATACGGGAAAAACGCTATCAGGTGAAGCGGCTTTATTAACCACTGATTACGCTGATTATAACTGATTTCACAGAAATAATTGGTTTTTCACTAACGGAATAGGCATGTGCTTTTTAGGTAAGCACTGGTGCGCAGAAACTTCTTAATCATCAGTACAATCAGTGAAATCAGTGGTTCCTCTTTCCTATCAAAGCGAACACCCGCAGCCGCCGCCGCAGCACGTCCGGCCCCGCTGGTTCCAGGGCATCCGGGCGATGAGCATGGCCATCGGGCAATAGCCGGTGAGCCCGGCCACCATCAGACCCACGCCGACAAACCCGCTCAAGCCATACCAGCGCGCGTCCACCCGCCAGCCTAGCAGCACGCCCGCGAGCACCAACAGTCCCGCGGCGATGAACACCTGGCGTTCCAGAGGCAGGGCGAAGGGCCCGCGAATCACAGGCAATCCCGCCTTCTGCCAGGCAACGATCCCGCCCTCCAACTGCGCGAAGCCCGCACCGCCGTGGGCCGCCAGCTTGTGGGCCGCCCGGTCCGAGCGGATCCCCGACTGGCACACCAGCACCCGCAGGTCCGCCTCACCCGCCGCCGCCTGCACCGCCGCGCAGTCCAGCGTGTCCACCGGCATCAGCACCGATCCGTCAATATGCGCCGCGCCGTATTCCGCCGGGGTCCGCACATCAATCAGGCTCACCCGCCTTCCGGCGGCGATGGCGGTTTTCAATTCTTCGACCGTGATCCATTGTGCTTCGCTCATTTTTTTTGCTTGTTGGGGTGAATGAAAATCCATATATAGCCATGCAACGATATGACGCAAGCGAAAAAATCAGCCCCTGTTCTCAGTCCGGTCGAGTTGGAACGGCTCGCGGAGTTGTTCCGCTGCTTTGCCGAGCCCACCCGGCTGGCGCTGTTGCAGGAACTCAAGCCCGGCCCGCACTCGGTGGGCGAGTTGGTCGCGGCGCTGGCGGCCACCCAGGCCAACGTGTCCAAGCAGCTCAAGCACCTCCATCAGGCCGGTTTGATCTCGCGCACCCGCGAGGGCACCTCGGTCATTTACGCCATCGCCGAGCCGTTCGTGTTCGAAATCTGCGCGCTGGCCTGCAACAAGCTCAACCGCGACGCCAAACGGCTCATGAACCTGCGGTTTTAGGACCCGCCGGGTGGGTCGCCCACAGCCAAGACGATGGACCCGGAAAGTTTGGCGGCGGACTTTTCAAAGGTGAGCATCTGAGCCCCGGCGGCAGCAATTTCCGCGTGAATGATCCGATCCAGGAAGCCCGGCTTGGCCGAGGCCAGTCCTGGCGTTTCCCGCAGCACCCGTAACGCCTGCCCGCGCGCTAACACATCACCGCTTTCCAAGAGCTCACGCAGCGCGGCCAAGGCGTCGCTCTTTGACACCCCATAATGGGTCTGCAACGCAAAATACGCCTCTGCCACCACTAGATCGGTAAGCACGGGCGGGCTACCGTCGGCCCGGCAACTGGCGATCCAAGCAGCGGCCGCCGCCGCTTGATGCGGCGGGTCTTCCGTGAGCAAGCGCACCACCACGCTGGTATCGAGTCCGTAGTTCATTTTCCGGATTCCTCGGCCATGGCACGCGTCGCCGCCGCTCCATGATGTTCCCGCGACCACGGTTCGTGCGAGGGTGTCACATATTGGCGCAAGCGGCCCAGCCATGACGGGCGGAGTTGCTTGGCGGGCTTGAGGATCCAGACCATCTCCGAATCGTGGCGGATGGCCGTGAGCTCCAAGGAGTCTCCCGGACAGACTCCCAGCTGCCGACAAACCTCGGCTGGAAAGGTCGCCTGACGCTTGGAGGTGAGTTTGATCGAGGCCATGCGAACAACATGGCTGCACCTGCCTTACTTGTCAATTTGAATGAAAGGTAGCGTCTCAGGACGCGTCCGCCACGCCCACAGCAAGGATGCCAGCGCGAGGGTGATCACGCCCCAATCGCCGATGAGGGCGTAGAGGGTGGTGGATGGGCGGAGGGGAATGTTGAGTTCGGCGAGCAGCGAGCCGCGGATGAAGTGGTTGCCTTGGGCGTCCATGAGGATCTGGGGCTGGCCGGTATCGGGGTGGGCGGTGGAGCCGGTGGTGTCGATGGCGGCGCTGATGCCGTTGTTGGCGCAGCGGAGCATCGGGCGGCGCAGCTCGATGGCGCGGAAGCGGGCGTTGGCGAAATGTTGGGCGGTGACGGCGGATTCCTTGAACCAGCCGTCGTTGGTGACATTGACGATGACCTGCGGGCCGGGGCGCACGAAAAGTCGGGGGAGGCGCGGCACGGAGTCCTCGAAGCAGACGGTGGGGATCGCGCCGATGACCGTGCCGTGGGCGGTGGGGATGGGCAGCGGATCCACCGTGACGCCGGGAGTGAACGAGCCGCCGTATTCAATGCCGGCCTGTTGCGCGTAGATTTTCTTTAGAAACGGGATGGTGTCGACGAAGGGAATGGTTTCGCCGAAGATCACCAGGTGGTGTTTCCGATAGGTCTGCAGCACGTCGTCGGGCGACATCACGGCCAGCGAGTTCCAGGCGCGGCCGTTGGCCTTCATGGTCAGTTGGTCGTCGCCAGTTTTTTCGGCTTCCAGCTCGTTGACGCCATAGAGCAGCTGAAATGGTCCGGCGGCGCGAACCTGGGCGATGGTTTCCTGGTTTTCCCGCCAGGTTCCCCAGGACCCGTCGGCGGCGCGGAGGATGCGTCCGGTGAGCGCGGACTCCGGCCACATCACCCAATCCGGCCAGGGTGATGGCTTGTGCTCGGTGAGACCGGCGAGGGCTTTGAGCGTTTCCTGCTCGTAGGCCAGGTGGATATCCAGAGCACTCCACAGGACCTGGGCGGCATCCTGCGGGATGTTGATTTGCACCAGCAGGGTTTTCAGGCGGAGTGATTCGGCGCGGTGCTCGGTGCGGATTCTCCAGCCACCATAACCGGCGAGCAAGCCGATGACCGCCAGCGCAACCGCTACATCCAGTGGTGGCCGGCGACCTGCGCGCGGGGTTTCCAGCCACCGCCGCGCCGCCTGCACCACCACCGCCTGGCAAAACACCGGCAGCAGCGCCAGCCCGGTGACGCCTAACAAATCCGCCGCCTGTGCCAGCACCGGCGTCCCGCCCAATGCCACCCCCAGCCCGTTCCAGCCGAAGCCGGTGAACAACCAGCCCCTCAACCACTCGAGACCGGCCCACACCGCGCCATGGCACAGGGCAACCCGCAAGCTGCGGCGGATGACGACCGCGGAACTCGTTGCTGCGGACGGCGGATGGCACCACGGATTGCCGAGGGTCGCCGCAAACGCCCCGAACAGCCCCCAGAAGAGCCCCAGATACACCGGCAAGACCACCAAGCCCAGCGGCGACACGATCCCAAGCCAATTGAACTGGGCCAGGCTGGTCACCGTGCCGGCCAGCCAGCCGAGCCCGAACCCGCGCCAACCGGCTCGTCGGCCGTCGATCGACCACAGCGCGGCCAACAGCGGCACCAGAGCCAGCCAGACCAGCGCGCCCATCCCAAACGGCGGAAATAACCCGGCCACCAGCAAGCCGCTCACCACGGCCGCCGCTATTTTGATCCACGCCGAGCGTTGCCCCATGCCGCGAGCATTCACCGGACGGGGGGCCCGGTCCACTGCGAAACACAGCGCCGATCAACGACCAAGCCAGCAGGATCTCAAGGTGCTCACAGATTCTCAGTCCCTCATCGCTCTCAATAACTCTTTCAAAATCAATACTCTCGGGAATGCCGAGCCTCACCCCCCCAAGTCCGCCGCTTCCAACGTAAGAAAAGACCGCCTAAAGGCGGCACTACATACCTCCCCAAGCACGTCGCTTCCAGTGTAGGTAGTCCCGCCTTCAGGCGGACTCTTCCACCTGAGTTGAAAGCGAGTGTGGAAGAGCGGGCACGCATGACAGGGCGCTCGGTGTCTGCGATCGTCCGCGAGTCCTTGCGCGAGGCCATCCGGTCTGCGCAATCCGCGGGCGGTCTCACCGCCCACCATTTCATGCAGTTGCTGCATCGCGGACTGGTGACGGTGGATTTCGACTTTGAGGGGGAATGGCGTGCGGTCGGCAAGTTGCTGGAAGTTTATGCAGACTTGCCGATGTCTCTGGCCGATGCCTGCCTCGTGCGCATGAGTGAACTGCATGACAAAAGCGTGGTTTTCACCTTGGATCGCGATTTCCAGATCTATCGGAAGAACCGCCGCCTCAAGATCCCACTGCTGGCTCCGTTCGTGTGATGGTTTTAAACCCGAAAACCAAAGTTGAATGCTGGATTGTTGAAGAGAAACCACGCA
>JBAXBG010000145.1:0-9547 GCA_037142115.1 Verrucomicrobiota bacterium | reverse complement strand
CCATCCGTGCCGCCGGCGGCAAGGGCGGCGCCGCCGCCACGGCCCTCCAACTCGCGCTGGCCTCCCCCCACCCGGAATGGATCGCGGCCTGCCTCTCCCAGGCGCTCGATCTGCCACCGATGTTGCGCCAACTTGCCGTCTCCCGGATCGCCTGGCTGCAAGGCCGCAAGGCGGACGCCCTCAGCGGCTGGCCCGACGTCTTCCCCGAGCTCGCCGAGCTTCGACTGCGGGAAGATTGGGACGGCTGGGAACAGGCGGATTTCGCCCCCGCCCTGGAACAACTGCGGCTCGGCCTGACCGAGGAACTGGCCGCCATCGCAGTGCCGCCCAACCCGACTCCCGCGCAACGCCATGCCATCGCCACCCGCCTCAATGACCCGCTCACCTTGCAGGCTGTCGGCCGCGCCCGCTTCGCCCACGCCTGCCTGCAAGCCGCCCTCGCCTTCGCCGCCTTCAAGGACGACAAGGAGGCCACCTTCACCCTGGCCGCCCGCGCCCGCGAGCTGGGCGAAGCCCCCGCTCCCTGCCTCCGCGCCGAAGCCATCGCCCTGACCTCGCTCGGCGACTATCAAAAGGCCCACGACCGCTGGATCGCCCTCATCACCGACAACCCGCTGGATACCCACCAGCCCGGCGATTACGCCGAGGCCTCCTACACCGCATTTGAAAACTCCGACCCGCGCCAGGCGATGGCGATTCTAACCACCGGGCTGCACCGCTTCCCCAACGACGCCAACTTCGCCCTGCGCGCCGGCTGGGTCGCGCTGCTCACCGGCAATGCCGAACGCGCCTACCGGTTCCTCCTCAGCGGCCGCCAAATCGGCTTCCCTCCCGAAAAACTCGAGAACGCCACCGCCCTGCTCGCCATCGCCGCCGCCCAGACCGGCGCCGCCGAGGACGCCGCCGCGTTCTATCAGGACCTGGTCCGCCTCGATGCCGCCTGGCGCCTCCCCGCCACCCTCGAGTCCCTCGAGTGGCCGGAGGAATTGAAGGCGTCACTGCGGCAACTGCTGTGGTGAGACGGACTCTGGCCCGCTGCACCTCGGCGGGGCTGGCGCGCGGGCCGCCAAATGCTGCGCAGGAGCTTTGAAAGATCTGGCACCGGCCAGCGCAAGCACTGGTCTTTTCGTTAGAGGCTCCGGGCAGAATGCCCGTTCGCACTGGCGCGGGCAGAATGCCCAATACTGTTTACTTAGCACCGGCTTTTTCGTTAGAGGCTCCGGGCAGAATGCCCGGGCCACCGTGGCGCGGGCATTCTGCCCGCCGCCTTCTTCCCGCCCGGTTCCTGCACTGACTAAGTCAACAGTATTGGGCGTTCTGCCCGCCGCCTCTCTGCTCCAGCGATCATTCCAGTCCCTCCGGAGCAGGGCGTCCCGCGCCTACTTGCGCGCCGCCTGGAGGCGCGCGAACAAGCGCCCGCCGCTGGCATTGGCCGCCGGGATGTTGACGGTCACCTGGCCGGGCGCGGGCGCGTCGAGGGCCACGGTGGGCTGGTTGCCGTTAGGGCCGCGGTCGGCGCTGCCGATGGTCACGATGTTAGACAGGAGATCGGGTCTCCCGCCCCAGGCAACGGCGAGTTCGGTCTCGGCCAGCGAGCCGGCGGCGCGCTTGAAGATGAGGGTCAGGCCGTTGGCGGCATCGCCGGTGATGACCGGCGAAATCGCGGCCAGGTCGGCGCGGGTCGGGTCGCCGCCGAGGATCCACTCGAGCCCGTTGGCGATGCCATCGTGGTCGTGATCCATGTCGAAGGCCGCCTCGGCGCCGCTCAGGCCGTAGGTCGTGGCCGCCCACGTGTCGTAGGCGGTGAGGCCGGTGCTGGTGAGCGCCAGCACCCCGGTGGCTTCGGTGAAGGTCCAGGTCCGGGCCCCCTCGACTTTCGTCCAGACGTTGGAGTGCTCCGACCAATCCGCGCCGGCCACGCTGAAGGAAGCGCCGAAGGTTTCGTTCAAGGTGGAGCAGTCCACCAGGGTCCATGAGCCGGAGCTAACCGTCACGGCAGTGGTATCGATCGTGAAGTCGCCATTCAACGTGACGATGCCGGAGCCGGCGACCTTGTTGTTAGCCGAGTCGGTGATTGCGAACCTCAAGCCCGCATTGTCGGCAAGGTCCAACGTGCCGCCGCTGACGGTGGTGTTGCCGGAGTAGGTGTTCACGCCGCTGAGCGTCAGCTTGCCCGCGCCGGTCTTGGTGAACCCGTGGTGGTTGCCGCCGTCTGAGATGATCGAGGAAATCTCGCACGTGCCCGCGATGTTGAAATTGCCGCTCTGGCCGAGAACGATTCCGAATACCCCGATGCCATTGGTGCCGCCCGTTGCGGTAAGCTTAAGGGTTGCAATGCTACTAACGTAAATCAGATCGTCCACATTGGCACCGCTGACCCCGTTACCCATATTTCCCGGCCCACCGAGAACCAACGAGCTTGTGATCGCCGATATATTTTCGTTGCGTATGGTGTAGGTTCCAACCGAGGTGACCGTCACATCCAGCGAGCCGAAGGTCAGCGTTCCGGAATTGAAGTTGCGGATTCCCTTGCCAGAGGAGTTGTTGAAGACTGCGTCATTGGAAATCGTAGGAACGCTTGCCGGAAGCCAATGAGTCGCCGTTCCAATCGCACCTGTGGCGGAGGTGTTACTAATGGCCGTATTCTGTGCCAGCGCGTGGCCGGGGGGGATGCATGCGGCGAGGGAACTGGCGAGGACGCGGGCCGCAAACGCACCCGCACAATCCAAACTGGGAGAAGGTGAGGTTTTCATGGTTTCCCAGAATGCCAGCCAACACAGGGCGGAACAAGAACATCAGGATTGCCCCCCGCGAAAAAAGAAACTTGCCCGCGGCCCGCGGCTGAACTAATGATCACCGCAGTCGCACGCAGGTTGCCGGATTCCTTGATCCGCAGCGGTGCGCGCCAGCAATATCCGCCCCCCGCCGCGCAATGATTTTTTCCGAACGATCCACCACCGAACACCGCCGCGATCCCCAGGATCGGGCGGGCCACGCTGTCTCCGATCTATGATCCGGCGTTTGGTCTATCGTTCAACATCCCTCTTCGCACCGGTTTCGTGCGGCGGCCTGGTCCGTCCGTGCCCCGGCGCGTCGCATCTACCCACTGGAGGACATCGCCATCGCTAAGCCACAAAGAGACCAAAACAGGGGTCGTTACCGCGACATGACGCGGATCAACGACCGGATTCGTGCCCCGAAAGTTCGCGTCGTGCTCGCCACCGGCGAGCAACTCGGCGTGATGAGCGCCCGCGAGGCGCTCGCCAAAGCCCAGTCGCTCGGCCTCGACCTCGTCGAGATCGCCGGCCAGGTGGACCCGCCGGTCTGCAAGATCGTCGATTACGGCAAATACAAATACGAGCAGGCCAAGCTCAAAAAACAGAAGTCCAAGAGCGCCACCCGGATGAAGGAAGTCAAATTCCGCGTCGGCACCGGCCAGCACGATTACAACATCAAGCTCGGCCGGGCGGAGGGATTCCTCGAAGCCAATCACAAGTGCCGCTTTGTGCTGCAGTTCCGCGGTCGCGAAAACGCCCACAAGGACCTCGGCTTCGTGGTCCTCGCCCGGATCATCGAAGACCTCAAATCGATGGCCCAAGTCGACCAGGCACCGCGCCTCAACGGCCGCGCCGTGGCCATGATTCTCTCGCCGCTGCCCGCCCACCAGCGCAAGCGCAAGTTCCACCTGTTCCACGGTGAACTGATGGAAGAGGACGACTTCGAGGAAGACGAAACCGAGGAACCGGAAGTCGATGACTTCGTGCCCGACGAAGTGCCCGACGAGGTCACTGAGGACATTTTGTCCACGGAGGAAGTTCCGGCAGCGACTCCGGCTTAATTAGGTCAAATGGCCGTGGCGGTGGTGTAAAGCCGCCACGGAATGCTCGGAATCAGGGTGAAAGAATCGGCAGCACCTGGCGTTTCATAGCACATGCGTATGCGTGCTTTGGCGTTGCTGGCTTTTTTCATCGATCCGGTATTTGCCACCACCGGGCCTGAGAATTCGGCCCTGTGGGGTCGCGACGGCGAGGCCAACTCGCCCACCGGGCGACTGCCCGATGTATCATACGCAGGCTACGCCTGTGGCGACAAGCCGCTGCCGATCATCGCTGCCGTGGCCAATGTGCGGGATTTTGGTGCCAAAGGCGACGGCACCACTGACGACTCGGAGGCCTTTCTCACGGCCATCGACAAAACCGCCCAAGGGGCGATCCTGGTGCCACCCGGGCGTTATCGGATTACCCAAATCCTCGAGATCCACAAACCTGGAATCGTGCTGCGCGGTGCAGGCAGCCAAGCATCGGTGCTCGTTTGTCCGGTGCCGCTCAACGACATCAAGCCCAACTGGGGCGCCACCACCTCCGGCCAGCGCACCTCGAACTACTCGTGGTCCGGTGGCATCGTCAGCTTCAAGGGCAGCAACCCGGCCAAGCGCATCGGCAAAGTCACCGCTGCCGCAATGCGCGGCAGCCACGAGTTGCGGGTCGATGGCGCCACCGCCGACGTCAAGCCCGGCGCGTGGGTCGAAATCACGGTGCGCGACGACGCGCAAAAGTCCTTGCTCGATCACCTCTACTCCGGCGATCCAGGCCCCCTTGGAAAAATCAAGCCGGCCAGTCACCAAACCAGTTTTGTCAGCCGCGTCCAGGCGGTGGCGGATGGCCGACTGACTCTGGAGCGCCCACTGCGCATTGATGTGAGGCCGGAGTGGAATGCGGAAATCCGTTTCTATGAGCCCACGGTGACCGAATGCGGGATTGAGGATTTGGGTTTCGAGTTTCCGGTTCGCACGTATGGCGGACATTTCAGTGAACTCGGGTTCAATGGGGTGGTGTTCTCTGGCGTCGCCCACTGCTGGGCCAAAAACCTGTGCTTCACCAACGCTGACAGCGGCGTGTTCGCCGCTGGACGCTTCTGCACCATCGACGGCCTGCGCTGCCAGCTTGCGGGCGTCCAGGAAACCAAGGGGCTGTTCGGGCACCACGGCGTCACGCTCTCGGGACATGACAACCTGTTCACCCACTTCGAAATCCGCCAGCGCTTCGTTCATGACATCACGGTGGAGGGCGGCGCGGGCAACGTCGCATCATCCGGCAGCGGCACCGACCTGTGCTTCGACCACCACAAGCGCGCGCCCTACGACAATGTCTTCACCGACATCGACCTGGGTGCCGGCACGCGCATGTGGCACTGTGGCGGCGGAGCCGACCTCGGCCGCAACTGTGGCGCCCGCGGAACCTTTTGGAACATCCGCGCCAAGCGGCCCCAACCTCTCCCAAGTGCATTTGGCCCGCCATCGATCAATCTCGTGGCCGTGCCATCCAACGAGCCATCGATCACCGAAATCAACGGCCGCTGGCTCGAAGTCCTGCCCCCCGGCACCATCCAACCCGCCAACCTGCATCAGGCGCAATGGATGAAACGCATGGCCGCCAGATGAGGGCTCGCCAGCCCGCGGCCGGCCGGACTTACGAGAGGGTTGGGTTCGCGCCGCGCCGCCGATAGAGCAACCCCATTCCGCCCGCGACCGCTAGCAAGCACCCGCTGAAAGGCTCGGGAATCGTGATCGCGTTGCTCCAGGCGGTCGCGATCGGGTCGGTCGGCACGGCGTCGTTGCCCAGGTCGGCGTTGAATGCGCCTTGGTCGGTGGCATTGTGAATGGAAGCCACATTGACCAGGATGCTCTGGCCCTTGCGCAGAAGGGTGTAGGTTTCCAGATAACTCCAGGAAACAGCGAAATCAATGAAGGTGCTGGCACCGAAATTGGTGGTGGCCTGCCCGTCGGTCACGCGGACATAGCCATCGGTGGTGCGCCCGCCGCCATTGATGTCAACGGTCCCCTTGCTGCCGGAATTGCCATCCAGATCGGCTAGCTGGGAATTGCCCCAGGTGGGCCCGTTGATCCCCGCAACCCCCATTTCAAGCCCGTGCGAGGCCACAATGTTGGATTTGGCGTCCCAAGCGAAGGCCGCATCGATGCCGGTGTTGCCGACCCCGACCACATCAATGAGCCACAAGTACGCTCCCTGGGGCGTCGCGGTGTAGCTGTCCAGATTGACCCGCATGCGACAAAACAGATAGGCGCCGTTGTCGGCGTGATAGAGCTCCGGATTGCTGGCATCACCGACGAAGTCCAATTCCGGGACCAGGCCGGCGTCCGCCGTGTCGCTGATCCCGGGCAGCGCTTGCCAGGTGGTTGGCCAGGAGCCATACGAGCCAATAATGTTGGTCACTGTCGCCCAACAGCATGGTGCGGCCAGGCATGCCCAGAGAAGGATCAGCAGCGGACCGGCCCTCCCGGGGGATCTGGCTGATAGTGGATAGAATGTCATCGGGCGTGTGCTGTGTTCCGCCGGGTATGCCCGGCCCAGGCACTGAATCTAGCGCGCCCGCGCCGCCGCTGAATGTAGTGATCTCGCGGATACCCGTGTCGCATTTATCACCACAGCGCCATGCGCCACCAGCCGCCCGCCCGACGCGACAGGTGCTGCGTTCAGCGTTTTTTATCGTCTTTTCCGCTGCCAGCCGTTTCACTGCCCCCGCACCCGCAATGCCTGAAGATTCCACCGAAGATACCCTGTTGCTCGTCGATCCTGATCTGGATTTCCTGGATTGGGCGACCAAACACCTGTCCGCCAACAACCTGCGGATCCTCCGCTGCGACAACGCCGCCAATGCCATCAAGATCGTGGAGAAAACGGCCGTCGGCCTGGTGGTGGCAGCCATGGAAATGGAGCCGTTTGACGGCATGGAGTTGCTCCGGCGCGTGCTCCAGCAAAGCCCGCAAACCCTGGTGATTCTCACCGCTGGCTTCCCCACCACCGGCCAAATCATCGAAGCCACCCAACACGGCGCCCACGACGTCCTGCGCAAGGAGGCCCTCGCCTTCGAGTTGCGCCACATCGTCGAATCCGCCCTGCAAACCCGCGAAGACCGCCGCAGCGCCGATCAATCCATCGCCGAAATCCCCAAATTCGACGGCCGCGTCAAAATGATCGGCGTGTCCCGCGTCCTCCAGGAAGTCTTCAAGCGGGTGGGGCGCGTCGCGCGCTCCGACGCGCCGGTCCTGATTGCCGGCGAAAGCGGCACCGGCAAGGAACTTGTCGCCAAGGCGATCCACGAATACAGCCCGCGCCGCCAAAAGGAAATGATCACCATCAACTGCGGTGCCATTCCTGAGAATCTGTTGGAAAGCGAGCTCTTCGGCCACGAAAAGGGCTCCTTCACCGGGGCGATCGCCCGCCGCGCGGGACGCTTCGAACAAGCTGACGGCGGCACCCTGTTTCTCGACGAAATCGGCGACATGCCGCTCACCATTCAGGTGAAACTGCTGCGCGTCCTCCAAGACGGCTCGTTTTCCCGGGTCGGTTCCAACGAAACGCTCACCACCGACGTGCGGATCATCGCCGCTACCCACCGCAATCTCACCGACGAGGTGGCCGCCGGTCGCTTCCGCGAGGATCTCTACTATCGGCTCAATGTGGTCGAAATCCGCATTCCCCCGCTGCGCGAGCGCCTGGAGGACATCCCGCTGCTGGCCGAGTTTTTCCTGCAGCGCATCACCAAGCAAAACGGCATGGCCCGCATCCGCCTCACCGCCGAGGCCATCAACACCCTGCAAACCCACAGCTGGCCGGGCAATGTCCGCGAATTGGAAAACACCATCGCCCGCGCCTGCGCCCTCACCTCCTCGAACATCCTCCTGCCTGCAGACATTCCTCTCGCTTCCGCCCCGGGCAAATCGCCCGCCTTCATCGCCGCCGCCATTGATCAAGTGATCAACCTCGCCCCCGTCGGCGCCGATTTACTCGACTGGGTCTCCCGCGAGATCGCAGGCCGGGTCGTCGAACGCGAGGATGGCGACCTCAAAAAGGCCTCGGTCACGCTCAACCTCCCCGCATCCGATCTGCGCAAACTGCTCTCACCACACAGCGCCCCCCCATGAAGCTCTGGTCGTCATGGCCACTCCTGCTGCTTGCCCTGCCATCCGCCCTTGCCGGGCAGGACGCCGACCCCCTGCGGCGGCGCGGTGAGGACGCCCTCGCCTCCGGCCTGTGGGAAATGGCCGCCCTGCATTTCAGTGAATGCCTCGCCAACCAGGCCCTCGGCCCGGCCGCCAAATCGCAGGTGGCCATCCGTCTCGCCGAGGCCTGGATCCGCGACGGGATGCCAGCCGATGCCCTCAGCCTGCTCGACCAATCCTTTGTCGCCCAACATCCCGAAACCCCGTTCTGGAAAGGCCTGGCCCTGACCGGCCTGGGACGCCTCACCGAAGCCCTCGGCTCGCTCGCACCACTTCTGGACGATCCGGCAGCCCCCCACCGCAGCGAAGCCGCCTTCACCAGCGCCAGTCTGCAACTGGCACTCGCCCAGCCGACCGCAGCCCTGGCCACGCTGGCCACACTTAGCCACTCACCCGACGAGGCACTGGCCGCCACCGCCCGCCTGCGGCAGGTGGAAATCCTGTTGGACCTCGGCCGCTTGGCGGAGGCGCGCGAAACCATGCCCACCACGGCCGCGATTCGTGCGGGCGACCGTCCCCTGGCGACCTTCCTGGACGCACATCTGCTGCTGGCCGAAGGTCAGCCGGCCGATGCCGCCGCCAGTTTCCAATCTCTGATCGATGAGCCGCAGGGACAATCCCTCCAGCACTACCATGCCGCCGCCATCGGCTTGGCCGATGCCCTGCTGGCCCAGAAATCGCCGGACTTGGCCACCCGCTTCCTGCTCGCTTTCATACAGGATCACCCTGACTCGCCACGCCTGGAGGAAATGTTCCAACGCCTTCTCAAGGGCTTGCCGGACACCCCCGCCCCGACGAACCTCGTGTTCGAACGACTGGCGCAATGGATCACCCCCTGCGAACTCACCGCAACCGGCGCGATCAACACCCTCGAGTCCGCTGCCATCGCCGCATGGCCCGCCTCCACTCCATCCAACGAACGGCTCGCCTGCTCGCTTTTCACCCGCGCCATGGGCCTCCACCGCAGCCCCGCGCCCGAAGCCCGCGCCGAGGCCCTGCGCCTCCTAACCCGCCTCCGTCTGGAAAACCCTAACCACCCACTGGCCAGCCGCGCCCTGTTTCAAACCGCCCGCTGGGCGATGGAGGCGGGTGCGATCGATCGCGCGTTGAGCATCCTCGACACGCTCAGGGAAACCGCCACCGCCCCGACACTGCGCGGACAAGCTGCCTTCCTTGAAGCACGAACCGCCTTCGCCCAGAACCATCCGGAGCAAGCCATCAAGCTCTTCGATGAAGCCGCCGCCACACTCGCCGACCACGAGGCCCAAGCCGCCCGCCTCAACTCCGCCATCCTGCGCCTGGCCGACCCCAGCAACACGACCACCATCCTCAGTGCCACTCCGCCGGATCCGGCCCTCGCCGCGGACCTCGAACTGGAACGCGCCCTCTCCAGCCGCCCGCCAGCGGCCGCAAAAACCGCCATCGCGGAGTTTCTCAGCCAGCACCCGGATCACCCGCGGGCACCCGAGGCCCGGCTCGCGGCCGCCGAAGCCGCCCTTGCCGGACCCGCCCCCGATCTCGCCT
>JBAXBG010000144.1:0-9565 GCA_037142115.1 Verrucomicrobiota bacterium | reverse complement strand
GGTCGGGTTGATCACGAACTGACCGTCGACGCGGCCGACGCGCACCGCGCCGATCGGGCCGGCGAACGGGATATCGGACAAGCAGAGGGCGGCGGAGGCACCGTTCATTGCCAGGACGTCGGAGTCGTTTTCACCATCGGCGCTGAGCAGGATGGCGATGATCTGGGTGTCGTAGAAATAACCTTTCGGGAACAGCGGGCGCAGCGGGCGATCCGTCATGCGGCAGGTGAGGATTTCCTTTTCGGTCGGGCGGCCTTCGCGCTTGAAGTAACCACCGGGGAATACGCCGGCGGCGGAGGCTTTTTCCTTATATTCCACCGACAGCGGGAACCAGGTTTGGCCGGGTTTCACCTTGGTGGAGGAAACGGCGGTCACCAGGATGATGGTGTCACCGCAGCGGACGGTAACGGCACCGTCGGCGAGTTTGGCAAGTTTGCCGGTTTCGATCGTGATCGGATTGGTTCCGACATCACACGTGAGGGTATGGATATTCATTTTCTTCTGTGTTTTCTTCTGTTTTTCAGTGCGTGCAGCCCACCGACAGGGTGCCGGTGGGTCATTCGGTTTTCAGGACAAAAAATCCGCCACCCCGGTCAAACGGAGTGGTGGATGGGATGGTCCTGCGACCCGGGCGATAGTTGAGTGAGCCCGGGTCGTTTTGCAGGACCGCCACGGGTGGTGTTCCCGTGGCGGTGCTTGCGAAAAGGTTTAGCGGCGAAGGCCGAGGCTTTTGATCACCTCCTGGTATTTCTGCTCAGAGCCGACCTTGATGTAATTGAGCAGCTTGCGGCGCTGCGAAACCATCGTCAGAAGCCCGCGGCGCGACGAGAAATCCTTCTTGTGGATGTTCAGGTGGTCGGTGAGGTGGAAAATCCGCTGGGTGAGGAGGGCCACTTGGTAGGGCGCGCTGCCGGTGTCGCCTTCGTGGAGTTGATATTCTTTGAGGTTGATTTCTTTTTCGCTCATGGTCGTAAGGGATGGATCCAGCATGCGCCAGACCGTCCTAGGTTGAGGGTTGAGCGCGAAACAAAACCTGCCCGCGCTGGATTTGCAAGATAAATGGCGGCCGCCGCCGAAGTTTTTGAAAAAGCGGGGTCAGGCTTTGGCGAAATACCGCACGCCCGGCAAATTCTTGAAATGGGCGTCCTGCGTCCACAATTCGGCTTCGTCTTGCCGCGCCGTCGCATAGATGATGGCGTCAGCCATGGCAAGTTTGTGCTGATGAGCGAGGAGAGCTGCGGCATCCGCCAGCTTGGCATCTAAGGCAATACTCGGAAATTTGGTCAGTGCCCGGATGGCCAATTCCTGGAAATCCGGGCCGCCGTGGGCCAAGGCGTAACGTCCAACTTCATAGCGCACTAACGCCGGCACCAGCAGTCGTTCCGCTTCCAGTGCTGGTTCGTACAGATGGGCCCGCCCGGCGTCCGCCAGCAGTTCAATCCAGCCGGAGCTGTCCAAGACGATGCTCATGGCAATTCCCGGCTGGTTTCATCGCGGATTTCCTCATCCATGACTTTCATGCCCTTGAGCAAGCCACGGATTTCCTGCAAGCTGGGTTCCTTGACCAAGCGGAGGCCATCCAGGTCCTGAGTCACCAACAGTCGCGTGCCGGGCGTGATTTTGAGCGTTTCGCGGACTTCGCGCGGAATCACGATTTGGTATTTCGATGAAACGGTGATGGCGACCATGGACTGACGGTAAGACGCTTGAGCATCGATGTCAAAGCGCTTTCTGGACCGCGAGTCTCCAGACTCGCCGGCCAAAGAAGCGAGTCTGGAGACTCGCGGTCCGCTCACCAGCCCGAGCCGAGGCCGTGCCGGGCGGCGAGCTCCAGCAGGTCCGGGCGCATCGGCCATTCGTCCGGGCGTTCGTGGGTGGAGTGCCGCTGGCTGGCACCTTTGAGGGTCATGCAACCGGTGTTGTCGCCGATCTGGCGGACGGCTTCGACTTCCTCCGGGGTGAGGCGGATCTCGGGCAAGACTGCGAATTCGCGGATCTTGTCCTCGATCGGTCGGGCGTCGTCGCCGGCTTCCTGGATGAACGTGGGCACCACGCTGGCCACCGCCGGGTGGCTCAGATTCCAGATCGAGGCGAATTGTAACAAGGTGAGACCGTGTTTTTCCAGGATCGGCTGCATCCGTCCGGCTTTTTCCATCCCGTGCTGGACCCATCCTTCCGGGCGGAAACTCCGGTGGTCACCCGGCTTGAAGGTGTGGCCTGGCAGGCCGAGGTCGCCGTGAAACACGCCGCCGTAATCGACCACCCGGGTCATCACCTTGACGCCGAATTGTTCGCAGGCGGGCAGCGTTAGACTGACCGGCCAGGGTTCCAGCGGATTGAGAATGAGCATCGCCCAGTCGATGAGCTCGCCGAAGCGCTCGAAACAGCCGACCAAATCGAGGGAGAAGCCGTTGGCCGGGCCGGGCGCGATGCCCAGTAAATCGGTAAGCCCGGCGTCCTTGGCACCCTGCATCGCCTGCCACAGGGTGTCGCTGGTGTAGCCGGTTTCATCCGGGTTGTGCAGCATCAGCAGGTCGAAGCGATCCGCGCCGCAGCGCTCCAGTTCCCGCTCGCACGCCATGCGCACGAAATCCGCGTATTGCGCCGGTTGGCGCAGCGCGGGATCGGTGAACCGCGGGTAGCCGCGGCTGCCCTCGCGCTGGCCCTCGTAAAAATCGTGCCCGATCATCCCCACCAGGCTGTAAGTGCCTCGGTCGATGCCGCGCAGCGCCCGACCTAACAGCTCGTCCGCCTTGCCATTGCCGTAGACGTCCGCGGTGACGAACGTGCGGATGCCTGCCTGATAGGCAGTTTCAATGCAGGCGCTGAAGCGCTCCTCGGACAGGGTTTCTCCAAAGTGCATGAAGCGTCCGCCGCTCCAGGTGCCGTATGCCGTCGTGGTAGGTTCCATCATCGTGGCCGCATCCCTAGTCCACGTCCCGCCCGCTGTCAAACGACCGGCGCGGCCAGGGTGGTGTGGGGGGGGTGCAGGACAATAAAGTTATCCTAGACATGAAGAGTCCGCCGTGGGCACTCAAGGAGGGGCGGAATCCGTCCGCCCACGCGGAGTGTGTGCCGATTTACAGCCCAAATGGCATTTCCATCGTCATTTCATCCTCACGGCGGACGGATTCCGCCGCTCCTTGATTTTTTTGTCCTGCACCCGTGGCGTGGGCTCTTCCCGATTATTGATGCGGCCGCACCAATAATCGGGAGCGGGGCACGGGTCGCCCGTGGGCATGAATGCGTCTACGGGCTGCGTGTCAATTGCCGACGATGTCGCTGGCGCGGGCGAACGAGCCCAGATTGAAAGTGTGCGCGTAGCCCATGGCCTTGGCTTGGCTGGTCGCCCGGGCGCTGCGCACCCCGCTTTGGCAGTGCATCAAGAGCACCTGGTTTTTGTCTTTGGCCAGGCGGGGCAAGGAATGGGCCAGGTCTCCCAGCGGCAGATTGACTGCGGCGGACAGGTGGCCCGAGCTGAATTCCTCGGCGCTGCGCACGTCAATGACCAGGGCGCCGTGCTGCAAATACTCGCGCGCGGTGCCGGGGGCAATCTCGCCGGATTTTTTCAGCAGGATGACGATCACGACCAGCGCCGCGATAATTAGAATGGTGGACCAGTTCATCGGTTTAAAGGGGGGGGGGCGTGGCGGGGGGGCGATGGCAGCCCCTCCAAGGACCCAAACTCCTTGCTGGAGCGGTCCGCGTCAAACCTTCTTCTGTGTCGGCCCAGGCCACCTCGCGGATATTGTGATTCCCCGCGCTCGGCTTGCCGCTCCCGCGGAATCGGTTTGCAGCGGGACTCGCGGCCCGCTATTACGGCCGCAAGCCATGTCCGACCAACCGTTTTTCTATCAAGATCCGTTCCCTCTCGGTCCCGACACCACCGAATACGAGTGCATCAGCACCGACCACGTCTCGGTGTCCGAGTTTGAGGGCCGCCCGGTGCTGAAAATCGCGCCCGCGGGCCTCACGTTGTTGGCCGCGGAAGCGCTCAAGGCGATCAATTTCACGCTGCGGCCCGCCCATCTGGCGCAGGTGGCGGCCATTCTCGACGACCCGGAAGCCTCGGAGAACGACCGCATGGTGGCGCTGATGCTGCTCAAGAACGCCGAGATTGCGGCCCACGGGATACTGCCGTTCTGCCAGGACACCGGCACCGCCACCATCGTCGCCAAAAAAGGCCAGCAGGTCTGGACCGGCTGCGATGACGCGGAGTTCCTGTCGCACGGGATCTATCAAACCTACATCCGCGAAAACCTGCGCTACTCGCAGACCGCGCCGCTCACGATGTATGACGAGGTCAACACCAAGACCAACCTGCCCGCGCAGATCGACCTCTACGCCACCGAGGGCGACGCCTACAAGTTCCTGTTTGTGACCAAGGGCGGCGGCTCGGCCAACAAGACGTATCTCTATCAGGAAACGAAGGCCCTGCTCAATCCCAAGCGGCTCAAGGAGTTCTGCCTTGAGAAGATGAAGTCGCTGGGCACCGCGGCGTGCCCGCCCTATCACCTCGCGTTTGTCATCGGCGGCACCTCCGCCGAGAACTGCCTCAAGACCGTCAAGCTGGCCTCCACCAAATACTACGACGCGCTGCCCACCGCCGGCAACGAGCACGGCCAGGCGTTCCGCGACCTGGAGTTGGAGAAGGAACTGCTGGCGATGGCCCGCGAAACCTCCATCGGCGCCCAGTTCGGCGGCAAATACTTCGCGCTCGACGTGCGCGTGGTCCGCTTGCCGCGCCACGGCGCGTCGTGCCCGGTGGGCATCGGGGTGTCGTGCTCGGCGGACCGCCAGGCCAAGGCCAAGATCACCAAGGACGGGATCTTCCTCGAGCTGCTTGAAAAGAACCCCGGCCGCTTCATCCCGGAAAAATTCCGCGATTGGAAGTTCAAGGGCGTGCCGGTGGACCTCGACCTGGGCATGGAGGCGACCCTCAAGACGCTGGCCAAATACCCGGTGACCACCGCCGTCGCCCTGACCGGCACGATCATTGTCGCGCGCGACATCGCCCACGCCAAGATCAAGGAGATCCTGGAGAAGGACGGCGCGCTGCCCGCTTACTTCAAAGACTATCCGGTGTATTACGCCGGACCGGCCAAGACTCCGGCGGGCATGCCGTCGGGATCGTTCGGGCCGACCACTGCCGGGCGGATGGACAGCTATGTCGATCTGTTCCAGGCCCACGGAGGCTCGATGGTGATGCTGGCCAAGGGCAACCGCTCCAAGGACGTCACCGACGCCTGCCAGAAACATGGCGGCTTCTACCTCGGCTCCGCCGGCGGACCCGCGGCGTTGTTAGCCCAGGACCACATCAAGTCCCAGGAAGTCGTCGCCTTCCCCGAACTCGGCATGGAGGCCGTCTGGAAAATCACCGTGGAGAACTTCCCCGCCTTCATCCTCGTCGATAACAAGGGCAACGACTTCTTCACCCAGCTCAATTCCTGCCCGGTCTGCCATTGATAGAGCGCCCTATGCATGGCGCGCCGGCTTCAGCCGGATTTTGCTATTTCCTAACGCACCGCGCTTCGCTGGCGGACTGAAGTCCGCGCTCCGTTGGCAACGCCGCCCCGCGGCTTCTGCCGTTTCGAATTTAGGATTTAAGATTTAGTGCTTGCCACAAGCCGCTCGATGTCGCGGCGCTTGGGGGCCGAGGGCTGGGCGCCGGGCTTGGTGACCGAGAGCGCGGCGGCCGCATTGGCGAAGCGCACCGCGCCATCCAACGCTTGTCCTTCCGCCAGCGCCACCGCCAGCGCGCCGTTGAACACGTCGCCGGCGGCGGTCGTGTCGATGGCCTTGACCTTGAAGCCGGGCACCAGCCGCGCGCCGTCGTGGTCCGCGACCAGCGCGCCGCGCCGTCCGAGGGTGAGCACGACGATGCCGACTCCTTGCGCCAGCAGTTTTGCCGCCGCTTGCTTGGCGGAGGTCACGTTTTTCACCGCAATGCCGGTGAGGAGTTCCGCCTCCGTCTCGTTCGGTGTTAGAATGGAAATCTGCTTCAACAACCGGGCGGGCAGCGGGCGGGCGGGCGCAGGATTGAGGATCACAGTCAGGCCGAGCTTGGCGGCCAGGGTCGCGACGGCCTCGACGGTGGCGAGCGGCGTTTCTAGCTGCATCACGCAGACGCTGGCTTTGGCGAAGGCGCCGCGGGCGGCCTGCACGTCGGCGACCGAGAGTTTGGCGTTGGCCCCGGAGGCCACCGCGATGCTGTTCTCGCCATCCTTGGCGACGAAGATCAGCGCCACGCCCGAGGGCGCGCTGGCATCGCGGGCGACGTGATCCACGACGATGCCGTCCTCGCGCCACGCGTCGATCGCCTGATCGCCGAACACATCGCGACCCACCCGGGCGACCAAGGTCACGTTCCCGCCGGCGCGGGCGGCACCCACCGCTTGGTTCGCGCCTTTTCCGCCATGGGCCGTTAGGAAGTTGCCGCCCAGGATGGTTTCCCCCGGTTTGGGAATGCGGTCCAGCCGGATGATCATGTCGGTGTTGGAACTGCCGACTACAACGATGGAAGGTTGGCTCATAGGAGTTAGTGGGCGGGCAATGGCAGCCACACTTTGTAATGCTGGCCGGTGGCTCCGGCGTCGGCAAAGGGGACCAGTCGCAGCGTGGTTGCCGCACCTTTTTGGAGGCTGGCGGTGGTTTCGCGGGCGATGGCATTGACCCGGAACAGGCGCGCGCCCTGCCAGGTGAGGAAGTCGCCGGTGGCGGGTGCCGGGGTCAGCTGCAAGGCCTCCGGATCGGCACCTGCCAGGTTCAGGGTATTGGTGGTCAGGCCGCTGTCGCCCAGCAGGGCATTATCCGCCGCCAGCACTAGCGGACCATAACAAACCGCGATCTTGCCCTGATTGAGGTGGTCGCCGACCACCACGCGCGCGCGCATCGGCAGCACCACCTCGACCACCTCGCCCGGCCGCCAGTCCCGGTGGATTGCCAGATAGCCGTCGCGCCCCGCCGAGATGGGCACCGGCTTGCCCGCCACGGTCACCGCCGGGGCCGCGCACCACTCCGGCAGGCGCAGCTTGAGCGTGAATCTTTTCCCAACTGACGGATTGACCGTGATGCGGATGTGGTCGCTGGCGGGAAACGTGGTCTCGGTGGTCAGGCCGACGGCGGTGCCATCGCGCAGCGTGAGCGCCGCCTGGCCCGCCTCGTAGAGATTGATCACCGGACCGGCCGCGTCGGTGGAGACGGCGAAGGTCGGGATGAGCGCCACCCCGCGCGGACCGCTGGACAGGCAGCAATGGCCATCGAACGTGGCGCTGTAGGGCTTGGTGCCCTCCATCTGGACATAGTATCCCCAGGCCGCGCCGTCGGGGCGTTGCGCGCCGAACAATTGGTTGAGCACCACCCGCTCGAGTTGTTCGGCAAAACGGGCCTCACCCGTGAGCCGCAACAATTGGGCATTGAATTGCAGCCAGGTGACCGTGACGCAGGTTTCGCCCACGTTGTTGTTGTTAGGTAGGTCGAAGTCGTCGTGGAAATGCTCGCCATAACTGGCCGCGCCGGTGAGATACAGGCGGTGGTCGACGATGTCGCGCCAGGCGTTGAGGCAGGCATCGAGGATCGGGCGCTCGCCGGTCAGGCGGTAGTATTCCAGCGCGCCGTTGAGGCAGGAGAGCATTTCGTAGGCCTTGGAGTTGCCCACCTTGTCCACGCGCTTCAGCTCGAGCAACCGCGAGACGATGTGCGGGCCGTTGGCCTGCTCCCACGCGCGCAGAATGTAGTGGCAGAATTCCAGGTAGCGCGGGTCGCCGCTCATCCGATAGAGCAGGACCATCGGTTCCAGCACGCTGGTGGGAGCCATCCCCACGTGCTGCCCGGCCAGGATCAGGTCGCGCTTGCCGGGGGTGTCGCCAAACGTGTCGCACAGCAGGTCGGCCATTTTGCGGCACGCCGGCATGGGTTGCTGGTTGCCGGTGTATTGGATGTAGGTCAGCAGGCCTAGCAAGTTGTATTTGTGCGCCCAGACGTCCCATTCGGTCCAGCGGTCCTTGTCCGCGTAGGTGCCCAGGTAGCCGTCGGCGAGTTGGCATTTGGCGAGCTCGGCGACCGTGTAATCGAGTTTTGCGCGCAGTGCGGGATCGCCGGTGTTGACCCAGGCCAGGGTGGCGGCGTGCAGCCACTTGCCGACATGCTCGCCATCCCAGGTTTGGCGGCCTGGCCGCTTGCGGTATCCTTCCAACAGCCGGGCGGGGTCGATCTTGACCAGCCGGTTGGCCGCGTTGGCGGTCACCCGGCTGCCGATCCAGCCGGCCGGTTGGACGCGATCCGGCACCTGGCAATCCTGCGCGTCGGCCACCGCCGCGGGCACCGGCCAGGGCAGCGGGTCGACGGCCGCGTGGAGCCCCGGAGTGGAGGATGACAACAGCGCGAGGAGCAGGCAGCGGGTGGTATGCATGGATCTAAATCGTTAGGACTTGGAGGCGACGAGAATGGCGAGTCCGAGCAGATAGAACACGAACATCGCGGCCAGCAGCTTGTGGGTTCCGGGAGGCGCGTCCTTGAATTCCTTCCACACAAACACCCCCCACAACGCCCCGATCAGGGTGGCCCCCTGGCCCAGGCCGTAGGACAGCGCGGCGCCCGCCTTGGTGCTGGCGAGGATGCTCAACGACATGCCGAGGTTCCAGATCACGCCGCCCAGGATGCCGATGAGGTGCAGGCGCAGGTTGCCTTTGGAAAAGTAGTCGCCGAAGGGCACCGGTTCACCTGCCAGCGGTTTGACCATCATCAGGCTGTTCCACAAAAAGTTGGAAACCAGCACGCCGAAGGAGAACGCCACGATCGCCGTGTAGGGACTTAACTTGCCCGCTTCCAGCGTTTGGGCCACCGGATCCAGCCGCCCCATCGACTGCGCCACGAAGCTGTAGAACCAGCCCATCAGCAGCCCGGCCACCACCGCGATCACGATCCCCTTGGTGGGTGCGCGACTGCTGGTGGACGCCAGTTTCCGATAGGCCAAGGCGTCCAGCACGATGGCGATGACGATGCCCGCCACCCCCAGCGCCAACATCGGCACGTTGCCCTCGGGCTTGGCCAGATAGGTGGTCACCACGCCCAGTGCCAGCGCCAGCCCCACCCCCACCGGAAACGCCACCGCCATCCCGGCGATGTCAATCGCCGCCACCAGCAGAATGTTGGAAAGATTGAAGATCACCCCGCCCAGCAGGGCCGATTGCAGCCAGCGGGCGTCGGCCTGCTGCAAGTCCGCCAGAAACCCGCGCCCGCCGCTGCCGGTGCTGCCCAGCGTGAACGCCAGCACCAGCGCGAACCCAAACACCCCAATGGCGTAGTCCCAATAATACAGCTGGAAGCGCCATTCCTTGCTCGCCAGTTTCTGGGTGTTGGCCCACGACCCCCAACACAACATGGTGATCAGGCACAGGGTCAGGGCGAGCGGATAGGAGGTTACCAGGGTCATCGCGTTGCAAGTTCGCGCAAACGATTGCGCCTTGGGGGTTGGGCGTCAATCCGAAAAAAGGATCAGTGCTGACGGACCGATTCGCGGGGGATCAAGGTGACGGGCAGGAGGCGCACGGCGGGGGCGGGAGAC
>JBAXBG010000143.1:0-9576 GCA_037142115.1 Verrucomicrobiota bacterium | reverse complement strand
TCAACATTCTTGTCGCGGCTTGATGCGCAGAGGGGGACAAGAATGTCCCCCCTCCAAAAGCCCGCGCCCCCCCATGACCAGGGCATGTGCCGCGGGGAAGACGGCGTGTTCGCCTTGCATTCTGGCTGGCGCTTGCCGCCGCCAAGCATCAGGCTCCGGCCCGTGGAGTTGAAACACTTGAAGCACTTCGTGGCGGTGGCGGAAGACGGCAGCATCAGCGCCGCGGCGCGCCGGCTCGGGCTGGCCCAGCCCGCCCTGAGCCGCCAAATCAAGGCGTTGGAGGAGGATCTGGGCGTCACCCTGCTGGATCGCGGGGCGCGCTCGTTCGCGCTGACCCCGGCGGCCGAGGCCTTGGTGGTGGACGCCCGCAAACTGTTGGAATATTGCGCGGGCATGACCCAGCGGGTGCGGGCCGCGGCCACCGGGCTGCCGCTGCGCATCGGCTACTCGCCCTCGCTGGCCGCGGATTTTTTGCCGATCGCCATCGAGAATTTCAACCAGTTGCACCCGGGCGTTAGAGTCAGTCTGCATGAAATTTCCTCGCTCGAAATGCAGCGGCTGCTGTTCGTCGGCAAGTTGGACCTGATTGTGACGGTGCCGTGCGCTTCGGCGGACGCGATCCACTGGACGACGATCCGCGAGTGCGGGTGGCGGCTGGCGGTGAGTCCGCGCCACCGGCTGGCCGCGGCGGCCACGGTCACCCCGGCCGATCTGAATGACGAGCGGCTGTTGTTGTATGATCGCGAGCAGTATCCGGATTACTGGGTGCGGGTGACGGGTTATTTCAAGGACCACAAAATCCAGGCCAAGGTGGCGGGTGAATTCGACGGTATCGCCAGTCTAACCGCGGCGGTCGAGGCCAACCTTGGCTGCGCGATCATCGCCGCTTCCTCCCGCTTGGTCCGCGACGACGACAAGCGCGTGTTGTCCCGCTCGCTGACGCCCGCGCCCGAGCCCCTGGCCATCTCCGCCGGGGTGGTTGCCAGCCATGCTCCACCGCCCCATGTGCTGGCGTTTGTTGAGGAAATGAAACTGCACGCGATCGCTTGAGCAGCGCCACGGTTGTCCGTGCCAATGGGGACGCGTTCTCACGAACGCGCCTACGGTCGGGGGAGCGGATGTCAGATTAGCGCCACCGCGGGACCCAGGCACGAAAAAGCCGGACAGGTTTCCCCGCCCGGCTTTTTGATAGATAGGGCACGGCGGCAGGAACCCGCCGCCACGATGGATTACATCATGCCGCCCATTCCGCCCATGCCGTGGTCGTGACCACCGCCGCCGGCAGCCGGAGCTTCCTTGGACGGGAGGTCGGTGATGACGCACTCGGTGGTGAGCAGCAGGCCCGAGATGGACGCTGCGTTTTGCAGCGCGGTACGGGTGACCTTGGTCGGATCGACAACGCCGGAGGCGATGAGGTCTTCGAAGGTGTCGGTGGCCACGTTGTAGCCGAAGCCGTCCTTGTCGTTCTTGACGCGCTCAACGATGAGAGCGGCTTCGCGGCCGGCATTGGCCACCAGCTGGCGAAGCGGAGCTTCCACGGCGCGGGCGACGATGCCCATGCCGGTCTTCTCGTCTTCGTTGGCGGCGGTGCTGCAGCACTTGGCATCGCAAGCGGCCTTGAGGGCGCGGATGAGGGCCGTGCCACCGCCGGGAACGATGCCTTCTTCAACGGCCGCACGGGTCGCATGGAGGGCGTCTTCGACGCGGGCTTTCTTTTCCTTCATCTCGGTTTCGGTGGCGGCACCGACGTTGATGACGGCCACGCCGCCAGCGAGCTTGGCAAGGCGCTCCTGGAGCTTCTCGCGGTCGTAATCGCTGGTGGTGTCTTCGATCTGGCGACGGATTTGGTTGACGCGGCCGGTGATGGCCTCGGAAGTGCCGCCGCCTTCAACGATGGTGGTGTTTTCCTTGGTGATGGTGATGCGCTTGGCTTCGCCGAGGTCGCTGAGTTCCACGCCTTCGAGCTTGATGCCGAGGTCTTCGGTGATCACGCGGCCGCCGGTGAGGATGGCGAGGTCTTCGAGCATGGCCTTGCGGCGGTCGCCGAATCCCGGTGCCTTGACGGCAGCGATGTTGAGGATGCCGCGCAGCTTGTTGACCACCAGGGTGGCCAGCGCTTCGCCTTCGACGTCTTCAGCAATGATGAGCAGCGGGCGGCCGGTCTTGGCAACCTTTTCAAGGAGCGGAAGCATGTCCTTGAGGGACGAAATCTTCTTCTCGTTGATCAGGATGTAGGCGCTTTCCAGGAACACTTCCATGCTCTCGGGATTGGTCACGAAATACGGGCTGAGGTAGCCTTTGTCGAACTGCATGCCTTCGACCACTTCGAGGGTGGTTTCAATGCCCTTGGCTTCTTCCACGGTGATGGTGCCGTCCTTGCCGACCTTGTCCATGGCTTCGGCGATGATGCCGCCGATTTCCTGGTCCGAGTTGGCCGAGATCGAGGCAACCTGGGCGATTTCCTTGGCGTCGGAGACGGGCTTGGAAAGGATCTTGAGTTGGGCGACGATGGCTTCGGTGGCCTTCATGATGCCGCGTTGCAGCGAGATCGGATTGGCACCGGCGGTGACGTTGCGAAGGCCTTCCTTGTAGATGGCTTCGGCCAGCACGGTGGCGGTGGTGGTGCCGTCGCCGGCGATGTCCGAGGTGCGGCTGGAAACCTCGCGGATCAGCTGCGCGCCCATGTTTTCATACGGACACTCGAGTTCAATCTCCTTGGCGACGGTCACGCCGTCCTTGGTGATGGTCGGCGAGCCGTATTTCTTGTCGATGATGACATTGCGACCGGCTGGTCCGAGGGTCGCCTTGACGGCGCGGGCAAGTTTTTCCACGCCGCGCAGCAGGGCTTGGCGGGCGGTTTCGTCGAATTGCAGTTGTTTGGCCATTGTATTGTTAGGTGAATGTAATTTTGTGTTAGATAAGTGCGATCGGTCCGATCCGTCGGATCCGGCCGATCCATGGGGATCAGCCGACGATCCCGAGGATGTCGGCTTCGTTGATGATGAGGACTTCCTCGCCGTCGACCTTGACTTCGGTGCCGCCGTATTTGGAGATGAGCACCTTGTCGCCGACCTTGACGGTGAACTCGATGAGCACGCCCTTGTCGTCCTTGCCGCCGGTGCCGAGGCTCAGCACCTGGGCTTCCTGGGGTTTTTCCTTGGCGGTGTCCGGAAGGACGATGCCGCCGGCGCTGATGGCCTCGGCTTCGAGACGTTTGACGAGGACGCGTTGTCCGAGTGGTTTGATATTAGCCATGTTGTTGGTGTGTTTGGTTGTTGGTTTGCTGTGAGAAGCCACGCCGCGGAAACGGCATGGAAAGTGTTTGGGAGAAAGATTCAAGACTTGAAGACACAAGACGCAAGAGAAGAGCGGGGGAAGTGGAGGGTGGTTATTGGTGGCTGGGAGGAGCAGGAAAAGCGGGCGCTTTGCTTGAATCTTCAAGTCTTGGGTCTTGCGTCTCGCCCAGGGCATCGAGCCAGGCGCTGAGTTCGTGGTCGAGTTGTTCGGTGAGAAAATCAAGCCAAGCTTTGAAATCGCCGGCGTCGGCGGCTTCGAGGGCGGTGTAATAGGCCTGTCGGAGCTCGGTGGGAATGGAAATCGGCGGATAAGCGGCGGCCAGCAGCACGAAGTTCATCGCCAGGCGCGCGGCGCGGCCGTTGCCATCGACAAACGGATGGATGCGGGCGATGCCGTGATGAAGGCGTGCGGCGCGCTCGACCGGATCGGCGATGCCTGCGATTTGGGAGAACAACTCGTCCATCAACTCCGGCACTTTGACCGGATTGGGCGGGATGTGGTTGGAGCCGGCGATGCGCACCGCGCCGGTGCGATAGGACCCGGCGCAACGATCTTCCACGCGGGTGAGCACGATGCGGTGCAGATCGAGCAGGTCGCGCTCGGTGAGCACCGCGTCCGGTTGGGCCAGCGTTTTGACCTGCTCCCATGCTTGGGCGAGGTTGACGGCTTCCAGATGGTCCTTGAGCGGCTTGCCTGAAACCGTGACGCCCTTGGATAGAACCAGCTCGGTTTCGCGCAAGGTCAGGCTATTGCCCTCGATCGAGTTGGATTCATACACCATCCGAACATCCCATGCCGCCGCCAGACTGGCGACCGACTCTGGAGAGAGCGGGCGCAGCGCGGCAAGGCGTTGGTGTTTGGTGGGGAGGGTCATGGGCAGTTGTGCAACCGCCGGGACGGCGGTTGGCCAAGACAGGCGGGACGCCTGTCTTCCGGTTGGTTAATCCACCACTTCGGCGTCCACGACCTTGCCCTTGGCTTGTTTCGGTTCGTTGGACTCGGGTTCGGCTTGTTCGGCGTCGGGTTGCGGGGTGCCGGCCGCTTGGGCGGCCTGGGCGAGGGCTTGGAGCGACCCTTCGAGGTCGGCGACGGCCTTGTTGATGGTATCGACGTCGTCGCTGCTGATCGCGTCCTTGACCGCCTTGATCTTGCCTTCGAGCATGCTCTTGAGTTCGGCCGGGGCCTTGTCGCCGAGTTCGGTGAGTTGTTTTTCGACCGAAAATACCAGGTTGTCGGCCTTGTTTTTGGCATCGACTTTTTCGACGCGTTTTTTGTCTTCTTCGGCGTGGCTTTCGGCGTCGCGCTTGGCTTGTTCGATCTCATCCTTGGACAGGCCGGACGACCCCTGGATCGAGATTTTTTGTTCCTTGCCGGATTGTTTGTCCTTGGCGGAGACGTGCAGGATGCCGTTGGCGTCGATGTCGAAGGTCACTTCGATCTGAGGCTCGCCGCGGCGGGCGGAGGAGATTCCGTCGAGCTTGAAGTTGCCCAGCAACTTGTTGTCGACGAACATCGGGCGCTCGCCTTGGCAGATGCGGATGTCCACGGCGGGCTGGTTGTCCGAGGCGGTGGAGAAAATCTGGGATTTCTTGGCCGGGATGGTCGTGTTGCGCTCGATCATCGAGGTGGCCCGCGAGCCTTCGGTTTCAATCGAGAGCGTGAGCGGGGTGACGTCGAGCAGCAGCACGTCTTTGACGTCGCCGCGCAGCACGCCGCCTTGGATCGAGGCGCCGATGGCGACGACTTCGTCCGGGTTGACCCCTTGGTGCGGGGTCTGGCCGGCGAGTTCGCGGGCGACGTCCACGACCTTGGGCATGCGGGTCATGCCGCCCACCAATACCAACTCGTCGATCTGGGCGGCGCTGACGCCGGAGGCTTTGAGGCAGTCGCGCACCGGTTTCTTGGTGCGCTCGAACAGCGAGTCGGTGAGTTGTTCGAGCTTGGAGCGGGTGAGGGTGAGCTGGATGTGCTTCGGTCCGGTGGCGTCGGCGGTGATGAAGGGCAGGCTGATGTCGTAGGATTGGGTCGAGGACAGGGCGATCTTGGCTTTCTCGGCTTCTTCCTTGATCCGTTGCAGGGCGTCGGGTTGGCCGGAGAGGTCGATGCTTTGATCCTTTTTGAATTCGCCCACGATCCATTGGATCAGGGTGTTGTCCCAGTCGTCGCCGCCGAGGCGGGTGTCGCCATCGGTGGCGAGCACTTCGAACACGCCGTCGCCGATTTCCAGCACCGAGATGTCAAAGGTGCCGCCGCCGAGGTCATAGACGGCGATCTTTTCGTCGGCTTTCTTGTCCAAGCCGTAGGCCAGCGCCGCGGCCGTGGGCTCGTTGATGATGCGCAGGACTTCAAGGCCGGCGATTTCGCCCGCGGCTTTGGTGGCATTGCGCTGCGAGTCATTGAAATAGGCGGGCACCGTGATGACCGCCTTGGTGATTTTCTCACCCAGCTTGGCTTCGGCGTCCGCCTTCAATTTGCCCAGCACCATCGCCGCAATTTCCTGGGGCGAGAACGTTTTCTTTTCCCCCGCGACTTCCACCTGGATGTGGGCGTCGCCATTCGAGGCCGCGACCACCGTGTACGGCAGGTGCTTGTCGGCCTCCGTGAGTTCGGCGAACTTGCGGCCGATCAAGCGTTTCGATGAAAAAACCGTGTTTTTCGGGTTGGTGACGGCTTGGCGTTTGGCGGCCTGGCCGACGAGGCGTTCGCCGTTTTTGGCGAAGGCGACAACTGAGGGCGTGGTGCGGGCACCTTCCGAGTTTTCCAGCACGGTGGGCTCGCCACCTTCCATGACGGCCATGCAGGAGTTGGTGGTGCCGAGGTCGATTCCGAGAATTTTGGACATAGAGTTGGTTCCTTTCAGTGTTGCCTGAAGCGGCGTTGAGTTGCGGACTGGTCTTTCGCAGGTGACATGCCAAGCCCCGCAGGATAATGTCCAACTTACTGAAAAAGAATGGGTAGGATAGATTCATGAGGCTGCCACGGGGCGTGGTCTCAGGTCGTTTGGACAAAATGACGCGGTTTGGCCGTGTCAATCTGTCGCAGCGAGCGGAAATGACAGGTTTTGCTTTCCGACCTTGAACCAAGCTGGCATCCGCGGCTAGGGTCCGGGACAAACATGCGAGCCCAGCCGTTCAGATGGATCCCGCGCGGTGAACCGTTCCAGCAACTTGGAAGCGGTCTGCCGGGTGAGTTTCCGCCGATTCTGGAACACCTGATCCGCCAACGGGGCTTGCCCGAAGGCATGGATCTGGAGAGCTATCTGCGCCCGCGCCTGAAAGATCTCTCGGATCCGTTTCTCATTCCCGACATGCGGCCGGCGGTGGAGCGGATCCTGCAGGCCATCGATCTGGGGCAAAAAGTCTGTATTTTCGGCGACTATGACGTCGATGGCGTGGCGTCGATCGCGTTGATGCGCAAAATCCTGATGGCCTATGGGTTGGAGCCGCGTTATTTCATTCCGCGGCGGGGCCCGGAGGGCTATGGCTTGAGCGCGGCCGCGCTGGCGCGTTGCATGCAGGAGGGGCCCAAGCCGGACCTGCTGATCACGGTGGATTGCGGCACGGTGTCGATGCCGGAAGTCGCGGCTTTGCGTGCGGACGGGATCGAGGTCCTGATCGTCGATCACCATGAACCGACACCCGGCGAACGGCCGGATTGTTGCGCGCTGGTGAACCCGAAATGTGGGACGGAATTCACTTATCTGTGCGCGGCGGGGGTGGTCTTCAAGCTGGGCCATGCCCTGATGAAGACCCGCAAGACGGAACTCGACCTCAAGGAAATGATCGATCTGGTGGCGGTGGCAACCATCTCGGACATCGTGCCGATGATTGGCGAGAACCGCCTGATCGTGCGCCATGGGCTCAAGCAACTGTCCAACACGCTCAACCCCGGCCTGCGCGCGTTGCAGGAAGTCACCGGCATGAATGGCGTGGCGACCGCGATGGATGTCGGGTTCCGGATCGGCCCGCGTCTCAATGCCGCCGGGCGGATGGACGCGCCGGAGGACGCGCTGGCCATCCTCACCACCGACTGCCGGCGGTCGGCCCACGACCTCGCCCACAAGCTGGATGTCTATAACAAGGAGCGGCAAACCCACGAGGGCCTGATCCGGCGCGAAGCGGTGGAGATGCTCGGGGATTTCGATCCGGCCCAGGATCCCGTCATCGTGCTCGGATCGCGCGCGTGGCACCACGGGGTGGTGGGCATCGTCGCCTCGCGGCTGATGCGCCAGTATTATAAGCCCACCTTCATCGTGGCGATCGACGAGCACGGGCTGGGCAAGGGGTCAGGGCGCAGCATTGCCGGGGTGTCGCTGGTTGAGGCGATCCGCGCCTGTGATAGCGATTTGATCGCGGGCGGTGGTCACGCGATGGCCGCGGGACTGTCGATTCAGGAGGCCAACCTGGATCCTTTCCGGAAAAACCTGGCCGCGTATGTGCTGGCCCACACCAGCGAGGAGCAGCGCCAGCCGAAGCTGACATATGACGCGGAGATCGCGTTCGACCAGTTGTCGTTGGAATTTCTGGCCAGCTACGACCTGCTGCAGCCGTTCGGCAACAGCAACCCGCAACCGGTGTTCATTTCCCGCGGGATCAGCCTGAGCCGGTCCCCGCAGCACATGAAAAACCACCATCTGCGGCTCATGCTGCGCCAGGGCTATCATGAACAGGACGCCGTGTTCTTCGGTGGCGGCGAATACCCGTTGCCTGATCCGCCGTGGGACATCGCCTTCACCATCGACCGCAACACGTTTCGCGGCCGCACCACCTTGCAGCTCAACATCCAGGACGTGCGAGCGACGGTGGAACGTGACGCCACATGCCCGCGCGAATGAGGGTGAGGCGCCGGGTTACGGCACCTGTTGTTTCAGCGCCGACTCTAACTAGTCGGCCGGCAGTTGCGACGCCACACAGAGCACGGTTCCACTGGTGGTGGCCGTCCGAGTGAGCTGGGGAAGTGGGAGATCAACCGGCGTGCAGCGGCCCGTCGAAGGTGCCCTTGCCATTTTCATGCCCGTCCCTCCGGGTTGGCTGTAGGGACGGGAGATCGCCTCAGTGGAGGATCTTATTTCTTGCCTGGGTCATGGGGCACCACCACCACGCAACTGGTGGAACTGCGGTTGCCCGCCGGGTCCGCCACCTCGCAGGTGATCGAGTGGATCCGGCCTTGCTGGCTGCTGCCTTCGCGCTCGGCGGGGTGATTCCGGCGCAAAAATGATAGGTCGTGAGCTTGGGCCGGATTCCGCCCGAGGTCGAAGAAAATCTTCAAAGGGGGCGAGAAATGGCTTTACAAGCCGGGGTGGATCGGTAGTTTTCGCGCCCCCGGTTGGCACCTGCGACCGGATCCGCTCCTACCCCTTTACGCCATGAAAGTTCTTTCATCCCTCGCCTCCGCCAAGCGCCGTCACGCTGATTGCCAAGTTGTGAAACGCAAAGGAACGGTTTACGTCATCTGCAAATCGAATCCCAAATTCAAGGCCCGCCAAGGCGCCACTGCCGGCACCCGCCTGTCGAAGAAAGGCCTCTAAGCCGCTACGGTCGACCGACTGTGCGCGCATCCTCCGAATGAAAAAGCGGCTTGTTGGCCGCTTTTTTCACGTCCGGGCGGCGAGCCGCTCCAGCACCCGCCCGGCCGCGATCAGGCCGAAACTGGCGATCAGGTGGGCGGCGGTGCCGAAGCCCGACGCGCAATTGAGGCGCAGCGCGATTTCCTCCGGTTTGTCCTTGGTCACCGTGCCGTCGCAGTGGGCGTAATACGGCGCTTCGTCGGAATAGACTGCGTCGATGCCGAACAAGATCGGTTCCTGGCCGCGAGTGTTTTTGGGAAAGCCGAAGTCGTTGCGCAGGCCGCGGCGCAGTTGCAGCAGCAGCGGGTCCATCCCGCTGTAGGCCAGATCGGTCACCCGGATGCGCGTCGGATCGCGCCGTCCGCCGGCCCCGCCGCAGGTGATGGCGTAGATTCCGCGGCGGTGGCACTCGGCGGCCAATAACGCTTTGTGGCGGGCGTAATCGATCGCGTCGATCACCGCGTCGAAGCCGGCATCGAGGATCTCGGCGGCGGATTTCTCGTTGAAAAACCTCGGCACGATGTGGACCTCACAGCCCGGATGGATCGCCAGCACCCGCTCCGCCATCGCCTCGGTCTTCTGGCGGCCGATCTGGCCGTCCATCGCGTGCAACTGGCGGTTGACGTTGGTCACACAGATCTCATCCAAATCCACCAGCGTGAGGTGGCCGACGCCCGAGCGCGCCAGCGATTCCACCGCCCACGACCCGACCC
>JBAXBG010000142.1:0-9629 GCA_037142115.1 Verrucomicrobiota bacterium | reverse complement strand
CACCACTCCCAAAACCTTCACCCGCGTCCGCCGCTGCGTGCTGGTCGAAAACCTCCGCATCATCTGAGACTCAAGACTTCAAGACACAAGACACAAGACACAAGACACAAGATCAGAATTCGCATCTCATTTCTCTTTGATGAAACTATCACCTCGCAGGAGGTTAACTCTCTCAGTTCTTCTCTTACGTCTTGCTTCTTGTTGTCTTGGGTCTTGCATCTCAAATTCCTAACCATGTTCCCCGCGCAAGTCGTCGGCCACGCCGTCAGCAGTCATTCCCATCCCTCGCTCAAGGGATGCAAGATGATGCTGTGCCAGCCGCTAGACGCAGAGGACCAGCCGCTGGGGGCTCCCATCGTGGCGATCGATCTGTTCGGCGCCGGCTTGCACTCCAAGGTGATCGTCTCCACCGACGGGGTGGGCGCCCGCCACCTCGTCCACGATGAAAAATCCCCGATCCGCAATTTCATCCAGGGAGTCGTGGATGACAAAAAGCTGAAAACTAAAAGCTGAAATTCGTGATCCTCGATCCGCCATCATCCATTCTCTAACTTTTCCATGCGCATCGCCCAAGTCATCGGCCGGGTCACCCTCAGCCTGCAAGACCCCGCCTTCAAGGGCGGGCGCTGGCTGATGGTCAATCCGCTGGATGCCGGGCAATTCAACACCGCGTGCCGCCAGCCGCCCGCGCTTTCCGCGCAAGCCTCGTTTGTCGCCTACGACAACATGGGTGCCAGCGACGGCGATATTGTCGGCATCGTCGAGGGCGCGGAAGCCACGGCACCCTTTGATTTTCCGATTCCCATCGACGCCATCACCGTCGCCATTTTCAATACGCTATCCTACGAACCACCCGCAGCCTGAAATTCGCCCAACCAACCTACTCATGAGCAAGAAAGTTTTCACCGCCTCAGACATCGAAGCCTTCCTCAAATCCGGCAAGACCGCCGCGGACCTGCCGCAGGGAGTCCTGCTCACGCCGTCGGCCAAGGACGCGCTGCGCGACGGGAGCGGCCCGCAGCGCGCCGCGAGCGCCGCCCCAAGCACCGCACCGGTGGAACCGATCCTGCCGAACTACGAATACCGCTGGACGCCCGGCCAGGACCCCAAAACCCCGGCGGAAATCCAGGCGTTTTTCAACTCGCCCGGCATCGTGGAAATCAAGCAGCGCATGGTGGACATCGGCAAGCGCATGTGGGCCCGCGAATACACCGATGGCAACGGCGGCAATCTCACCATCCGGGTTGGCGACAACCTGGTGCTGTGCACCCCCACCCTGGTTTCCAAGGGCTTCATGACCCTCGAGCAAATGTGCCTGGTGGACATGGAAGGCAACCAACTGGCCGGCAAATTCAAGCGCACCTCCGAGTGCATGACTCACCTGGCGATCATGAAGCGCCAGCCCAAGGCCAAGGCCTGCTGTCACGCGCATCCGCCGCACGGCACCGCCTTTGCCGTGGCCGGCGTGCAACCGCCGACCTGCATGATTCCCGAGGCCGAGGTGTTCCTGGGGCAGATCGGCATGGCCGAGTATCAGACGCCCGGCAGTGCCGCCAACGCCGAAGTCGTCGGCAATGCCGCCGTCGATCACATGGCGGTGCTGATGGTCAACCACGGCGTCATCACCTGGGGCAAGGACATCGAGGATGCCTATTGGAAAATGGAAAACGTCGAGTCCTACTGCAAGACCGTGTGGGTGGCCTCCCAGCTCAAAGGCGGCAATCTCCTCACCATCACCGGCGGCCAGGCCAAGGAACTCATCAACCTGCGCAAAACCCTCGGCATGGACGACAAGCGTGCCAACTGGACCGAGTGCCAGCTGTGCGACAACGCGGATTTCCAGCCCGGCACCGTCTGCCGCATCCCCGAACAGGCCGCCGCGCCCGCTCAACTCGATCCGGAGGCCGAAAAACTCGTCCAATCCCTGACCGACCAGATTCTCGCCGCGCTGAAGTGATCGCGGCTTGAGTGCCACGGCGCTTCCCCCCAGCGGGAAAACAGCCATCCCGGCTGTTTGGGCTAACGGGCGTCCCGCCTGTCGGGGTTCCTTGCTCCTTGAGCAAGCCTAACTCGCTTGTCGCGTTCTTGACTCCAAGCGGTGGTTCACGTACGCTCGCAAATCAACGGAGCACGCCAGTTCTTCGGCTAACGGATCAGCCGCCCCCTCGCTTTGGCTATTGCACGCGCGCCTCGTCCCGCCCCACCCGTTCGCCGCTCGGGTGTTCCTTGTGATTCCCTCCTATCCCCCTACGCCACGTGTCATGAAAGCCCCCGTCAACGTCATGCCAGACCGGTTTCATCCGGTGAGTTCTTTGGTGTCGATCCCCGTCTCCGGGGTGAAGTTGGAGGGGGAGTTGGAAATCCCCGCCGAGGCACCGGGGATCGTGCTTTTCGCCCACGGCAGTGGCAGCAGTCGCCACAGTCCGCGCAACCAGTTTGTCGCGCGCATTCTCCGTGATGCCGGAATCGGAACCCTGTTACTCGACCTGCTGACGGAGGACGAGGAGCACGAGGACTCATTTACGGGCGGCTTCCGATTTGATATCCCACGGCTCGCAACTCGTGTCCTAGGCGCGACCCGCTGGCTGCTGGACGATGTGGCCACACGGGACATGCCGGTCGGCTATTTCGGTGCCAGCACGGGGGCTGCGGCCGCTCTGGTGGCGGCAGCCACACTGGGTGGCCAAATCGCGGCGGTGGTTTCGCGCGGTGGGCGGCCCGATCTCGCCGGTGACTCCCTGTCACAGGTGCAGTGCCCGACGCTGCTGCTGGTCGGCGGCTTGGACGACGCAGTCATGAATTACAACGTGCACGCCCTCGGGAAATTGCGTTGCATCAAAGAGCTCAAGATCATTCCCAACGCTACCCATCTGTTCGCGGAGCCCGGTAAGCTGGAGCAGGTCGCCTGGATCAGCGCCGCCTGGTTCCGCTCGCATCTGCTCCCCCCCTGCAACCCATAGTCCCTCCCCATGTCAGAACTCATTTTCAGAGATCGGGCGCATGCCGGCCAGTTGCTCGGGCGGGCTCTCGCCGGCTACGCCATGCGCCAGGACGTCACCGTGCTGGCCCTTCCCCGCGGCGGCGTCCCGGTGGCTTATCAGGTGGCAACCATCCTCCAGGCCCCGCTGGATGTGTTGGTGGTGCGCAAACTGGGCGTGCCAGGCTGGCCGGAACTCGCCATGGGGGCCATCGCCAGCGGCGGCGTGCGTGTGATCAACGATGAGATCGTGCAGGCCTTGAATATTTCTCCAGAGCGCATCGAGCAGGCCGCGCTCAGGGAAGGACAGGAGTTGCGGCGGCGTGAGTTGGCCTATCGCGGCCACACCGGCGCTCCACAGGTCCAGGGCAAAATCATCATTCTGGTGGATGATGGCATCGCCACCGGCGCCACGATCCGCGCCGCGGCTCTGGCACTCCGCCACCTGCGGCCCGCTCGTCTGGTCATCGCCGTGCCGACCGCCGCCGCGGAGGCCTGTGCGATGTTAGGTCCTCTGGTCGATGAACTCGTCGTGCTCGTGAAACCCCTGGATTTCCGCGCCGTCGCCCAGTGGTATCTGGATTTCTCGCAGACTGCGGATGCCGAGGTCACGGACTTGCTGGCGCGGGCTAACAGCCCGGCCGCGCCCCGCCCGCCTGTCCAGGATTGAGGCGTGGCCCGGCCCGCCGCCAGCCGTCGCGACCGCTCCTCAGCCGTCCCCAGGGCGCAGGTTAATCTGAACAAATTGCCAACCCATCTTAAGCTCTTTTTTCGCGCGAGGTGAAAATAAGAGTTGATGATTTTCCGCTGTGTCGCATAGATTGATATAGCTATTGAATACCTCAATGGCGCAACCACAGCCCCCCGCTGATTACCCCTATGATTGCCCCCCCAAATGGTCTGTCCGAGTTCCCTACCATGACCTCCACTGATTTGAAAACGGAGATGGGGAAGTACACCAGAGCTTGGTCGGATCATTCGGTTTTTGGGGACTCCCCCGACGATATGGTTCTGCCGGAGTTCGTGGATGTTGCTGCCGTCGATGATCATTTGCAGGCCACGTTGGTCTTCCCGTCGGCGTGTGATGACTATGACGCGGCTTGGCCTAAGATTCAGCTGTTTGCCAGCGTGGTGCGCAGCTGCATTCAACAAAAGGATCCGTTGGGCCGCACTGTGGCGGTGACCGTCCGCCGTTCCGGTTTCCCGCTGCGGGTCTGACCTGCTCGCGGCGCTCCCGCGCGAGCGTCTCATCACTGTGACCGCCTCCCGAGGTGGAGGTGGTGCGTTAGTTCTGGTAAATCCGCTTCCCTACTTGTCAGCCCCGCTAAGCCGGTGATCGGTGCTGCCAAACTATCCAACCCACGCCGGCCAAGAAAGCACACAACTATGAACCTATTAACTAAATGGAATCCGTTGAACAAAACCGACCAACTCGAAGCATGGCGTCCCGCAACGCGTTGGGATCCCGTCCGCGACCTGGAAGAGATGATGCGCGGCATGCAGCGGGCGTTTGCAACCTTGCCGTCCAGATCCGATGAGTCCATCACCCTGTCGGACTGGTCGCCGTGCGTCGACATCGGCGAAACCGACAAGGAGTTCGTGGTGCGAGCCGAGCTGCCGGAGGTCAAGAAGGAGGACATCAAGGTGCACGTCGAGGATGGCACGCTCTCCATCAGCGGCGAACGCAAGGTGGAAAAAGAAGAAGACACCATGAAATACCACCGCCTGGAGCGCGCCTATGGGCGCTTCGAACGCTCGTTCAGCCTGCCCGATGAAGCAGATGCGGAAAAAATCACCTCGGAATACAAAGAGGGGATTCTGACGATTCACCTGCCGAAAAATCCCGCGGTGAAAACTGCCGCACACCAGATTCCCGTGCAATAATGCACTGGAAGCGTGCCCCCCAGCCATAACGGCGCACGCTACATCGAAGGGTGGTTGTCGATGGTCAACATCGGCGGCCACCCTTTCTGTTGGGTGGTTCTCCCGAGGGGCTGGTGGTTTCAGCCCCCGAAGTGGATGTCGAGGCCCATGCGCGCCCAGGCGGCGGTGATCTCACTTTCCAGTTTGTCGTAGCTGCCGCCGCCGAGCAAGGGTGCAAGTGCCGCCTCGCCCCGTTGACCGGCCTGAAGCCCTTGGAGAAAGCGCGTGATCCTGAATGCTTTCCCGGATCCTTCCATGTGGAAAAAATAATGGGTTACCAACAAGCCAAGGCCATAGTTGAAATTCGCGTTGCCTCCCGAGTATCGGCTGTAGGGCATCAGTAATAAATCCCTGAGCTTGGGTGCCAGGAGCCGGTTTCCTAACGACCGGCCCGCGATTCCATCGCTACCGCCGGTGGTCACATAAGTTTTCACCACGTTGCCGTGGACGTCCGGTCGGAAGTAACCCCAGTTGTAGGGAGTGATGGCCATGTATTCGGCCAGGCCTTCACTGAACCACCCGAGCGCGCCGGGTGCCATGTAGGCATCGGGTGTGAGTTGGTGGACGAGTTCGTGAATGAGCACGTGGTTGTGGCGTTGGGCGTCGAGGCTGAAGCCGGTGCCTCCTTCCACCAGCCCGAGGCTTTCCATCGGCGTGAGCACCACCCCCCGCGTGAAGCAACCTGCGCTGTTAGGCGGGCCGCCGGCACGGATGTAGTCTGTCATGCTGCCGAACAACAGGATGTCCAATTTGCCCTGCCGTTCCCTGCCGCCGCCGAGTCCCAGCGGCAAACTGAGGGCATAGGCGCGGGTGGCCTCGAACATGACGGCGAAATTCCGCAGCGCGTCGTCGGTGATCCGGGCATCGCAGGTAAACCGATAGTCCGGGCTTTCGTAAACAAATCGCCGGCTCTTGGGGTCCTCTGCAACCACCTTGCTCGGGACTGGACCGGGCAAACGGATTTCGGCAGGCCAGGACCGGCCCAAAGTCGTGGTCACAGCCGGTGCGCCAGCCGGTGCGGAAGTAGCTGCGGCACCCGGCACGGCAGCAGGGGTCGAGCCGCGCAGCGCGCCAGGGGCCGCGCTTCGCAACGCATTCTGATCCCCGGCACTCAGTCCAGCGATAGGGGTGGCAAAGGCCCGGCCGTTGGCCAGCGCGAGGATGACGTTGCTGCCGTCCAGGCGGATGAAATCCGCTTCAAAGGTCCGCCCGAGCGTGTCGGTCCAGGTCCGCGCCTCGGCGGGCGGGACGGTCGCCAGCAAGGATCCCAGCAGCGCGCTCCGGCAGGCTCGTGATTTCGGTGTCATGGTGACGGGCAGCGGCACGCTGTCTGCGATCTGTCAGCCTAATTGTTGGTGGAATGCGTCCTGCTCCGTGAGCGAGAGCACGAAGGCCGTCAGCAAGTCGATGGTATGGGCGATGTCGTCAAGGTGGGCGGTTTCCACCACCGAGTGCATGCAGCGCAGCGGCAGCGAAACCAGGGCGCTGGGGATGCCTTGGCGGGAGTGGAAGATCTTGTCGGTGTCGGTGCCGGTGAAGCGACTGCTCGCTTCGTGCTGGATCGGGATGCGGGCGGCCGTAGCCAGTTCGATCAGGCGTTTGACCACCAGCGGGTGGTTGGCGGTGCCGTGGGTGAGGGATGGCCCGCCGCCAAGTTTCACGCTGCCGTGTTTGGCGGCGTCTAGGCCGGGGGTATCGGTGGCATGGGTGACGTCCAGGCAGACGCAGACGTCGGGCTTCAGGCGATAGGCCGCCATCACCGCGCCGTGGCCGCCGATTTCCTCCTGGATCGCGTTGAGGCAGACCAGTGTGAATGGCGGCTTCGCCTTGCCCGCGGCGAGGCGTTTCATCACCTGGGCGATGATATAGCCGCCGATGCGGTTGTCCAAGGCGCGGCCGACCAGTCGTTGGTTAGCCAGTTCGAGCGGACCGTCCTGATAGACCGCCGGATGGCCCACCCGGATGCCGAGTTTGGCCACCTCGGCCGGGTTGGAGGCGCCCACGTCCACCCACAGGTCATGCACGGCGGGGGCTTTCTCCGTGCCGTGATCATCGCGCCGCAGATGGATCGCGGTGTTGCCAATGATGCCTGACACTGGTCCCTGGTCGCCCAGAATCGTTAGCCGCCGGCCGCGGGCGGTCGCCGCATCCGAGCCTCCCACCCGGTCGAGCCGCAGGAAGCCTCGCTCGTCGATATGCTTGATCATGTAGCCAATCTCGTCGGCGTGGGATTCCAGCATGATGGTTTTTGCCGACTTGCCGGGTAGCGTCGCCCAGGTCGAACCATAGGCGTCGCAGGCGACGGTCTGGGCGTGCTTGCCGATCCACTCGGCCCATACTTGCTGGCCGGGCATTTCAAAGCCGGTGGGGCTGGGAGTTTCTAACAAACGGAACAAAAACTCGCGGTCATCGTGGTTCATGACTGCCATTCAATCCACGGCGCGCGCGCTGACAAGCGGATTGCGCGGCGAGCGGACTCGTCGGACCGCATTCCTCATCCATCCGCCGACATCGGTCCGCCTTGGCCCACGGGTGGGCAATGGCTCGGGGATTAATGGGGGGGGCGGGCGTGGCTCGCCGCGCGCCGGGTATGGAGCCACAAGCGCGGCCCGAGCGTGAGGCAGGCGATGCCCAGCCCCGCCGCCAGCCCCCACCAGACGCCAAGCGGCCCGCGGTGCAGGCCAAAGGCCAGGCCCGCACTCACCGGCAGTCCGATCACCCAGTACGATAGAAAACCGATCACCGCGGGGACCCGCGCGTCGCGCAGACCGCGCAGCATGGCCGACGAGGTGACTTGCAGGCCGTCGACCAGCTGGAACAGTCCCACGATGACCAGCAGCGAGGCCGCGAGTTCGATCACTCCCGGATCGCTGATGAACTGCGCGGCCAGCCATCTGCCGCAGATCAGGAAGAAGGTCGCTCCTAACAGCGCATAGGCGGTCACCAGCAGCCACCCGGACACCGCGATCGGGCGCAGCCGTGCCAGTTCGCCCGCACCGTGCGCCTCTCCGATCCGCACGGTGAGCGCCATGGACAGCCCCAGCGGCAGCATGAACGCCGTGCCAGCCAGGGTGATGGCGATCTGATGGGCCGCCATCGCGTCCGGGCCGAAGCGTCCCATCAGCAGCCCGACCACCGAAAATGCCGATACCTCAAACAGCATCTGAATGCTGGCCGGCAGCCCGATCGAGAGCAGGCGCCTGATTTCCCGCATCTCCGGCGGAACCAACCAGCGGCGTGGCATCCATTCCCTCAGGTCCTTGGCGCGCAGCAGCCAGCCGAGCATCGCGCCGAGAATCGCCGTGCGCGCGATCAATGTCGCCCAGGCCGCGCCCTCGAAACCGAGCGCCGGGCATCCGAGGTTGCCGTAAATGAGCACCCAGTTGAGCGCGATATTGAGACCCACTCCACCGAGAAAAATCCAAAACGGCGGCCACGGGCGCTGCAGTGCGTCGGCGTGGTTTTTCAAGGCAATCGAGGCCAGCGCCGGAATCGTCGAGGCCATCAGAATGCGGAAATACGCCGTGGTGTGCGCGCTGACGGCCGACGGCTGGCCAAAGACACCCAAGCGCAGCGAAACCAGCCAGGCGATTCCAAACAACCCCAGCCCCAGCACGCTGGCGAGCAGCAGGCCGTGGCGGCAACTTGCGCGCACTCCCGGTGCGTCGTTCGCGCCGCGCGAGTTGGCCGTGAACACCGAAACCGCCGTCAGCACCCCGATGCCAAACACAAACGGCACATGAAACAGCGAGTTGGCAAAGGTCAGCGCCGCCAAATCGCGAACCCCGAGATGGCCGATCATCACCGTGTCGACCACCCCGAGCAGCATCTGGCTGAGCTGCCCGATCATCAGGGGCAGCGCCAGACGCAGCGTGAGGCGGGATTCGTGGAGCAGATTCATGCGCGGCTGGCTGTCTTGGACCAAAGCTCCCGATTGTCCATGACATTGTGTCGGCCGTGCAACACGCCCTCGCCGCGCCGACCGCAAGAATTTGTCCCACCTCATGCATTTTCCGATTGCCCTCGCGCCCGGTCTGGCTAAAACCTTGCGCGTCGCCCGCTCCAAGGAGCCATCCGTGGTGCGGCTTCTCTCAATGAATGCCTCGGTAGCTCAGTTGGTAGAGCAGTTGACTCTTAATCAATTGGTCCTTGGTTCGAATCCAAGCCGGGGTACCCCTTAAAAACTCGTTGAATCAGCCCCGCTCTAGGGGCTTTTCCATTTTAAGGGGTAAAGGCCATGATCCGCAGCCTGCGGCATTTGTACGCGGAAATCCGAAATAATGGTGCATTTTTGGCAACTGATTTGGCAACTGGTTAAGACATCTTAAGTATCTCCATATTCGCCTGTTGTGGTGCGGCCAGACTGGCAGACAGGACAGCTGCCTGTCTCCAACCGCCAAGCGCTGGCAAAATATCCGTGCCAACCGGGGTTGGAGATGCTGTGATTCACGCCATGGCATCGCGTTCACCCAAGGATCCTCCCACCGGCTACCCGGAGTTCGCCGTGCGGCGCGAAAGGTTCAACCAGTTCTTTGATCCGCCTCTTGCCCGGAGCACCTTCCATGATTTTGTGAACAAAGGCAAAATCCTGCCCGTGAAAGGCATCCGTGGTTTCTACCGGCTCAACGAGTCGCTGAGTCGCATGGGCCTGCGCGAAGTGGCAAGCCTGCCTGATGTCACCCGGCGCTCCGCCGAGGAACTCGTGCGACTGGCGTTCACGCTAATCGAC
>JBAXBG010000141.1:0-9701 GCA_037142115.1 Verrucomicrobiota bacterium | reverse complement strand
AGCACGCTGGCCGGGAACGCGTTCTTACGAACGCGCCTACCGCGTAGGCGTGCTGGTGACAGCACGCGAGCCGGGCACGCTGGCCGGGCACGCCTCATCGGGCCGCGCCACCTTGCTGGTTTCGCGGCAACGGGCCGGCCACCTCACTCGCCCAACAACGTGGTGCGCGTGAACAACGCCAAGACGTGAATGCCGCGGGCCTCGATGGCTTGCCGACCGCCTTCCTCGCGATCCACCAGCACCAGGCAGAAGGCGATTTTGCCGCCGGCACGTTCGATCGCATCGATGGCTTTGAGGGTGGAGCCGCCAGTGGTGATGACGTCATCGACAACAATCACGTTGTCGCCGGCCTTGAAATTGCCTTCGATTTGTTTGCCGGCACCATGGCCTTTGGGTTCCTTGCGCACGGTGAAAACCTGCAGGGCCTCGGCGGGGTGCTTGGCGGCGGAGGTCATCCCGACGGCCAGCGAAATCGGGTCGGCACCCAGCGTCATGCCGCCGATGGCATCGATTTTGAGGTGCTCGGAGTGGATTTTCGAGCGCACGGCGTGCCACGCGAGGTCGCCGATGAGCAGGGCACCGAATGGGTCGAGGGCGGTGACACGGCAATCGATATACAGGTCGCTCTGGGTGCCGGAGGCGAGGGTGAAGGATCCGGTGCGGACGGATTTTTCGAGCAGGAGTTTTTTCAGGGCGGCGGCAGTCTGGTGCATGGCGGGAGGATTGGAGATGGCGGGGGCGGCGGCAAGCGCGGATCTGTTCGGGATCAATCGAAACGCGGAACCGAGCGGAGCGAGATGGACTTGAGCGCAGCGAAAGCCCCGCAGGGGGACCGCCGGGATCAATCGCGGAGGCCGCGGAGAGGGACGCAGAGCGATTAGCAGCCCATGCTTCCCACTACTCCGCGATCTCTCCGCGACCTCCGCGGCTCTGCGTTTCGATTTCCGCCAGCCTTTTGGTGCTGGCCAGCGGCGGCGGGAGCCGCTTAGTTTGCGGCAGATGATTTTAGCATTGATGGAACCCTCAGGCCTGATCGCGCAGGGCGGCCCGCTGGTGTGGGTGCTGCTCGGGCTGGCCTTTGTCGGCTCGGTGTGCGTGGTCGAGCGCTTGTTTTTCTTCCACCGGGCGCGCATCAACGTCGGCGATCTGCTGGTGGGGTTGTCGCATCACATCCGGCGGCGGGCGTTTGCCGAGGCCCTGCATGAGGCGGCGCGCGCGCCGGGACCGGTGGCGCGGGTGGCCCATGCCGCCCTGCTGCGCTACTACCTGAGCCGCGCGGACTTGCGCGATGTGGCGCAGGAAGCCGGCCAACTGGAAGTCCCGCTGATTGAGAAAAACCTCCGGGTGATCCTTGGCACGGCGTTGCTGGCCCCATTGGTGGGGATGCTCGGCACGCTGCTGGGCATGCTGGAAACCTTCCAGAAAGTCAGTGAGCATGGTGGCTTCACCGGCCCGGCGGAGCTTTCCGCGGGCGTTTACACGGCGCTGATCACCTCGGTGCTGGGGCTCGCGGTGGCAGTGCCGATGTATTTGTTTTACCTGTATTTCGTCGGGCGGGCGCAGCGCCTGGTGCATCGCATCGAGCGGGCGGGCATCGAAATGATCCACCTGATCGCCGATGCGCGCGAGGAAGACGAATACGCGCCGTTCCGTGGAGAGGTCAGCGCAGGCCGGAAGCCGGCGAAACCCCCGGTGCCGCACGCCAAGTGAAACTGGAAATGACGCTGCCGGAGCGCCCTGGCCTGTTGCACGCGGTGCCGCTCTTGAATTTGTTCGCGCTGTTGTGGCTGTTGGTGCTGCTGAGTCCCTTGTTATTCCAACAATCCGGGGTGGCGGTGGATCTGCCGCCATCCCGCTTTCAACTGGAGCGGTTTCAAGACGCGTTGGTGGTGACGTTGGGTCCGGGAGAAGCCGCGCCGCGGATCCACTTCGGCCGCGATCAGGTGAGCGTGGACGAGCTCGCCGCCCGGCTCGACGCGCTGCATAGCGAAGGGGCGGCAGCGAAGGCGATTGTTCTGCTACAAACGGACGCGGGAACCCCAGTGGGTATCGAACGGCAAATCACCGAGCTGGTGCTGGGCAAGGGCTTCCGGTTGGCCATGGTCGGTGCCAACGCCCCCGCCGCGCCGCGTGCCGAACCGCAACCGGGTTACAAGTGATGGGCCACCACGTCTCCAGAAAGCACAAGCGAATGGCCGCTCCAGAATGGGTGTTTCGCTGGCGTCAGCCCAAGGAATCCGCTTGGCGGCAGGCAGCCGCCACTCTGGCGGTGGCGGCTGTGTTCGCGTTTTTTCTCACGTGCATGCACATCCGGGTGACGCCCCCCACGCCGTGGGCCATTCACAAGGCCTCGCTCATCCAAGTCACCGAGGATGCGGTGGGCCGGGCGCTCACCTTGCGGGCCCGCGAAGGCGGGCCGTTTCCCTCGCGGTTTGATCCCTCCGAATGGGAAGGGGCCACCGTTCTCGAACAAGCCGCGCTTGCCGGCACCCGCTGGAGCCCCCCGTCCTATATCCCGGTGCTGAGGGATTTGCCGATCGACCCCACCCCGCCGCTGGCATTCGCAGCCCAAGGCAAGGCCACCTTGCCAAAGTTACGCCGCGAACCCCTGGCGGGGCCCGCCGTCGGCAAACTCAGACTGGCACCCGGGCTGTATCCGCTTTCCGGAATCACGGCAGCGGCCATGCCCCGCGAGTTGCCGCCCTTCGACGAGGCGGCAGATGCCGCCCTGACTGCCGCGCCATGGCGGTTTCTGCTGCGGCTGAACGCCGCCGGCAATGTGCTGGAAGGCGTTTCGCTGGCGGGCGGCGATGAGGGAGGCCTCCCTGCCTTAGAGGCTTGGCTGCGCCGTGTGTCATTCAACCCCGCTCCCGACATGCCGTCCCGTTGGATCGCGGTGGGAGTCGGATTCACCAATCAACCCGCCGATGGACCTGACGCTCACTGAGTTTGTGCTGTTCGTGGTATTTGGCTGCTGCGGCTTGGTGCTGCTTTTCACGGCGGTTTCGCGGACCCTGCGCCGCCGGGCGGAAACGCGGGCGCTGGCCCGCCGCGTCGTGTGTCGCCTCTGCCTCCATGCCTTTGAGGATCACAGCCATGTGGCGATCGTCCCGTGTCCGGTGTGCGGGGCGCTCAACGAGAAGGGCCGCAGCCGCCGTCTTGGGTAGCCGATGACCTTTCCGTAGAAACATCCGGCGATCAAGCTTGCGCGGTGCTGGGTGAGCCGTCAGAGTGCGCCCGAAACTATGAACGAACGACGCGTCGTCATCACTGGCATTGGTTGCATCACTCCCTTGGGGAATGATCTGGCCACCACATGGGAGGGCCTCAAAGCAGGCCGCAGCGGGATATCTCGAATCACGCAGCTGGATCCTGAACCCTTCGATTGCAAAATCGCCGGCGAAGTGAAAAACTTCGACGCTGATGGCTATTTTAGGGTTCCCAAGGATGCGCGGCGCTCGGATCGCTACGTCCAGTTCGCGGTGGCCGCGGCCAAAATGGCCATGGCAGACTGCGGACTCGACATCGCCACGGTGGACCCGCGCCGCTTCGGCGTGATGGTCGGCAGCGGCATCGGCGGGCTGGCCACTCTGGAGCGTGAACACGGCACTTTAATGACCAAAGGCCCCAAGCGGGTCTCGCCGTTCACGATTCCAATGATGATTTCCAACATCGCCAGCGGCATCATCTCGATGGAATTCGGCCTGAAAGGACCGAACATGTGCATCGTCACCGCCTGCGCCACCTCCAATCACAATATTGGCGAGGCCTGGCGCATCATCAAGTTCGGCGATGCCGACGGTTTCATCTGCGGCGGTGCCGAGGCGACCATTCTGCCGATGGGCCTGTGCGGCTTCGGCAACATGAAAGCCCTCAGCACTCGCAACGATGAACCCGAACGCGCCTGCCGCCCGTTCGACAAGGGCCGCGACGGCTTCGTCATGGGCGAAGGCTCCGGCGTCATCTTCCTCGAGGAACTCGAACACGCGAAGGCTCGCGGCGCTCAGATCTATGCCGAACTCATCGGCTACGGCATCAGCGCCGACGCCTACCACCTCAGCGCCCCGTCGCCCGACGGCAGCGGCCCGGCCTATGCCATCCAAATGGCACTGCGCCACGGCAAGAAAAACCCGCAGGATGTCGATTACCTCAATGCCCATGCCACGTCCACCGGCCTCGGCGACATCGCCGAAACCAAGGCGATCAAGCTCGCGTTTGGCGATTATGCCACCAACGGCCTGATGGTGAGTTCCACCAAGTCGATGACCGGCCACATGTTGGGAGCAGCTGGCGGCGTGGAATTGATTGCCAGCATCATGGCCATCAAGCACGGCGTGGTCCCGCCCACGATCAACGTCGAGGATCAGGACCCGGAGTGCGATCTGGACTGCGTGCCCAACGTCGCCCGCGAGGTGCCGATCAAAACCGCCCTCAGCAACAGCTTCGGCTTCGGCGGCCACAACGCGTCGGTCCTGGTCAGCAAGTTCGAGTAAGGGCCGGAGGGGGCTGACCAGGGGTGGCCACGTGCCCCCCTGCTGCTTGGCCTAAATGGGAACATGAAAATCGGCATTCAGGCTTTCTTTAACCACTGATTGAACTGATTGCGCACTGATTCCACTGACAAGAATCAGCCCTTGATAACAGTTAATATGCTTGCCTTTGAGTGAGCAGGCATTAAGTGATAACTCATTCCAAATCAGTTCAATCAGTGAAATCAGTGGTTCACATTTCCCCCGTCTAGACTGATGGATGCTCCGCTTCACCGCCATGCCTGCGAGGTCGCGTTCGGCGATACCGATGCCAGCGGATGGATGCACTTTCCCAACGTGTTCCGCTATGTCGAGGCGGCGGAGCATGAGTTCCTCAAGTCGCGCGGCATCCTGGTCTTTGACCGTTTGGCCGGCGGCTGGCCGCGGGCCAAGGTTGGCTGCGATTACAAGCGGCCGCTGCTGGCGGGCGACCGGATCGAGGTGCTGCTGGCCATTGCCCGCCTCGGGACCTCATCGATCCTGTGGGATTTTGAAATCCTCACCGCCGACGGGGAAATCGCCGCCCTCGGCAGCATCACCACCGTGCGCGTCAATCACTTGGGCAAGCCGCAGCTCATTTCTGACGCCGAGCGCGCCCTCTTGGGGGAGCGCGGACTTTAGTCCGCTCTTTCTCATGATCACACGCTCTCCCCTTCACCGGGCGGACTGAAGTCCGCCCTCCACTTTCCAAGCATGGACCCCATTCCCGAAACCTCCGGTCGCATCGTGATCGTGCCCACACCGATCGGCAACCTTGCCGACATCACGCTGCGGGCGTTGGAGATTTTGAAATCCGCCGACCGGATCGCCTGCGAGGACACCCGCCATTCCGCGCCCTTGCTCGCTCACCATGGGATTGCCGGCAAGACGCTGGTTTCCCTGCACGAGCACAACGAAGCGCGCCGCGCGCCGGAACTGGCCGCCGCCGCCCACGCCGGTGAAACCATCGCCCTCATCAGCGATGCCGGCATGCCCGGCATCTCCGACCCCGGCTACCGCCTCGTCCAAGCGTGCATCGCCAACGGCACACCCGTCGAAGTCCTGCCCGGCCCATCGGCCGTGATCACCGCGCTCATCGGCTCCGGCCTGCCGTGCCACGCATTCCGCTTCGGCGGGTTCCTCTCGGTCAAGTCCGGCAAACGCCGCAGCTCGCTCGCCGCCGCGCTCGACTCCGGCGAAACCGCCATCTTTTTCGAGTCTCCCCACCGGATCGTCTCGACCCTCGAGATTCTCGCAGACGTCAACCCGGCCGCCCGCACCTGCGTCGCGCGCGAGTTGACCAAGAAATTCGAGACCTACCACCGCGGCACCGCCGCCGAGGTGCTGGCCCATTTCCAGACTCACCCACCCAAGGGCGAGTTCGTCCTGCTGGTTCACGCGCCGGAGTGAGTGGCGCGCTCCTCCGCCGTGGTGGCCGCATCCCGCGACGCTTGCCACACCCACCCAACATTCCGCGCGACAATCCGATGGCCGATCAGACGCCCCGAATGTCGCGTTGGGGTGGGGTTGCTCGTCGGGGTTGACCCGGTGGGGCCCGGTCGCTAGCGTGCGCGCTCCATCATGAGCGCCGCCGCCCCGAATTACAAAGACACCCTGACCTTGCCGCAAACGACCTTCCCGATGCGGGGCGATCTCGTGGAGAACGAGCCGAAGCGCCTGGCGCGGTGGGAGCAGGACGGGCTCTACGCCAAAATCCTGGCCCGCCGACGCGCGCAACAGGCGCCGGATTTCATCCTGCATGACGGACCGCCCTTCGCCAACGGCGACGTCCACATGGGCACCGCGCTCAACAAGTTACTCAAAGACCTGGTGGTCAAATCCAAGACCATGGCCGGCTTCAGCGTGCCCTTCATCCCCGGTTGGGACTGCCACGGCCTGCCCATCGAGTTTAAGGTGGTGCGCGAAACCGCCGGCCTGGAACCCGCCGAGATCCGCCGCCGCTGCGCCGAGTTCGCCGGCAAGTTCATCGACATCCAGCGCGGGTCGTTCCGCCGCCTGGGCGTGTTCGGCGACTGGGCCAACCCGTATCTGACGATGAATCCGGGCTACGAGGCGAGCATCCTGCGGGTGTTCGCCAAGCTGGTGGAGAACGGCAGCATCTATCAGGCGAAGAAGCCCGTCCAGTGGTCGTATGGCGCGCAAACCGCCCTGGCCGAGGCGGAAGTCGAATACCAGGACAAGGAAAGCCCGGCGATTTTCGTCAAGTTTCAGCTCGCGGAGCGCGGGCTTCAGCCCGCCCATCTTGAGCTCTCACCGGCGCTGCAGGGAGCCGCCATCCCGGTGTGGACGACGACCCCCTGGACCTTGCCTGCCAACCTGGGGCTGGCGGTGCATCCCGAGTTCACCTACGTGGTCGGGCGCTTCACCAACGAGCTCGCAGCCCGCGAGGAAACCCTGGTGATCGTGCGCGAACTCATCGCCGATTTCCAGACCAAGACCAGCTACGCCCTGGTGGAATCGCTCGCCGAAATCAAAGGCCGCCAGCTCGAAGGCCTGCAAGCCCGGCATCCGTTCCTCGACCGCACCTCGAAAGTCATCCTCGCCAACTTCGTCACCACCGAGACCGGCACCGGCGTGGTCCACATCGCCCCCGGCCACGGCGCCGACGACTACGTGGCCGGCCAGCAAAACGGCCTGGCCGTGCTCTCGCCCGTCGATAACGAGGGGAAATTCACCGCCGAAGTCGGCCTCGACGAATTGATCGGCATGCATGTGTTCAAGTCCAACGAGCGGATCATCGAAATCCTCGCGGACTCCGGCCACTTGTTAGGCCGCGAAGTCTACAAGCATTCCTACCCGCACTGCTGGCGCTCGAAAACCCCGATCCTCTTCCGCGCCGTCGAACAATTCTTCATCTCGCTCGACACCCTGCGCGGCCAGGCGCTCGCCCAGATCGACCAGGTCGAGTGGCTGCCGGCCTGGGGCCGCAACCGGATTTTCGGCACGGTGGAAGCGCGGCCCGACTGGTGCATCTCGCGCCAGCGCACCTGGGGCGTGCCGCTGCCGGTGTTCTTTGATGAATCCGGCAAGGTCATCCTGTCCGCCGAGCTCGCCCTGCAAGTCGCCGACCTGGTGGAAACCGAAGGCACCAACTTCTGGTTCGAGCACAGCGACGCCGAACTCGCCGCACGCCTCGGCCTGCCCGCCGGCGTGAAAAAATGCCGCGACACCCTCGATGTCTGGATCGATTCCGGGTGCTCGCACGCCGCCGTGCTCGACCGCCACCCCGAGCTCCACTGCCCGGCCGATCTCTATCTGGAAGCCACCGACCAGCACCGCGGCTGGTTCCAAAGCTCGCTCATGCTCAGCGTCGGCTACCGCGGCACCGCCCCCTACAAGGCGGTCATGACCCACGGCTTCGTCGTCGACAAGGACAAGAAAAAACTTGCGAAATCCGATGCGGCAAAAGCCGGCAAACCGATCGATGCCGCGTATTTTTACAACCAATACGGCGCCGACATCGTCCGCCTGTGGGTGTCCTCCGTGGACTGGCAGAATGAAGTGCCCTTCGGCGAGGAGCTTTTCAAACAGGTCGCAGAGCCCTACCGCCGCCTGCGCAACACCCTGCGCATTCTGTTAGGAAACCTCGACGGGTTCAAGGAGGGTGGGCATCCTGCCCGCTTGGAATTCACCCTGCTCGACCGCTGGATCCTCGAGCGCCTCCACGAGGTCGTGGCCGAGTGCCGCAAGGGCTACGAAACCTACGAGTTCCGCAAGGTCTTCAATGCCCTCAACCAGTTCTGCACCAACGACCTGTCCGCCATCTACATCGACGCCACCAAGGACCGGATGTATTGCGACGCGCCCGACTCGCCGCGTCGGCTCGCCTCGCAGGCCGCGATGTTCGAGATCTTCACGGCCGTCGCCAGACTGTTAGCCCCGATCCTCGCCTTCACCGCCGACGAGGCCTGGGACCACGCCGGCTTCACCACCGGCAGCGTCCACGAGCAGGACTTCCCCGAGCCCGACCCGGCGTTCGCTCCCGGAGCGGCCACCCAACAAGCCGCGCGCCTGTTCGAGATCAAATACGTCATCCAGACCGCCATCGAGGCGCGCATCCAGGCCAAGGAATTCACCCGCAACAACGAGGCCGACGTCACCCTAACGGTTCCGGCGGGCGACGCCGCCCTGCTGCCCATGCTCAACGACCGCGACTTCGCCACCGAGTTCTTCATCATCGCCGGCTTGACCGCCACCACCGGCGAGGCCCTGCAGGCCTCCGCCCGCAAGACCGACTACTGCCTCTGCCCGCGCTGCCGCAAACATGAACCGCTGCTTGCCAGCGGCCTGTGCGGGCGGTGTGACAGTGTGGTCAACAGTCATTAGTCATTGGGGAAGAGTGCCCTCTGTCCTCTGTCCTCTGTCCTCTGTCCCATGACCTTTCCCCGCCTGCTGCTGTGGCTCACCCTGCCGCTCTACGTGCTCGATCAGCTCACGAAGTTCTGGACCATCGCGACCTTCCCGCCGCCATGGATCGAGCACGGCGCGAGCATCCAGGTGATCGCCAACTTCTTCTATCTGGTGCGCGTCCACAACCAGGGCGTCGCCTTCGGCTTCGGCAATGGCACCGCCTGGGCACCGGTGGTGTTCCTGCTGGTGCCCGTCGTCGCACTCACCCTGCTACGGATTTTTTGGAAAAAGGGCGTCTTCGACCACCCGCTGTCACGGGTCGCCGTCGCGCTGCTGGTCTGCGGCATCGCCGGCAACCTAACCGACCGGCTGGTCCAGGGGTTCCTGCTAGAGCACGCGCCGGCGGCCAGCCTCTGGCAGCGCTTGTCCACGGGCTACGTCGTGGATTTCATCGCGATCAAACTGCCGTATTACGACAAGCTGGTCCCATCCAGCGGCGGTTGGTGGCCGGCCTTCAACGTCGCGGACTCCTGCATCTGCGTCGCGGCGGCCCTGCTCTTCTTCGGCGGCCTGCGCGAGGAGAAAGCCAAGACCTGAGACAGGTGGCTGCGGCCTCGATGAGGCCGCAGCCAACGGGTCGCCAAAGAGCCGCCCAAGCAAGATCCGGGTCGTCCACCCTTGGACTGAACATTGATGATGCTTTCGCCTGCGCTCTCATCGTAACATGCCGGTCCTTGCGCGTTAACCCTAGACAGGAAAATGGGAACCACGGATTACACGGATTTAACGGATTTAACGGATTATTAGAAAGTTATGAAGATT
>JBAXBG010000140.1:0-9743 GCA_037142115.1 Verrucomicrobiota bacterium | reverse complement strand
TTCACACCACCGCACACATTCTGGGGAATCTTTCAGACGGCACGCCCCCACCACCCATCTCTGGGGTCCTCGCGTGGTAACATCGGCCCGAAAATCAACGAAGCCAATCCTATGATCCAAGCAAGCGCCTTCGTTCTGGGCCATCGCGACCTTCCCACCCCCGGCCGTCGAGCGGGGCGCAAGCATCCAGGTGGTGGAAAATTTCTTCTACCTGGTGCGCGTCCACAACCAGGGCGTCGGCTTTGGCAATGGCACCGCCTGGGTGCCGGTGGTGTTTTTACTGGTGCCCGTCGTCGCACTCACCCTGCTGCGGATTTTTTGGAAAAAGGGCGTTTCCCTCACCCGCTCTCCAAGGTCGCCGTGGCGCTGCTGGTCTGCGGCATCGCCGGCAACCTAACCGACCGGCTGGTCCAGGGGTTCCTGCTAGAGCACGCGCCGGCGGCCAGCCTCTGGCAGCGCTTGTCCACGGGCTACGTCGTGGATTTCATCGCGATCAAACTGCCGTATTACGACAAGCTGGTCCCATCCAGCGGCGGTTGGTGGCCGGCCTTCAACGTCGCGGACTCCTGCATCTGCGTCGCGGCGGCCCTGCTCTTCTTCGGCGGCCTGCGCGAGGAGAAAGCCAAGACCTGAGACAGGTGGCTGCGGCCTCGATGAGGCCGCAGCCAACGGGTCGCCAAAGAGCCGCCCAAGCAAGATCCGGGTCGTCCACCCTTGGACTGAACATTGATGATGCTTTCGCCTGCGCTCTCATCGAGAGCGCGCCACCTTGGAGCGGAGCGCATCTTAAAAACTTTGCTTCAGCGTCGTGGACTATCGCCGAAACACAGCTAAAATTGCTGTGGATTTGCTGTTGACGCTACCCAAAGCGGGGGTATTCCTAAAGCCGTCGATCCCATCAGCTTTCATGCGTTGCGTTCAATGTGGTTCACTTAAAGACAAGGTCCTCGATTCCAGATCCTCAAAGGATGGAGCGGCGATTCGGCGGCGGCGCGAGTGCACGCAATGCGGCTACCGCTACACCACCTACGAGCAGATCGAACGCACCGAGCTGCGGGTGCTCAAGCGCGACGGCACCCGCGAGGCGCTCAACCGCGAGAAGCTCATGAGCGGCTTGGTCAAGGCCTGCGAAAAGCGCCCGGTGTCGATGGAGCAGCTCGGGCGCGCGGTGGAGGAGATTCTAGCAGACCTGCACAAGGACCACCTCAGCGAGGTGCCCTCCGCCATCATCGGCGGCAAGGTGATGGACAAGCTCCACCAAATTGACCCGGTGGCCTACGTGCGCTATGTCTCGGTTTACCGGCAGTTTGAGGACGTCAACGAGTTTGTGCAGGTGATCCAATCGCTGTCGCGCCGGGTGGCCCGCGATCCGTTCCAGCGCCGCCTGTTCAAGGATTGATTTCAGCCGCAGCCGCATTACACGTCTCCCATCCCCGCCCACCCACCGTGATTTCACTCATCGGCAATCGCCCCGCCCTGCAAATCGGCCGCTATCAGGTGATCGACTACGGCACCGCGTGGTTGGATGACGCATTGCGCCGCGCCGCGCGGGCCGCCGCGCACGAGGATTTTCCGTTTGTGGCCGACATCCGCGGCGGGATCGTCAAATACCTGGAAACCAAGTGCCCGCTGACCCTGCTGCCACTCGAGGACCTCTATGACCGGATGCGCCGGATGTTGGTGAAAATCGGCTGCGAGAGGATTGCCGCCAACCTTGAACAACTGGCACCGCCGGTGACCGTGCCGCTGGTGCGCGCCGCTCTGGCGGCGCACAACGGGTTCGAGTTGGCGTTTTTCGCGACCCTGCGGGTGGAGTTGCGCGAACTCCGCGCCGCGGGGGTCGAGCAAATTTGTTTCACCGGCCTGCGCGAGAGCACCCTGATCCTGCGCGGCACCGCCAAGTGGAACAAGCCGTGCGACAGCCTGCTAACCGAAATCCAGGCGTTTCTGCAGGAATGGGAGTCGGCCCCGCCGGACCGCGCGTGCCAGGTGACGCTTGGCGTGGACAGCGAGCACTGATTCGGCACCTCCCGCACAGCGTTGCCCCGGTCCGAGGCATCACCCTACATGGGAAAATGAGAACCGCTGATTAAACTGATTGTTAATAAGTTGCAGCTCCGATCCCGCCCCCAAAAAAAAGATGGACCCGTTAACTGATGCCTCAATTGAATTCTTTCAGTGAAATCAGTGAAAAATCAGTACAATCAGTGGTTTAAAAAAGGCAGGGATTCCGTCATTCATTTTCCCTACTAGGATCACCGCGCGGTTGGTGCGGCCCCCTGAGGGCGGCGGCGCGGCGGAACGAATTCCAAGGAGTAGGGACGTCCCGTTCAGGCCCAGCCCAAGGGGCTGGGGAAATGGGCGAGGATTTTGGCGGCGGCGGCTTCGGGGGTGAGGCCGTGAAGCGCGCGCAGGGTGTCCTGTTTGCCGTGTTCGATGAATTCATCGGGCCAGCCGATGCGTTCGACGGGCGTGTGAATATTCGCCGAGTGGAGGTGTTCGCTGACGCCGGCGCCGAAGCCGTTGAGCAGGACGTGATCCTCGAAGGTGCAGAGCACGCGGCATTTGGCGGCGTAGGCATCGAGCACGGCGGTGTCCATCGGTTTGATGAAGCGCGGGTTGATCAGCGCGACCGACAAACCCCGGGCTTCCAACAGGAGCTTGGTGCGTTGGGCCATTTCAAACATCGAACCCAGGCCGATCAGGGCGACGTCGGTGCCATCGGCCACCACTTCGGCCTTGCCGATTTCCAGCAGTTGGGGGCTCGCCGTGAGCGCGGTTCCGGTGAGGGCTCCGCGCGGGTAACGGATAGCGGAGGGGCCGGCGTCGTAGGCGGCCATGGTGTGCAGCATGGCCACCAATTCATTCTCGTCCTTGGGCTGCATGTGCACGAGGCCGGGGATGAGGCGCAGGAAACCGATGTCAAAAAGCCCGTGATGGGTCGGCCCGTCATCGCCGGAGAGCCCGCCGCGGTCCATGCAGAGCCTAACTGGCAGACCCTGCAGCGCCATGTCGTGGATGATCATGTCATAGGCGCGCTGCATGAAGGTCGAATAAATCGCGAGGAACGGGCGGAAGCCGGCGGTGGCCATGCCACAGGCAAACAGCGCGGCGTGTTCCTCGGCGATGCCGACATCGAAATAACGGTCCGGCACTTCGGCTTTGAAAATATCGAGCTTGGTGCCGCCGGGCATGGCGGCGGTGATGGCGACGATTTTCGGGTCGGCCTTGGCCAGGTCGGTGAGGGTGCGGCCGAAGATTTCCGAACAGGTCGGGGTGGCCGTGGTGTCGGTGGAGCCGTCGTTGATTTGATAGGTTCCGAGGCCGTGGAACTTGCCGGGATCGTCAAGCGCGGGTTGATAGCCGCGGCCCTTTTCGGTGATGATATGCAGGACGACGGGTTCGTTGAGGGTCTTGAGGTGTTCGAAGGTGCGGACTAACAACGGCAGGTTGTGGCCGTCGATCGGGCCGAAGTAACGCAGCCCGAACTTCTCGAACAGGACGTTGGGAAAGATCAGGTTTTTGGCGCTTTCCTCGACCTTGTGGGCCAGGGTGCGGACGGCCTTGCCGGCGACCTTCTCGACGAACTCGGCGGCCTTGGCGCGGACCGCGGCATAGGTGGCGTGCGTCTGGAGGGCGTTGAAATAGCGGGCGATGGCACCGACGTTTTTGTCGATGGACCATTCGTTGTCGTTGAGCACGACGATGAAGCGGCGGGTTGTTTCGGCGATGTTGTTGAGGGCCTCGAGGGTCGGTCCGCAGGTGAAGGCGGCATCCCCGGCAACGGCGACGACGTGGTGGGACTGGCCGGCCAGGTCGCGGGCGGCGGCCATGCCGAGCGCGGCGGAAAGTGCGGTGCCGGCGTGGCCCGCGCCATAGGCATCGTGCGGCGACTCGGAGCGCAGCAGGAAGCCGTTCAAGCCTTTGAAGGTGCGGATGGTCTGGATTCGATCCGCGCGCCCGGTGAGCATCTTGTGGACGTATCCCTGGTGGGCAACGTCGAAGAGCAATTTGTCGGTCGGGGTGGAAAAGACCCGGTGCAGCGCGATGGTGAGCTCGACCACGCCGAGGTTGGGGCCGAGGTGGCCGCCGGTCACGGCCAGCGAGGTGATGAGCGAATGGCGGACTTCCGCCGCCAAGCGGATCAAGTCCTCGTCGGCGAGCTTTTTGACATCGTCGGGGGAGTGGATGGACTGGAGCAGCGGGCCAAGGGCGGGAGGCTCAGAAGAGGCGGATATCATCGTCATCGTGGTCGGAATCGTCCGGCGGGCCGGACGGGAAGGAGAGACCAGGAGTGCCGCTGGATTTGGCTTCGGTGACCGGTTCGTCTTCGGATTTGGCGCGCAGCGTGATCAACTCGATGCGGTCGCGCGCGGAATGCAGGATGGCTTCGCAGCGATCCAACAGTGCGGTGCCGTTTTCGTAGTAGGTCACGAGTTCTTCCAACGGAAGTTGTTCGTGTTCCATCGCTTCGACGATGGCTTCGAGTCCCGCCAGAGCCTCCTCAAAGGTGGGTGCGGCGGCGGCGTCTTCGGCGGTGGTTTTGCGGCGGGACATGGGATTATTCAGTCGCGGCACGGTTGGTGGCACGGATGGCGCGTTCGCTGTAATACACCATATCCATTCCGACCAGCGGTTGCCGATACGGGTAACGTTTGGCGATTTCCTGGATCTTGGGACTCTTGTCGTAAATGGTGAATCCCGGAGGATAGGTGGCAAGCAGCACCCGTCCGTCGAGCACCAGCGCCGTGAAGTCGCGGTAGCGGGCTGCGACTTCCGAGATCGGGCCGGACCCGTGAGAGGAGGGCGAAATCAGGATGCCGACCACCGGGGTTTGGAGATCTGCGGCCACGGTTTCGAGTTTGGCAAACCCTTCACGCGTCGGCGGCAGCCAGATGCTCACCCGGTCGGCATACCACGCCACCGCCCAGGGCTGGTCGGAGAACACGATTTGCTTGTCAGTGACCCAGCCTTTGAGGCCGGAAATCTTGCTGTTGAGGGCCGGGGCATAGTAGGGCGGCCAGTTGGGGACGCCCCCGCGGTCACGCAGTTGCATCCCGACGCGGACCCGCGAGGGCAGGGAGAGCACCATCGGCAGCGCGCAGATCGCCAGGATCACCATGTGATGAACGTTCTGCAGCGCCGGGGTGGAGGCGACGAATTCAAGACGGCTCCAGAGGATCGAGATGAAGGCCAGGCCATAGGCGGTCATGATGGGCGCAAACAGCAGGTGGAGCTGGTTGGGATCGAGCGGCTCGATGGTGATGCCGAAAAAGGCCAGCCCGAACGCAGTGGTGATCCACATCAACAGGATGGCCCAGCGGAAGGTGGCGATCGCGCTGCGTTTGAAGGGGTGGAGCAGGGAGATGAAAAACAACGGTGCCACGATGATGCCGCCAAGGAAGGGAATGATGTTGGTGGCTTGCAGCAGCGTCACGCGGAGGATTTTCGCGATCAAGCCGTCGAGCACCAGCGGCTCGGCGGTGAGATCGATGTTGCGCATCACGGCGTCTTCCGAGCCATTGCCCAGGCCGTTGTAGAGGGTCAGGAACGCCGTCCCGAAGGGTGAGCCGGTGATTCCCTGGTTGCGCAGCATCGGCCCGATGGCGGCGACCAGCAGAATCGCCAGCACCGAGAGGCCGACAATGCCGCGCGGGCGGAAGGTGATTGCCGCGAAGATGATGTAACCCAGCGCAATCCAGACGGTCATCCAGTGGGTGAGGGCCAGCAGGGTGAAGAAGACCCCGGCGATGATGGCCGGGGTCATGGCGATGCGGCCTTCGGTGGCGGCCTCCACCGCTCGATAGACGAAGTAGATGCCGCAGGAAAACAGCAACAGCATGAGCATTTGCGGCAGCCCGCTGAGCGAATAATTCCAGAAGGTTTCGCAAAACAGCATCAGGATGGCGCAGACCCCGGCGATCTTGGCGTCAAAGATCCGCGAAATGAGCAGATAGTTCACCCCGATGGCCATCAGGAAAAACAGGGTCGAGACCGTGGCGATGACCCGGTCGAGCGGATAGACCATTTCGTTTTCGCTCATTTGCCAGGCGTTGGTGTTGTCCGCGCCGATGAGTTTGAGCACGGCGGCGTTGAGCAGCGGGTTGAGCGGCGAGTGGTAGGTGTCTTGGAATCCCAGCAGCGACACCGAGCGCTTCTCAGCCTTCTCGGCCTGGTAGTAGGCGACCGGGCGGATCATCTTGGTGGTGAAGCCGTTGCCGCGGGCGATTTCGCGGGCGATCTGTGCCTGATCCATCGCCTGCGGCGAGTTCAGCCCGCGGAACAGGGTGAACAGGTTGCCAAGCGTCAGGATGATGAGAATCAGGAAAAACAAGCTGCGGCGGATCAGGATGCCGGCGTCGAGTTGCAAGGGTGAGGTGGTCATGGGAAAGGGTGCGAGGGAATGGGTTGATTCAGAGGCCGAGTTCCTGGAGTTTGCGTTGAAGGGTTCTGCGGCTGACGCCAAGAAGATCCGCTGCACGGGTTCGGTTGCCATGGGTGGTGGCGAGGGCCGAGCGGATCGTGTTGGCTTCGAGCGCATGCAAGTTGAATTCCGGCGTGGCAGCAAGGGAGTTTTTGGGGGGCTGGCCGGCCGGGCTGGCCGGTTGCGCTGGCAATAGCAAGAATTGCGGCAGATGCGGGGCGTCGATGACCGCATCGTTGCTCATGACCACGCCGTGTTCGATGGCGGTGCGCAGCTCGCGCACGTTGCCCGGCCAGTTATAGGCAAGCAGCAGGTGCAGGGCGGCGGCGGTGAGCGGTTTGACCGGGCGGTCGTTTTCCTTGGCGAATTCCTGCAGGAAGGCGTTGGCGAGCAACACGATGTCCTCGCGCCGCCCGCGCAACGGGGGCATGGCGATTTGAACCACGTTGAGCCGGAAGTAGAGGTCGTCGCGGAATTCCCCTCGATCGACCATTTCGCGCAGGTTTTTGTTGGTGGCGGCGATCACCCGCACATCCACCTTGACCGGGGTGTTCGAGCCGACCCGTTCCAGCGAGCGCTCGGACAGGACGCGCAGCAGCTTGATCTGGGTGGTGGCATCGATCTCGCCGATTTCATCGAGAAACAAGGTGCCGCCGTCGGCTTGCTCAAAGCGTCCGATCCGGCGTTGGGCGGCACCGGTGAAGGCACCCTTTTCGTGGCCGAAGAGTTCGCTTTCCAGCAGCTGCGGCGAGAGTGCGGCGCAATGCACCGTCACCATCTTGGCGGCAGGCCGCCCCGACAGATGGTGCAACAGGGTGGCGACCACTTCCTTGCCGGTGCCGGATTCGCCCTCGATGAGGATGGTCGCGCGGGTGGCCGCGACCTGTTGAATCAGCTCGGAAACCTTGTGAATCTCAGGCGACTGGCCGATGAGCCGGTCCAGCTTGTGGGTTTTTTTGACCTGCTGGGTGAGTTGGGTGTTTTCGGTTTCGAGGGTGCGGCTGCGCAGCGCGCGCTTGAGCAGCATCTCCACCTCGTCGAGGTTGAGCGGCTTGGTGACGAAGTGCCACGCCCCGCGCCGCATCGCCTCGACCGCGGTGTCGACCGAGCCGTAGGCGGTCATCATGATCGCCACCGGCGGGTTCGGCAGCGCCAGCGCCGCATCCAACAAGTCCATCCCGGAATCACCACCCAGGCGCAGGTCGGTGAGCAGGAGCTGGATCGGTTCGCTCTGCAAGATCGCCAGCGACTCGCGGGTGCCCGACGCGGTATAAACGTCGAACTCCTCTTCCAGCGCGCTGCGCAGGCCCTCACGGGTCGAGCGCTCGTCATCAACTATCAGCAGGGTCGGGAGCATGGGGATAAAAGCGGAAATACTGAAATACTCAACGGAAGATGAGACGCAAGACACAAGACTTGAAGACCCAAGACGAAGAAAAGAGCAGACTCGGCCACCGAATGCTTCTCTTGGGTCTTGGGTCTTGAAGTCTTGCGTCTCATGGGAGTTCGATGACGGATTTGGGGGCTCCCAGCAACCGCACCGCGCGTTCGGCGCGCGGCAAATGAATGACAATGCGGGTGCCGTGGTTTTCCTCGCTTTCGATGGCGATTTCGCCGCCGTGGGCGCGCACGATGCGCCGCACGATAAGCAGGCCGAGGCCGGAACCGCCGGCTTTGGTGGTCAGGTAAGGCTCGAAGATGGCGCCCATGTGTTCCGGGGAGATGCCGGTGCCGTTGTCCTCGATGGCAATCACGTATTCGTAATCGTTGACCTGGGTGCGGATGGTGATGCAGCCATGCTCGCCGGGCAGTGCCTGATAGGCGTTGCGGATCAGGTTGTAGAACACCTGTTGGAATTGCCCCGGATCGAGAACCGCGGCGGGCAGCGAGCCGGCCAGTTCCAGCGCTACGGAAACTTTGCGCGCCGCCAGTTCCGGTTCCAGCAGGCGCAGGGTTTCGTGGAGCAGCGCGTGAATGTCCTGCCGTTCGCGGCGCGGCACCGTCGGCCGCACCGCGTGCAGAAACTGCTTGAGAATGCTGTCCAGGCGCTGGATTTCGCCGCGGGCGGTGGCCAGGTGCTCTTCCAGCGGTTTGCGCTCGCCGGGCGGCAGTTTGCGCAGCTTGCGGCCGAGCAGTTGGAGGTGGATATCGAGTGAGTTGAGCGGGTTGCCGATCTCATGGGCGACCCCGGCGGCCAACAAGGTGAGCGCATTGACACGCTCGGATTCCAGCGTTTCGGCGGCTTCCGCCCGGGTGCGGGTCAGATCGCGCACCAACATCACATAACCGAGCACTTCACTGGCGGGCGCGCCCTCGTCGATCGGGGCCAGATAGAAATTCAGAAACCGGTTTTCCGGGTAGAAGACCTCGAGGTCGCGGCTGATCGTGCGGCCCGGCTTGCCCATGGCCTTCCAATCCAGCCCGCGGACCTGCGAGGACAGGGTTTCGCCGGCGGCCTTTTCCGGATCGAGCCCGAAAAACCGGCTGGCCGCGTGGTTGACGAATCCGATCACGCCGTGCGGATCGAGGATGATGACGCCTTCCTGCAGGGCCTCAAACACGTTCTCCAGAAAGCCTTTTTCGCGGATCAGGCGGGTGACAATCTGTTGGACCTCGCCGTGTTCGACGCGATCCAGGCGGGCGACGAGTTTTTCGAGGAAGCCGGATTTCACGAAGGGGTGGCGTGGTGGAAGGTTGGACTTGGCTCGCGGTGTGTTGCGTGTTCAGAATCCGACATGAACGAGGTCCGTATCGTGTTCTGCACCTTTCCCGATCTGGCGTTGGCGCGACAGATTGGCACAGTGCTGGTGGAAAAGCAACTCGCGGCATGCGTGAATCTGATCCCTGCGGTGGAGTCGATCTATCACTGGCAGGGCCGGCTGGAATCCGCCGCCGAAGTGCTGGCCATTTTCAAGACCAGTGCCACCGCCTGGCCCGCCTTCCAGCGCGCGCTCGCGGAACACCATCCCTACGCCGTGCCCGAAATCGTCGCCCTGGAACCCACCGCCGTCGCCCCGGCCTATCAGGCCTGGCTGCTCGGCATGGTGGCACCGTAGGGCAAGGCGGCCCGGCCCGGGGCCGCGGATGGCTCCGCCCTGGCGGGCGGGGTGGGCCGTGGCGCGGTTTATCCTGGACCGGAAAATGAGACCCACGGAATTGCAGGTGGGGTTCACGCACCTGGCTTGAGCTTGTTCCAGACGCGCTCCAGGGTGGCATCGCTGAAACAGTCCCAGCCGACCCGCTGCATGAAGTCGAACGCCGCCTGATAGTCGCCGGCGATTTCGAGCACGGCGAGCTTGTCTTGGTAGAAATAGTTCCA
>JBAXBG010000139.1:0-9829 GCA_037142115.1 Verrucomicrobiota bacterium | reverse complement strand
GGGAGCACAGGCGTCCCGCCTGTGACGGCAGACAGCCGTCCCGGCTGTCAGGGCGTGAATGGACAGGCGGGACGCCTGTCTGCCCTCACATCCGAGACGGATGTTTTCCCGCCCACTTCCACAGCTGCAGAGGGGATGAATCTTGGGAGCACAGGCGTCCCGCCTGTGACGGCAGACAGCCGTCCCGGCTGTCAGGGCGTGAATGGACAGGCGGGACGCCTGTCTGCCCTCACATCCGAGACGGATGTTCTCCGCCGCCTCAAAAAACTCGGGTTCTCGGATCGCCAGATCGCCAAAGCCCGCGGCACCACCGAGGATGCGATTCGCGCCCAACGCAAGGCCGCCGGGATCATCCCGACTTATCGCCTGGTCGACACCTGCGCCGCCGAGTTCGAGGCTTACACCCCGTATTTTTACTCGACCTACGGCGATGAAAACGAGGCCCGCGATTCCGACAAGAAGAAGATCATCATCCTGGGCGGCGGTCCGAACCGGATCGGCCAGGGCATCGAGTTCGACTACTGCTGCGTCCACGCCGCCTTCGCTCTCAAAGAGTTGGGTTACGAGACGATCATGGTGAACTCCAACCCGGAAACCGTCTCAACCGACTACGACACGTCCGACAAGTTGTTCTTCGAGCCGCTCACGCTGGAAGACGTTCTCAACATCTGCGATCAGGAAAAACCCCACGGCGTGATCGTCCAATTCGGCGGCCAAACCCCGCTCAACCTCGCCGCCGACCTCGAACGCCACGGCGTCCCGATCATCGGCACCTCGCCCAAGTCGATCGAACTCGCCGAGGACCGCAAGTTCTTCTCCGCCCTGTTGGACAAGCTGGGCCTCAAACAAGCCGAGGCCGGCACCGCCACCAACGAGGCCGAGGCGCTCACGGTGGCCAACCGCATCGGTTATCCGGTGCTGGTGCGCCCGTCGTTCGTGTTGGGCGGCCGGGCGATGATGATCGTCTACAACGACGCCGAACTTTCCCGCTACATGCGCGAGGCCGTCACCGCCTCGCCCGAGCGCCCGGTGCTCGTCGACCGCTTCCTCGACAACGCCACCGAGGTGGACGTCGATTGCATCAGCGACGGTGAAATCTCCGTGGTCGGCGCGATCATGGAGCACATCGAACAAGCCGGCATCCACTCCGGCGACTCGGCCTGCGTCATCCCCTCGTTTTCCCTGTCGGATTCGATCAAGGCGGAAATCGTCCGCGCCGCCAAGAACCTGGCCCGCGAGCTCAACGTGCGCGGCCTGATGAACATCCAGTTCGCGGTCAAGGATGAAACCCTGTACGTCATCGAGGTCAACCCGCGCGCGTCGCGCACCGTGCCCTTCGTGTGCAAGGCCACCGGCGTGTCGCTGGCCAAGCTCGCCGCCAAAATCATGGTCGGCCACAAACTCAAAGACCTCGGCTACACCGAAACCATCGTCCCGCCCCACTTCTCGGTCAAGGAGGCCGTCTTCCCGTGGAACCGCTTTCCCGGCATCGATATCGTGCTGGGCCCGGAAATGAAGTCCACCGGCGAAGTCATGGGCATCGACCCGGACTGGGGCATGGCCTACGCCAAAGCCCAGATCGCCGCCTTCAACCCGCTGCCCACCACCGGCAACGTCTTCCTGTCGGTCGCCGATCTGGACAAAGACCGCACCGTGCTCGTCGCCCGTGACCTCGTCGACCTCGGCTTCAAGATCTTCGCCACCGGCGGCACCCACACCCGCCTCGCCGCCGAGGGCATCCCCTGCACCCGCGTCTACAAACTCGCCGAGCAGGCCCGCCCGAACGTCATCGACATGATGAAAAACCGCGAAATCCACTTTGTGGTCAACACCCCAAGCACCCACGAGGCCCGCGCCGACGAAATCCGCATCCGCTCGACGGCCATCGCCCAGAAAATCTCCCACGCCACCAACCTGTCGGCCGCCGAGGCCTCGGTCAAAGCGATCCGCTCGCTCAAGGAGCGCGAGCTCACCGTCATGAGCATCCAGGAGTATCACGCGTAAGTCACTGGATCGGCGCTAACAAGCGCGCGGCGCGGCAGGCGGCGCGGAACAAAAACGGCTTGCCGGTGAAATCCTCGAGCAGCGCCTCACGCGCCTCGAGGAAGTCGTTGGCCAGCATCCGCGCGACCCCGTCGACAAACCCGCGGTCAGTGGAAAACGCGGTGATTTCGAAGTTCAGGCGGAACGAGCGGTTGTCGAGGTTGGCCGTGCCCACCGCGGCCAGCCGCTCGTCGATGAGCATCACCTTTTGATGGAGAAACCCGCGGTGGTAGCGGAACAACTTCACCCCGTAGGGGATGGATTGCTCGTAGTAGGAGAAGGCCGACAGCCAGACTAACAAGTGGTCGGCCCGTTCGGGCAGCAGGATGCGCACGTCCACGCCGCGGAGGGCCGCGGTCTGCAGCGCGGTGAGCACTCCCTCGTCGGGCACGAAATACGGCGAGGTGATCCACAGCCGGCGGCGCGACGAATTGGCAGCTTCCGCCACCACCAACTGCCATGAGTCGGCCGGGTCGGCCGGCCCGGTGGGAATCACCGCCGCCACTTGGTCAGACTCCTCGGGCTGGGTGTCCCAGTGGAGTTGCGGCACCTGGTTGGACGCCCAGAACCAATCCTCGAGAAACACCAACTGCGCCGCCTGCACCACCGGCCCGCGCATCTCCAGGTGGGTGTCGCGCCACTCGCCGAAGCGCTGGTTGCGCCCGAGGTATTCGTCGCCCACGTTCAAGCCGCCGAGCAAGGCCACCTTGCCATCACTGACCACGAGTTTGCGGTGGTTGCGGAAGTTCAACTGCAGCCGCGACCACCAATAGCGGTTGATCCCGAACGAATGGCATTCGATCCCGGCGGCTTTGAGGTCCTTCAGATAGTGGCGCGGCAGCTTGTGCGAGCCGATCTCGTCAAACAGGAAATAGACTTTCACCCCGGCGAGTGCGCGCTCGATGAGCGCCTGTTGGAAGCGGATGCCCAGCTGGTCGTTTTGGACGATGAAGAAGTTCACGCACAGATAACTCTCGGCCTCGCCTATCGCGCGGAAGATCCGCTCAAAGGTTTCTTCCCCGTCGATGAGCAGTTGCAGGCGGTTGCCGCGCGTGAACGGCAACCCGCCCAGCACCCGCGCCGCCCGCTCGAAGGCGTCGTCCTCGGGAATCTCCACCTCCAACTGCAGCAGCCGCTCGTGCATCGCCTCGGCCAACTGGCGCAGCCGCTCGTCCATCATCCGGCGGCCGCCGACGGTGCGGGTGAAGCGGGTGCGGCCTAACAACCAGTAGAGCGGGATCGCCAGGAACGGCACGGTGATCAGCGAAATCACCCAGGCGATCGCGCCTTGGGACGTGCGCACGTGCATCAGCGCGTGCAGCACATGAACCAGGCCCACCACGTAGAACGCACCCACGGTGAGCCAACCCAACCAGGTGCTGGCCTCATGGTCGTATCCGAACATGCGGCAGGCTAACACCACGGCGGGACGAAACAAGCCAATCCGTGACGGGCAGGCAGCTCCAGACTCGCGCGTGAGGACCGCGAGTCTCCAGACTCGCGCGTGAGGACCGCGAGTCTCCAGACTCGCGCTTCACCTCGCGTTCTTTGGCTACCCTGCCGCCGGCGAGTCTGGAGACTCGCGGTCCTCGCCCGTGCCGCCCATCCGCACGCGGCATTCGGCGGGCGGTCACGGCCGTTCCACCGGCCCGGCGAGCACGCTGTCGGCCATCGCCTTGCGGGCCGCATGCAGGCGGACGACCCGCCACAGGGTCACCAGCACGGAGACGAGCAGCCAGAAGAAGAAGGCGCGCGGCACGGCGCGGGCGGCCGCAACCGGCAGTTCCGCCAGCGGCAGCAGCGTCCCCGCGGCATAAAACGGCAGGCTCACCGGCGAGATTCCGATCAGCCACGAGGCCACCGGGATCAACCGGTCGCTGATGACGCTCAACACCGCGCCCAGCATCAGCGGCACCGCGCCGACAAAAATCGCCGCGATCCCTAACACGCGCGCGCCCTTGGCTTCCAGCAGGGCCTGGAAACCGACCCCGCCGGCGAACAACACCGCGGTGAAATACCCCACAACGCCCAGCGGCACCTGCTGCCCGGGAAACCAGCGCGACTCCACCAATGCCCGGGTGAACAGGAACCAGCCCGCGCCGCCCGCCACCGCCATCACCAGCACCCACCAGAACGCGGTGGCCGCGTCGGCCAGCCGCGGCAGCGACGTCTGGCCCTGCTTGCGCGCGCGCCGCCAGCCGCGCAGCTGGTTTTCGGTCGAGGGCGTGATGATGCCGGCCAGCACCAAGAGCAGCACCAGCGTGACCAGGCCATAGATGCCCGACATCCACACCGCCTCGTCAGGCTTGGGCTGCCAATTGGGCATCAGCCGCACCAGGTGGCTGATGGCCCGCGACGGAAACAGGCTGCCCGGCTCGATGAGCGGCAGCGCGTTGCCCAGCAGCAGAATCTGGATCCAAATGAAGAAGCCCGCGGCCCACGGCTTTCCTAACAAATGAGCCTCGGCCCGGCACCATTTCCGGCACAGCATCACCACGAAGGTCAGGATCAGCCCGCCCTGCGAAAACACGCTGAACACCGCCTCGGAAAAATCCAGGTTGAAGAACTTCACGCTCGGCGCGAACTGCTGGCCCGCCTTGGCCAGCGCCCCGGCCGAGGCCGGCAGGATCCCCGGCAGGCATTCCTCGAACACCGGGGTGATCGTCAGATACTTGAAGAACACCAACCCGAACTTGGCCATCTGCGGGATCACCGTATACAGGCAGAACACCAGCCCGATGGATGCCAGGAAGGCCCAGCGCCGGTTGCGCGCCACCGTGCCGGTGAGCAGGCCGCTGAAGTGATAGAGCAGCGTCGACGACCAGACGATCAGGTAGAGCGGCAGCCACACGTGCCACGCCACCTGCCCGCGCCACAGCGCCCAGGCGGTGAACGGCAGCGTGCCGAGAAACATCACATACTCGCGAACTGGCAGGCCGAAGAGATAACCCAGCACTTTGGAGAGCGGCGACAGCGGGATCAGCCGCTGATAGTCGATTACCCCCTCGTCGCGCTCGGCGATCATGCCGCCGGCGACTTGGGCGGTGCCCAGCACGAACAAGATCAGGCTCTGGACAACCAGCAGCGGGATGATGGCCGAACGCGCCGCATCCACCGGATCCATCCGGCTGCGCACCCCGATCGAAGTCGCCATCGCCATGATGAAGCCGGCGAGCAGTCCGACGATCAGCAGGCCCAGCCCGACGCCGCGCAGGCGCAGGCGGGATTGGCAATAGCGCCGGAAGATCGGGTTGTTCCAGATGGCCCAGGCGGCGTGCCGGACGGGTTGGTTGTTAGGCGGGTCGGGTTTCATGGGCGGCGGGTAGCCCTAAAAGGGGAAACAAACAACGTCATTATGGTTTTTTACCACTGATTGCGCTGATTTTTCACTGATTTCACTGAAAGAATCAGGTCTTGAAAACAGTGAGTCGATTCACCTTTTGAGTGAGCAGGCATTAAGGGGTAATTCATTTTTAATCAGAGAAATCAGTGGTTCAATTGGATCCATCTTCAGCGGGTGGCACCCGCGCGCTAACGGCGGCGGTTGCTTTCGGCGACTTCCACCAGGATGTCTTCAAAGGACGAGCGCTTTTCCTCGAACGCGCGGATCCGGATGCCCAGCCGGATCAGCCCGTCCATCAGGTCGGCCTGCGCCTCATCGCTGCCGGCGAAGCCGAAGTGGACGTGCGGGCCGGCGAGGCGCAGGCCGTGAACGGCGGGTTGGGCGGCCAGCCACTCCGCGGCTTCCTGGTGGCGGCCCAGCAGCGTGGCGGTTAGCGCGCGCTCGGTGCTGCCGAGCTGGTGGCGGACCTCATCGACGGTGCCCGCGGCGAGCAGGCTGCCGCGGTTCATCACGCACAGCGACGAGCACATCTCGGCGAGCTCGCTCAGGATGTGCGAGCTCACGAACACGGTGGCCCCGGCCGCCGCCAACTTGCGCAGCGCGTGGCGCAAATCGCGCCGCGCCAGCGGGTCGAGGCCGCTGGCCGGTTCGTCGAGAATGAGCACGCGCGGCCGGTGCAGCAGGGTCTTGGCGAGCACCACGCGCTGGGTTTGGCCGCGCGAGAGCTCCCGGCACCAGCAGTCGCGCTGGGCGGTTAGAGAAACCTCCTCCAGGCATTCCGCCGCGCGCTCGCGGCGCTGAGCGCGGGTGCCCAGCCCGTAGGCCGCGGCGTGAAAATCCAGGAACTCCCAGACTTTCAAGTCGCTGGGCACGGGCGCGAGGTCGGGCATGTAGCCGATGATCCGGCGCGCGCGCTCGAGGTCCTCGAGCACGTCGACGCCATCGAGCCTGACCTCGCCGTAGGTCGGCTCCATCAGCGTGGCCAGCACGCGGAAGGTGCTGGTTTTGCCCGCGCCGTTCGGGCCGACCAGGCCGAACACCTCGCCCGCGGGCACGCTCAGCGTGAGATCGTTGACCGCCATGAAGTCGCCGTAGTCGACGCGCAGGCAGCGGATGTCGATGGCCGGGGTGTTGGGGATGTTAGGTAGGTCGCGCTTCATGGTGTTCAATGAGGAGGGGGGACATTCTTGTCCCCCACATCCAGAGACGACAAGAATGTCGTCTCTCCCGTAGCGACCGTCAGTTGTCATTCAACATGTCCCAGTTGGCCGGCAATGTCAGGCCGAGGCCCTCCATGCTGGCGGCGGCCTCGGCGCGGCGGCGCTGTTGTTCCGCCTCATAGGCGGCGCGCTGGTCGGGCCGCAAGACCGCGAGCAGCGCCGCCTGGCGGTCGCCGGTGGGGGTCGCGCCGATGTCGCCGGCCACCCCTTCGAGCTTCATCGCCGGATCATAGTCGCGCGAGGCGCGCGCCACGATGCCGAACGCCTCGTCGCGCTGGGCGGTGTCGAGTTTCACGATCGAGTCCAGCCGCTGGACCCGGGTGTCCGCGTCCTGTTGGACCCGCGCCGCGCGCTCCGCCATGCGCTCGGTTTGGAATGCCGCGAGTTTGTCGCCTTGCAGGGTGTGCACCATGAACGCGTCCAGCCCGTCATCCAGCCGGACGTCGCGCGAGGCCTTCACGACATCCTCAAGCCGGGTGCCGTCCTTGGCCAGCAACTCGCTCCAGTGCTTGGCCTGCTCGGCGGATTTTTGCCCGAACCATTCCTTGAGCGCGGCCTGCTGCTGGGGCGTTAGGTCGTATTTGCGCGCCAACTCGCCCGTCATGCCGTCGATCACCTGCTGTTGTTGTTTGACGCGCATCCGGTCAAACAACGGCGACAGATCCCGCAGCAGCGGCTGGGTCGCGCGCAAAATGTCGTCGGGACTCACCGGCCGGCCGGCGCGGATGTCCTCGACAATGGTCCGCGCGCCGTCGGCAAACGTCCGCCCCGGCCGCCGCTGGCCGCCACGCGGGTCGGCCGCCTCCAGCGTGGCAATCCGGTTGTGGGCGCGCTGCAACTCGACCTCCAGCCGGTTCGCCCGCTCCTCGGGCGACCCTTCCGCCCCCGGCAGGCTTTGCCGCAGCAAGGTCGCGCCCAGGCCGCCGACCGCCAGGCCAATGCAGAGCGGCAGCAACGGGCGGATGGTGCGGATCAGGGACATGCGGGGGTGGCGGTGAGGCCGTCCAATTCCTGACAGGCTTAACGTAAGCGGTCAAGCGCATGCCGCCCCGTTCTCGGTGTAAAGCCTTGCTGTGAAGTGGCGCTTGTCTCGAAGTGCGGGCCAGTGCAAAGAGTGTTAAACGCCCGCCTTGTTGGGCAGACGATCAACGACTGTGATTCGAGAATTTCCCCGCTTGCCCGCAGCCTACGAACTCTCTTACATCCGCTTCGTTCCAGTCCGCACGATCTTTAAGTTTGACAATCGCATCAAAACATGTTCAATTGAACGCATGAAACAAATACCCAACAAAGGCAAATCCTCCACTAATTTAACCTGCATTGAAATTTGCTCAGGAGCGGGCGGCCAAGCCATCGGGCTGGAGCGGGCAGGTTATGATGCATTGGCTCATGTCGAATATGATCGCCACGCTTGTGCGACCCTGCGCTTGAATCGCCCAAATTGGAATGTCGTCGAAGGCGATGTCAGAAATTTTTCCGCCAAGGAATTCAAAGGCGTTGATCTTTTAGCGGGTGGAGTTCCCTGCCCCCCATTTTCCAAGGCTGGTAAGCAACTTGGTTCCGAAGACGAACGCGATCTCTTCCCACAAGCCCTAAGGCTGGTAGAAGAATGCCGTCCCAAGGCCGTCATGCTGGAGAACGTCCGCGGCTTCCTGGATGCCGTGTTCACTGACTACCGGATGAATCTCAAGAAACAACTCAAAACCATGGGTTATGAAGCCAGTTGGCATTTGCTCAACGCCTCCGACTTCGGGGTTCCCCAGCTTCGCCCCCGCGTTGTAGTTGTCGCCATCCGAAAGGATCTTGTCGCGAACTTCTATCCCCCTATGCCGTTGTGTGACGGAGTTTACACCAGGACCGTCGGAGAAACTCTTGGTGATCTCATGGCCGCAAACGGCTGGGAAGGTGCCTTTGAATGGGCAGCAAATGCCAACGAAATTGCTCCAACGCTCGTTGGCGGCTCAAAAAAGCACGGTGGAGCCGACCTTGGTCCTACTCGCGCCCGAAAGGCCTGGGCCAGTCTCGGAGTAAACGGGATATCATTAGCTAATGCGGCTCCGCCAAAGGGCTTCTCTGATATGCCAAGGCTAACGCTCCGCATGACAGCCCGCATTCAAGGTTTTCCAGATGACTGGCAGTTTGCCGGAGGCAAAACCGCCGCCTACCGGCAGATTGGCAATGCCTTCCCTCCGCCTGTTGCCTACGCCGTGGCACAAAAAATTAGCGATGCCATTTTGGCAGCCGGAAAATCTCAAGCGACAGGCTGAATATCAATCTTCGACCAGTTTCTTCCTCTTGTTTTCCTTGGCTCGTTCGGCTTCAAAATAACGAGCCGCCTCGCTTAGATCATCTGGCAAATCCACCCAATTATTGAGGCGGTAGTTGCTGACAGTCCTACGTCCAACTTTCGTGTTTTTTGATACTATATCGAGCCCAAAGTATCTCAGTTCCCGTAGTCGCTTTCTCCAATCTGCTTGATAGTCTTCAAAGTTCGCGACAAACTCCAAAATATCGCAATCTAGCCATTTTCCCATGTTAGCATGAAGGAGTTCCGCCAACCTTCGGTGAACGGATGTATGGGAGAAAATGCTTTGCATCAGCTCCGGATCGAAACTCGCGAAATAATTTCGCTTCCCTTCATTACAGGCGCTGCAAAGCGCCCAAAGATTCTCTTCGACTGTTAGTCCGCCCCATTCTCGAGGAATCTTGTGATCAACATGAAGTTTGATTTGGTCTTGATTCACTGTTTTTCCACACATTTGGCACCTGCACCCGTCTCTTGCAAGGATCCTAGCCCGTATTTTTTTCGAAATAATGTCATAATCGTATACGCCTGCCGCACGTTCACCAACGAGGCGATAAACCGTCCTCTTCCCAATGCGAGTCCGCTCGATCACAAACAACGGGTCCAGGTCGCGCATCCTCCGATCAAGGTGTTGTTGTCCGTCAATCGTCCCAAGTTCCCGGATCTGGTTAATATCAAGACCTTCGGGATGCTTCTGAAGAATCTCAAGAATAACCATGGGGATTCCAGTAATAGTTTTCTTCGGTTTTATAGACATCGTTTTCGGTAGTGGCTCTACTTGACACCTGTGAACGACATCAAGCCAATCCCCAATTTCAAAAAACCGTAGGAATTATTTTGGTGCGGGGCGGGCCGAATCCTGTGCGTTACAGTCAGGGACCCGGTCAGCGGCTCAGCGCGGGACGGCCACCTTGCCGC
>JBAXBG010000138.1:0-9922 GCA_037142115.1 Verrucomicrobiota bacterium | reverse complement strand
GCCGTCGTCCAGGCGGCCTGGAAGTTGAAGCCTCCGGTGAGGCCGTCGAGGTCGATACACTCGCCGGTGAAATAGAGGCCGGGAGTGACGCGGCTCTGCATGGTGCGGAAGTCGATGGTGGGCCGGGCGATGCCGCCGCAGGTCACAAACTCGTCCTTGTGGGTGGTCTTGCCTGTAACCTCGAAGCGCGCGGACTTCAACCCGTCCAACAATCCTTGGGTGGCTGATTTGGAGAGTTGGCCCCAGGTGGCGGCATCGGCGATGCCGCTGCCGGCGACGATGTGCTCCCACAGGCGGCGGGGAATGGGGGCGACGGGCGTGTTGCGCACCAGCTTGGCCCCCTGGTGCTGGCGGATCTCCGCGAAGCGCGCCTTGAGCGCTTCGGCGGTGAGGTCAGGCAGCCAGTCGACGGCCAGCGGAAACTGATAGTGCGCGGCCGCCATGGCGCGGGCCTCCCAGGCGGACAGCCGCAGGATGGCCGGGCCGCTCAAGCCGCGGTGGGTGATCAGCACCGGCCCCCGTTGCGCGCTGCGGCTGCCCTCCAGGCGGATGGCGGCCAGCGGATGGGCCACCCCGGCCAAGCCGCTGAGTCGTGGGTCGGTGACGTTGAAGGCGAACAGCGACGGCACCAGCGGTTCGATCGGCTGGGCGAGTTGTTGCAACACCGCAAGCAGCGGACTGCCCTGCAGCGAGCCGACCGCCAGGCACACCGCGCGCGCCCGCACCGGTTCCGTTAGGTTGGCGAATCTCAGCGCGAAGCCGCCGCCCGCGAGCGGTTCGATTCCGCACAGGGGATGCTTGGGCAGCAAGGGAATCCGGCAGGCGCGGGCCCGTTCCAGGAAGCACTCGATGATGGATTCCGAGCGGTCGCTGGCCGGAAACATCCGCCCGTCGGCTTCGGTTTTGAGCGGCACCCCGCAGCCCTGGAACCAGGCCGCGGTATCCGCCGGCTGCCACTGGTGAAAGGCGGCGCGCAATTCGCGCGAGCCGCGCGGATAGTGCGTGGCCAGCTCGCGCGGGTCAAAACAGGCGTGGGTCACGTTGCAGCGCCCGCCACCCGAGATTTTCACCTTCTGCAGGAAGTGTCCGCCCTTCTCGAAGATCGCGACGCTTTTGCCAGGGGCCAGCTCGGCAAATTGCAGCGCGGCGAAAAACCCCGACGCCCCGCCGCCGATGACGGCCAGGTCGAGCGGGGCGGATGGTGCCATGGTGGCGGAGGCTGGCATGCAGAAATTAGAATGCAGCAATCCCACTAGATCAACCCTTGAAAGTGGCCCACGGAGCGGCGGAATCCGTCCGCCGATGTCCATGGAAAGTCCATGAAGTGCTAGAATCGCTTGGCATTGCCCCCACATGGACATGGGCGATCCGATATCGCCCTTCCTTGGTTAGCCGCCCTACCTGATAGACTGCCATCTCTCCTCAAGCCGCTTCTCGGAGACCTTGCCGACGCACGGCACGTCCGGCGCGAACAGCGAGACGCGCAGCTCCTCGAGCGCCCAGCCGTGCGGCCACAGCGCGGGATCCTCCGGGGTGGCGTTCCAGCGCTCGAACCAGGGGCTCCATAGGCGGTGCAGGCGAGGTAACTTTTCCAGATCCTTGAGGATGGGCAGCGAGCCGAGCCGCCCGAGGCGCGAGCGGATCGCGCGCAGCCGCCGCGGGTAATCGCACAGCCCGGCAAATCCCGCGCGCCAGGCGAATTTCGGCCGGAACAGCCACGCGAGCTGCTCGTCGAGATCGCGGGCGATCTCTCCCAGGTTGCGGTCGTTGCGGTTGGCGGCGGTCCACGCCCGGATCTCCGGCAGCATCACCAGCACCTCGTCGAGACTGCGGCCGATCGCCGCCGCCGCCTCGAACCACCGCCCGCGCGCCCGTTCGCCGCAACGCGCGAACTCGTCGGGCGAGGTCGGGAACGGGCCGCCGGCCGCGCCCTCGGCGGCTAACAAAATCAAGTCCTCCAGCGCGGTGCCGCCGGCACCGAGGCGCGGCAGTTCGACTTTGGCCATCAGGCCTAACGGAAACTTCTTGCGCAGGTGATCGGCCTGGGCGGGGTGGGCCAGCACCAACAAGCGGGCACCGCCCGCGCGGTGGGATTCGCGCGCCTCGGCGGCGCGGCTGAACGCCCGCACCCCGACGCTGTCGCCTTCATCGACCAGCGCGGGAAATGCCGGGCCGCCGGGGGTTTCCACCCGTTCCGGCAGGGGTTCGCCGTCCCAGGCGCGGATGCCCGTGCGTTCGAGCTCGGCATTGGCCACCGCCTCGAAGCGCACCCGCATCCGGTCGGCGAGCTGCAATTGCAGGGCCGCCACGTCCTCGCCCAGCGCCAGCTCCGCGCCGTCGTCATCGCAGACCCAGATCTTGGTCACCAGGTGGGCCGGCAGCTTGGCCGGATCGTAGGCGTCGGCCGGCACCCGGGCACCGGTGCGCTGGCGCACATAATCGGATAGAGCGGCGGCCAGCGGCGCGTCTTTCGGCGCGTGGGCCCACAACCCGGCGAAGCCTTCGGCCACCGGGCCGATCGGCTGGCAGACCCGCCGGAAGTCCTTGGGCAGCGAGCGCAGCAGGATCTCGGCGCGCTCGCACAGGTTGCCGTCCACTCCCCAGGCCGGCAGCCAGGCGGGCAGCTTGGGCAGTTGGTCGACGTGCACGCCGAGCGTCACGCCGTCGTCGCGCTCGCCCGCTTGGGCATGATAGTAAACCTGATACTCGTCGTCCGCGTGGCTGAGGGTGTCGGGAAACAGCTCCAGGCCCAGGGCGTCGAAGTCCTCGTCGAGCACATCCGCCAGCCCGAGCATCAGCGAGTCCTCGTGATGTTCCAGCCACTTGTGGAAGCCATCCGCGGTGTGGATGTCGCCGGGGATGCGCTCCTCGAAAAACCGCAGCACCGCCTCGTCGCTCCACAACCCGCCCGGCCGCCGCAGCTTTTGTTCGATCGCCTCGATCTCGCCGCGCATCTCGGCGAGGTGGTCGACGAAGCGGCCGCGCTGGCGCAGCCCGCCAGCTAACAACCCCTCGCGCAGGAAGATGCCGTGGGCCGCCTTGGGGTCCACCCGGCCATAGTGGACGCGCCGCCCGACCACCACCGGCAAGCCGCCGCAGGTCACGGTTTCCTTGCCGTAGACCGCGCCCTGGACCTCGTCCCAGTGGGCGTCGCCATACTTGCTGTGGCAGAGGTGGGGGGCGACTTGTTCGACCCATTCGGGATCGATGCGCGCGACGCGCCGCGCCCACAAGCGCGAGGTTTCCACCAACTCCATGGCCACCACCCACTCGCAGCGCTTGGGAAGGCTGAATAAGCCGGAGCCGGGAAACACCGCGAAAAACCCGCCGGCCGCGCTCCGATAGGCCTTGTTTTCGCGGTCCCACCACCCGAACTGGCGCGGCACACCCGCTAACAACGAGCGGTGGATCGCCGCATACGGGAAGGAAGGCTCCGGGCAGGATGCCCGGGCCACCGTGGCGCGGGCATTCTGCCCGCCGCCTTCTGTCTTTTGTCCTCTGACTTCTCCCTGCCACTCGCGCTCGATCAGGTCGGTGAGCTCATCGGCCACATTGGCCCACTCCATCACCCGGCGGGCATTGAGAAAGGCCGGGCCCGCGTATTTGCGCAGCGCGTTGCGTTGCCAACGCCCGCGCGCGTCGCGGAACCGCGCCACATCGCGCCAAAGCCGCAGGATCCCGATGAAATCGCTCTCCGCATCCCTCCACTTGGCGTGCGCCGCGTCGGCCTCGCGGGCCTTTTCCGCCGGCCGCTCGCGCGGGTCATTCGATTCGAGCGCGGCGATGATCGGCAGCATTTCTGCCAGACAGTTCTCCTTGCGCGCCTCGATCAGCATCCGCCCGAGCCGCGGGTCGACCGGCAGCCGCGCCATCCGCCGCCCGTAGTCGGTTAGATTCTTGTGGCGGTCCAGCGCGTCCACTTCGCGCAGGGTCCGGTAGCCTTCCGAAATCGCCTTGGGGGCCGGCGGGTCGAGAAACGGGAAGTCCGCGATCTCGGGCAAGCCGAGCGCCTTCATCCGCAGGATCACCCCGGCGAGCGAACTGCGCCGGATTTCCGGATCGGTGAAGGCCGGGCGCTCGTCCAGCTCGGTTTCCTCGTAGAGGCGCACGCAGACGCCGTCGCGCACCCGGCCGCAGCGGCCCTTGCGCTGGCGGGCGCTGGCCTGGCTGACCGGCTCGATTTGCAGGCGCTGCACGCCCTTGCCCGGGCTCCAGCGGTTGACGCGCGCCACGCCGGAATCGATCACGCACGCGATGCGCGGGATGGTGAGGGAGGTTTCGGCCACGTTGGTGGCCAGGATCAGGCGCCGCGCGTGGCCCGGATTGAACACCCGCTGCTGGTCGCCGAGACCCAGCCGCGCGAACAACGGCAGCACCTCGGTGGCCGGATAGCGCCGGCCGTCGAGCACCTCGGCGCACTCGCGGATCTCGCGCTCGCCGGGCAAAAACACCAGAACATCGCCCCGCGGCTCGACTCCGGCTAACCAATCGACCGCCCGCGCCACGTGCTGCGGCAAGTCCTCGTCGCCCATCGGCGGCAGAAAAAACTCCGCCACCGGAAACATCCGCCCGGGCGCCTCGATCACCGGTGCCGGGCCGTCCTCGCCGGCGAAAAACCCGGCAAACGCCCCGGCATCCAGGGTCGCCGAGGAGATCACGAGCTGCAGGTCGCGGCGCCGGGTCAGCAGCCGCTTCAGATAGCCTAACAGGAAATCGATGTTCAGCGAGCGCTCGTGGGCCTCGTCGAGGATCAGCACCTGATACTGGCGAAGCTCCGGGTCGCCCTGGGTTTCCGCCAGCAGGATCCCGTCGGTCATGAACTTGATCCGGGTGTCGCGCGAGGTGAGGTCCTCGAACCGGACCTGATAGCCGACGTAACCGCCCAGCGGGACCGCGAGTTCCTCGGCCACCCGTTTGGCGACGCTGGCGGCGGCGATGCGCCGCGGCTGGGTGCAGCCGATGCGCCCGCCGTCCGGGCCCATCGCCTCGGCGACCATCTTGGGGAGTTGGGTGGTTTTGCCCGAGCCGGTGTCGCTGACCACCACGATCACCTGGTGGGCCAGGAGCGCGTCAAGGATCTCCTGCCGGTGTTCCACCACCGGCAGTTCTAGCGGGTAATTCCAGTTGCCGGAAAATTCGCTCATCACGGCAGTCAGGAAACCTTGGGTGAGATGCCCAGAAGCTGGCGCCGCACCGCCTCCAACGCCGCCTGGCTCACGGCGAGCTTGAAGTCATGGCGGTTGCGCGGATGAAAGACCCGGAACGCGGTGGCGCTGCCATCGCTGGCGGCCAGGCCGATCCAGGCGGTGCCCACCGGTTTTTCCGGGGTCCCGCCGTCGGGCCCGGCGATGCCGGTGACCGCCACCGCGAGGTCGGCGCCGCTGACCCGCAGGGCCCCGGCCGCCATCTGGCGGGCGACGACTTCGCTCACCGCGCCGTGGCTGGCCAGATCCGCGGGCGCGACGCCTAACACGCCGGTCTTGGCCGCGTTGGCATAGGTCACGAAGCCGTGGCTGAAGACCGCGCTGGCGCCGGGCACGTCGGTGATGCGGTTGGCGATCAGGCCGCCGGTGCAGCTTTCCGCGGTGGCCAGGACCAGCCGCTTGTCAGTTAGGATCCTAACCACCGTGGCTTCCAGCGACGCGCCGTCGTCACTGATGAGAAACGGGCGGAAGTGGTCCAGGGCGATGGCGCGCCCATGGGCGAGCGCGGCGGGCGGGCCGATCAGGCGCAGATCGACTTCGCCGATGTGGGCGCAGTAGCCGTATTCCAGGCCGGGGATTTCCGCCAGCAGCGAGTCGATGCCCTGATGGAAATCGCTTTCGCCGATGCCGGTGAACTTGAGTTCGAGCACCGCGGGCGGCACCGCGCCGCCGGCCAGGCGGCGCAGCCGCGGCACCACCTCGGCGTGAAACATCGGATAGAGTTCGCGCGGCGGTCCCGGCAGCAGGAACACCGCGCACGGCGCGCGGCGGTTCAAGCGCGCCGCGACATAAACGCCCGGCGCGGTGCCGTGGGCGTTGGGCAAGCCCTCGGCGCCCCGCGGCACCAGCGCCTGCTTGAGGTTGGCCTCGGCCATCGGCCGCCCGCGCACCGCGAAAAACTCCTGCAGTGAGCGCACCGCCACCTCATCGGTGAGTAGATCCAGCCCGAGGACTTCGGCGGTGATTTCCCGGGTCAGGTCGTCGCTGGTCGGCCCCAGCCCCCCGGTCACGAGCAGCACGTCCGCGCGCTCGATGGACTCGCCGATGGCGTCGCGGATCGCCGTGCCGTCGGGCACGGTCGTCTGGCGGGCGATGCGCAGGCCGAGTTGGAACAACTCCCGGCCGAACCAGGCGGCGTGGGTGTTGACGGTGTTGCCTAGCAGAAGCTCGGTGCCGGTGTTGAGGATTTCGATGCGCATGGCGGTGGCTAGGGTGGATCAGGGCGCGTAGCCGAGCCAGGGGCCGAGCCACCGCTGCGCTTCGGTTAGGGAGATGCCCTTGCGGCGGGCGTAGTCCTCGACCTGGTCGTGCTGGAGCTCCGAGATCGCGAAGTAATGGCTTTCCGGATGGGAAAAATACAGCCCGCAGACCGCGGCGCCGGGATGCATTGCGCAGCTCTCGGTTAGAACGACCCCGGTTTGCGCGGCCGCCCCGAGCAACTCGAACAGGACCGGCTTTTCGGTGTGGTCCGGCTGGGCGGGATAGCCCGGTGCCGGGCGGATCCCGCGGTAGTTCTCATGAATCAATTGGGCGGTGGTGAGTTCCTGCGCGGTCTCATAGCCCCAGGCGACGCGCGCGCGGTGGTGGAGATGCTCGGCGAAGGCCTCGGCAAAGCGGTCGGCCAGCGCCTTGACCATGATCGCGCCGTAGGGGTCGTGCGCGGCGTCCAGTTCTCCGGCCAGTTCGTCCGCGCCGTGGATGCCCACCACAAACGCGCCGAGGTAGTCCGCGATTTTCCCAGGCGCCACCCAGTCGGCGAGGGCGGCGTTCGGTTTGCCCGAGTCCTTGTGGATTTGCTGGCGCAGCGAGTGGAAGCGGCAGCGTTCGCGGTCACGGGTCTCATCGGTCCAGACGATGATGTCATCGCCCTCGGAGTTGGCGGGGAAGAAGCCGTGGATGCCGCGGGCGTGGAAATGGTTGCCGGCGATGATGTGCTCGATCCAGCCGCGCGCATCCTGATAGAGTCTGGCGGCTTCGGCCGCGCCCTCGGCATTCTTGGTTTTGAGCACCTGGTTGGCCCGGTCCCACACGCCGCGCAGTTCCCAGGCGTGGAAAAACGGCGTCCAGTCGATGTAGGGCACGAGCTCGCGGAGGTCCATGTCGGCTCCGGCCAGAATGCCCGGGTCACCTGTGGCGCGGGCATTCTGCCCGCCGCCTTCTTCTTTGAAATCCCCCATCCACTCCGTCTGGTGCCTCAAAACATAGGCCCTCTGATTGCAAAAATCATCCATGCCGCGGATCAAGTGATCGTAGCTTTCCTGCTGCCAGAAGCCGCCCTGCCGGTTCAGAATCCGGTTGCCCTCACGCGCCGTGAACGCCTTCCACGACTTGAGAATCTCTGGCAGTGGACGCTCACCCAACGGCCTGACAATCGCGTGAACGTGATTGGGCATCACGCACCACGTCAGCAAATCATAGCGCTCGCCGTCAAAGTGCCGCAGAGCTTCGGCAACCATGGCTGCGATTTCAGGATGGCGGAGCCAGTCGGGGCCATGGCCTTCTTCCAGGGATTGCTCGATGGTGTCATGATAACATTCGGCGTGCCGCTTGCGCGCGTCTTCAGCCAAGGCCTCGTCGCCTTTGGATAGAGCCAGTTGCTCGAGGTCCTGCCATTGTTGTTTCTCCCCGAGGTACCTGCGGGTGACTGCTTGCGGGATGGAATCGACAAGCCTGAAGGTAACCGCATAGGTTGCTTGATCCTGAGTCCAATGCGGCAGCGTCCGCCGGGTTTTGTGAATGGGACGGTTGTCGGAGATGAAGGTCGGGTGTTTGGATGGAGAGGCTCCGGGCAGAATGCCCGGGCCACTATTCTGCCCGCCGCCTTGCACCCCCAGAAACGCCGGCACCGGCGGCGTGTAGCCGGCCCAATCGAACTGCGGCGCGGCGGCGCGGGCCTGCGCCAGGGTGAGGGTGGCGGGTTTGGGCGCGCCGAGGAAGTTTTCGCGCAGGGCGTGTTGTTTGGCGCGGTTGGCCTTCACGAACCCTTCTTTTTGGTCGGCGGAGAGCAGCGAGGTGGTGACGGGCACCGAGCGCGAGGCGTCGAGCACGTGGACCACCGGCCCGGAATAATGTTCGGCGATTTTGATCGCGGTGTGGGCGGCGGAGGTGGTGGCACCGCCGACTAACAGCGGGATGGTGAACCCGCGGCGCTCCATCTCCTTGGCCACGTGCACCATCTCGTCGAGCGAGGGCGTGATCAGGCCGGATAGGCCGATCACGTCGGCGCCGATCTCGATGGCCTTGTCGAGGATCTTGTCGCAGGGGACCATGACGCCCATATCGGTGACCTCGTAGCCATTGCAGGCGAGCACCACGCCGACGATGTTCTTGCCGATGTCGTGGACGTCGCCCTTGACCGTGGCAATCAGGAAGCGCCCGGCGGAGCGTCCGCGCTCGGCCAGGCGCAAGGCGTCCTCAGCGCTGAGGGTGGGGTCCTTGGCCAGGATCGCGGCGATGTCGGCGCTGAGAAACTCGGCCTTTTCCGCCGCCATATACGGGGTGAGCCAGGCGACGGCCTTCTTCATCACCCGCGCGGATTTGACCACCTGCGGCAAAAACATTTTTCCCTCGCCGAACAGGTCGCCGACCACGCCCATGCCATCCATCAGCGGCCCCTCGATGACTTTGAGCGGGCGGCCGTATTTGGCGAACGCCTCGGCGGTGTCCTCGTCGATGAATTTGTCGATGCCCTTGAGCAGCGCGTGTTCCAGGCGCTTTTCCACCGGTCCGTCGCGCCACGCCAGGTCCTCCTCGATCTTTTTGCCGTCCTGGCCCTTGAAGCGTTCGGCGAGTTCCAGCAGGCGCTCGGTGGCGTCGTCGCGGCGGTTGAGCAGCACGTCCTCGACGCATTCCAGCAGTTCGGGGGGGATTTCGTCGTAAACCTCGAGCATGCCGGCGTTGACGATGCCCATGTCCATGCCGGCCTTGGCGGCGTGATAGAGGAAGGCCGAGTGCATCGCCTCGCGGACCACGTTGTTGCCGCGGAACGAGAACGAGATGTTGGACACCCCGCCGGAAACCTTGGCCCCGGGGAGGTTCTGCTTGATCCAGCGGGTGGCGTTGATGAAATCCAGCGCGTAGTTGTTATGCTCCTCGATGCCGGTGGCCACCGTCAGGATGTTGGGGTCGAAAATGATGTCGTCGGGGTTGAAACCGACCTCGTCGACGAGGATCCGATAGGCGCGCTGGCAGATGCGGGTTTTCTCCTCGTAGCTCGACGCCTGGCCGTTTTCATCGAAGGCCATCACCACCACCGCCGCGCCGTAACGCATGATGTGGCGGGCGTGGTCCTTGAACAACTCCTCGCCTTCCTTGAGCGAGATCGAGTTGACGATGCCCTTGCCCTGCAAGCACTTGAGGCCCGCTTCGAGGATCTCCCACTTCGAGGAATCCACCATGATGGGTACCTTGGCCACGTCCGGCTCGCCCTGCAGCAGCTGCAGGTAACGGGTCATCATTGCCTCGCCGTCGATGAGCCCGTCATCGAAGCAGATGTCGATCACGTTGGCACCGTTGGCGACCTGTTGGCGGGCCACCTCGACGGCGGCCTCCAGGTCGCCGGCGCGCACCAGTTTGGCGAAGCGCGGCGAGCCGGCGACGTTGGTGCGCTCGCCGATCATCAGAAATCGTTTGTCCGGGGTGTGGTTGTAGGCCTCGGTGCCGGAGAGCCGCAGGGCGTGGGGAATGGTGGTCATGGTGAAATCGAAACGCTGAGGCGC
>JBAXBG010000137.1:0-10119 GCA_037142115.1 Verrucomicrobiota bacterium | reverse complement strand
GCCACGCTCGCCACCGCCAAAACCGCGGCGGTGCGCCACGCTGCCAAGTTTGACCACCATTTTGCCTGGCTGTCCAACCACCGCCAGCAGGTGATGGGAGTCGTCCGTGCGTCGGGCAAATCCACCGCCGCCCTGATCAAGGACTTGCAGGGCGATCCCGAGGTTCTCACCGCCGAACCCAATTTCATCCGCCACGTGTCGTCGTTGCAGCCCAATGACGCGTATTACCCCAACCTGTGGGGCTTGAACAACACCGGCCAGACCGTCAATTCCACCACCGGCACCCGCAGTGCGGACATCCATTTCATTGCCGCCTGGAACCTCGCCCGGCCAGCCACCGGCGAGGTCGTGGTCGCGGTGCTCGATACCGGCCTGGACGCAAGCCACCCGGACATCACCGCCAACCTTTGGACCAATCCCGGCGAAACCGCAGGCAATAATCTGGACGATGATTCCAACGGACACATCGATGATGTCCATGGCTTCAACTTCGCCGATAACAACTCCAACATCGCCGACTCGGGCGATCACGGCAGCCACGTCGCGGGCACCATCGCCGCCACCGGCAACAACTCGCTGGGGGTCATCGGCGTGGATTTCAAGGCACATGTCATGATGCTCAAAGTGTCCAACGATGGGTTGACGATCTCTACTTCCGCGGAAATCGACGCGCTCCAATACGCGGCCATGATGAAATCCCGCGGCGTGAACATCGTGGCCATCAACGCGTCGTTCGGCGGCGGTTCCAGCAGCAGCGCGGAATCCACCGCCATCCAGGCGGCAGGCAACGCCGGGATCGTATTCTGCGCCGCCGCCGGCAATGAAACCGCCAACAACGACACCACCCTGACCTACCCGGCCAGCTACCGGCTCAACAACATGATCGTGGTCGCCGCCAGCACCCAGACCAACCAGCTCGCCAGCTACTCCAACTACGGCGCGACCAGCGTCGATCTCGCCGCGCCGGGCAGCAACATCTACTCGCTCAAGCCGACCTGGCTCACCACCACCACCGCCTCGGTCATCCACAACGCCACCACCTATGCCGCTCAGGGGATGGAGTATGCCGCCACCACCGCGGGCCTCACCGCTACCCTGATCAACTGCGGCACCGGCAACACCGCCGGCGAGTTTCCGGCAGGCGCTCGCAACAACATCGCCCTGATCCAGCGCGGCGCCGAAAACTTCTCCACCAAGGTGACCAACGCCAGCAACGCGGGTGCCAAGGGCGCCATCATTTATAACAACGTGGCCGGACCGTTTTCCGGCACGCTTGGCGCCGCCGGCAGCTGGCTGCCCGCCGTCTCGATTTCCGACACCGATGGCACCACCCTGCTCGGCATGGCCAACTCCCAGGTCACTCTGATCAACGCGCCCGCGCCGGCTGCTCTCTATCAATTCATGAACGGCACCTCGATGGCCACCCCCCACGTCGTCGGCGCGGTCGCCTTCACGGCGATGAACTTCCCGGGCGAATCCGCCTCCCAGCGTGTCGCCCGGGTGCTCGCCCACACCACGCCGGTGGCCGCCCTCAGCGGCAAGGTGCGCACCGGTGGCGTGCTCAATCTGCTAGGCATCGTCGACACCGATTCCAACGGCCTGCCGGATTGGTGGGAAACGGCCAACTTCGGCGCCACCGGCGTCAACCCGGGTGCCGATGCCGATGGCGACGGCATGACCAATCTCCAGGAATACCTAGCCGGCACCAATCCCAAGAGCGCCGCCAGCCGGCTCGCCATCACCGGGACGGCCATGGTTCCTAACGGCCCTAACCGCGATTTCCGGCTGTCCTTCCCCAGCGTCAGCGGCGTGACCTACCGCGTCGAATCCAGCACCACCCTCGGCCCCGGTTCGTGGGCCGCCCTCGGCACCGATCTCACCGGCACCGGCGCGACCCTGCAGGCGACCGATCCCGCCGCCAACACCCGGGCCAGACGCTTCTATCGGTTGGAGGTGATCCCCTGAGGGCCGGCTCGGCGAGATCCCCGGTAACGGCGGAGCAAGGTGCCTCCAAGGACAGTGCTCCCGGCTAACTTGGCCGTTTGGCTACGGAGCGCGGGCTTCAGCCCGCCCGGATTCGGCGGGCTGAAGCCCGCGCTCCAGGGAGCAGCTCTCAAGCGCGGCCTATTGCGCACCCGTTTCAGTTAAACCCGCAAGGTTGCAGTGCTCAGCGTTCCTCGTCGCGCAGGTAGCAGCCGGGATCGGAACCCCAGAGGTTGCCGTCGTTGGTGAAGGCGGCGCGGGTGCGGAACCCCCCCCCGCAGATTTGAAACCACTTGCAGGGGGCGCACGGGCCGGTCATCCGTTGCTGGCGCTCCTGCGGGGTGAGCAGGCCGATCGAGCGGATCGAGGCGAGCATTTCCGCGGAGGCCGGGTTGCCGCCCTCCCAGATCTGCGAGAAGGGCATCTGCTTGACGTTGCCGAGGATCACGTCCTGCCAGAACTGGTCGGGGTGGACGGTGCCCTGGGTGTCGATGTTGGCGATGCCGCGGCCGGAGCTGTTGGCGCCGCCGCCGTTCCAGGCGAGCAGGCGGCGGGCTTCCTCCAGGTTCGGATGGTTTTCGTTCTCCATCCGGACCAACAGATAGGCGCCGTCCGCCGGCTGGGTGACGGTGAGCAGTTCGCGCTCGACGCCCTGCTTGTGCCACGCTTCGACGCGCGCGATCAGGGTGTCGATGGCACCGCGGGCCTCGTCGGCCTCAAGGACCTGCAGCTCGCTGCCGCGGCCGGCCGGCACGAGGTGATAGAAACACACCCGCTGGATCTCCTGCTCCTCGATGAAATCGAGGATTTTCTCGATGTTCTGGACGTTGTGGCGGGTCAGCGTGAGGCGCAGGCCGGTCTTCTGGTTGACGGCGTGGCAGTTCTTGAAGCCGCGCACGGCGGCATCGAAGGCGCCTTCCTTGCGGCGGAACTCGTCGTGGATCGGGCCGATGCCGTCGAGCGAGATGCCGACGTAGGCGACGTTGGCGGCCTTGAGCAGGGCGGCCTTTTCCGGGGTGATGAGGGTGCCGTTGGTGGAGATGGTGAGTTTCAGGCCGGCGGCGGTTGATTTGTCCACCAGGTCGAAGAACCGCGGGTGGATCATCGGTTCGCCGCCGGAAAACAACAGCGAGGGCACCTGATAGGCGGCGAGGTCATCCACCACCGTTTGCATCTGCTCCCAGGTCAGCTCGCCGGGATATTGCTCGGCGGCGGAATCCGAATAACAATGGACGCAGCGCAGGTTGCAGGTGCGGGTGATGTTCCAGACGGTGATCGGCCGGCGGTCGCGGGCTTCCGTGGCGTTGCCTCCCATGCCGTGTCCGTAGCGCAAGCCGTCGGCGGGCTGCGCCACGCCGGTCCAAAGTTTCGTAAGATTGATCATGTGTGAGGTGTTGGGTGTGTGAAATCAAGCGGTGCCGTTAGGCTGAAAGACGCACGACGGGTCGGCGGCGAACGGGTCGCCATAGACGCCGTAGGCGCGCGAGCGCGAGCCGCCGCAGACGCTGCGGTAGCCGCACTGGCCGCACTTGCCGCCCAGCGCGTCGTTGTCGCGCAGAGAGACGAACAGCGGGTGCTTCCGATAGATGTCCTGCGGCGGGGTGGTTTTGACGTTGCCGCAAACCATCGGCAAAAACCCGCTGGGCGAGACCTCGCCGGTGTGGGAGATGAACATCACGCCGCGGCCGTCGCGGATGCCTAACGGCGAGCGCATGCCGGGCCGCGGGCGGGACGCGCCGCCGCCCATTTTCTGCATGACGACGCGGCGGAAGTGGTGGCCTTCGGTGGTTTTCACCGCGAAGGGCGCCTTGCCGACCAGGCCGGCCATGTCCTCGAACACTCGCTCGATGTCCTCCGGGTCCGGCAGGTCGGCGATGCCCGCGCGGCCGGTGGGAACCAGCAGGAAGACGCTCCACATCGCGGGCTTGAGCTCGAACATGAGTTGTTTGAACGCTTCGTATTCGCCCATGTTGCCACGGGTGAGAGTGGTGTTGATCTGCAGGCTCAGGCCCACGTCATGCGCCCGGCGCACCGCTTCGAGGGTCCGGTCGTAGGTCCCGTTCACCCCGCGGAACGAGTCGTGGGTCTCGCGGGTCGCGCCATCGAGACTCAGCGACATGCGCTGCACCCCGGCGGACTTGAGTTCGGCAAAGTCCGTCTGCAACAAGCGCGCCGTGGCCGACGGGCTGAGCCCCATGTGCAGGCCGGCATCCGCCCCCGCGCGCACCAGGTCCAAAGCGTCCTTGCGCATCAGCGGATCCCCGCCGGTTAGAATGAGCATCGGCGGCTTCCACGCCGCCAATTGCCCGATCAGGCGCAGCGACTCGGCCAAATCGAGTTCCTCCGGGTGGCGGTGCGACTGGGCCTCGGCCCGGCAGTGGCTGCACGCCAGGGCACAGGCCCGGGTGATCTCCCAGAAGACCAGGAACGGACGATCATCGAAGTCATAGTCATCCTGCGCAGGCATGCCGACCGGGTGTTGCGGGGTGCTGGGGTGCGTCACGCCGCGAAATAAAGACTAGAAGTTCCCGAATGACTAGGCCCGATTTGCGATAATTGGCGCATTTTTCGGGGAAAGATCCTCAAACCATGCGGAGTCGGGCATCGCGTAGGGTCGGAAAGTTTCGAGAGACCCTTGATGTTCGTTGTAAAACAACGCGCGGTGCAGGCCCAGCGTGGTGGCGGCGGGCGAATCGATCAGGTTGGCGGAATCGTTGGCACTCATCTGGAACAGCACCCGCATTTCAAACTCGGCCATCAATTTACGCGGGATCCAGCGACTGACGTTGTTCCATGTGTTGGTGGCGGCCAGCACGTGGATCCCGCAGGGGCCTCCCTCGCTGAGCAAATCCGCCAGAACTTTTGCCGGACTGGCCGCCGCCGAGTCATCATCGTCGAGGGAAAACTTGAAGTCATCCTCGGGCTTGAGCGCCTTGAAGCGTTGCAGGTCGTTGATCAGCAGGAAGATCTCGGGCGCGTCGCGGCCGGAAGTCGGAACCCGTGCGGCCAGTTCCGCCGCCAGCCCGGCCATCAGCGCGGGGGCCTCGGCCGGTCCTCCAACGCGGACCCGCTGCGCCAGCAGCGCCATCAAGCGCAGGAAGATGGCCCCGGCCTCGGTGGCGTGCGGGTCGAGCACCACGAACTCGACCTGGCCCGGCGGGTATTGTGCCGCCAGCGAAACCATGGCGATCGCCAGCAACGACACCGATCGCTCGACCGACTGGCCGATGGCTAACAGGTGGCTGCCGCTCTGGCGGTGGAAGATTGCGGCGGTGGGGCCTTTGATGGAATTGGGCACGCCCAGCCAGGCGCAAGCCGCCTCGGGACGGGTGAGCGGTTGCACGCGCAGCCAGGCCGCCAGTTCGGCGTTGTCGCGCACCTCGGCGGGGACGTTGCCCTCGAAGATGATCGGCGGTGGCGGCATGACCCCGCCGGCGGCCGCGCGTGCGGCGACTTGATCAAGAATGGCATCGCGTTCGGCCTCGGGCAGCCAGACGATTTGGAACGGGCTGTTAGCTGCGAGGGCACCGGCCTGGTCGTTATAAATCCCCTCGCCCGGTCGGGTTAACAGGCGCGGCGCGGGGTTGTCGTCGTCCATGATCAGACGGGAGTCCGTCTCATTGCATTGCAGGGCGATGCGGATGACCATTTGGCCGAGCGTGGCGCGTGCCAGGGTGTAGGCGCCACCGAGGGTTTGCGACCCGAGGATCACATGAATGCCAAAAGCCCGGCCCTGGCGCACGATCCGGTCTAACAACAAAGAGGCTTCCTGCGCCACGGCGTCGTCTTCGGTGAAAAACTCCTGGAACTCGTCGATCAGCAACAGCGTGCGCGGCGTGGCCTGGGGGGCTGCGGAGCGCTGATAACCGGCCAGATCCTGGGCGCCCGCGTGGCGGAACAGGTCACCGCGGCGCTTCAACTCGGCATCCACCCGCTGCAACACGCTGAGGGCGAACTCGCGGTCGCTCTCGATGGCGACGACGCGCGCGTGGGGCAGGTGTTTGGCGGCGTAACACTTGAATTCGACCCCCTTTTTGAAATCGACCAGATAGAATTCGACCTGCTCGGGACTGCACCACAGCGCGAGGTTGGTGATGATCACATGAAACAAGGTGGATTTGCCGGAGCCGGTTTTACCGGCGACGAGCACGTGCTGGCGGGTGCCCTTGCCGATGGCTAACATCTGGAGCTTCTTGGCACCGGTGCGCCCGATCGGCACCCGCAGTTCGTCGCCGGTTTGGGCCAGCCATTCCTCGCCCGGCGGCGGTGCGATCTGCGAGAACGGCACCTGGACCCGGTTAGAGTCGACGCTCGCGGGACCGATGCGGTGCACCAGCGTGATTGAGTCGTGAGGCGTGGGCGGAGGATCAAACACCACCACCTCAGCCCCCGCAGGCGCGCCGACCCAGTGGCACACGCCCTTGCGCAAGGACAGGTGCAGACACGCGCGCCGGAGCTCGTCGTCGAGCGCCGGATCGGGCGCGGGCAGCCGCAGATCCCGCTGAATCAGCAGGTGAACCCCGCAGCGCGCGCCGCTCGAGGCAATCGCCAGCAAGCGCTTGGAGGCGGTCTCGCTGAAGGCCGCGGGAAACCCGGCGATGACCACGAAGCGGTATTTTTCGGCAATGGTGCCTGCCTGTTCGTTGTATTCGGCGATGTTGGCGAATTCATCGCGCAGATACATCTGGATGACTTTTTCGATGTGCTCGTTGATTTCCGCGAGGCGTTCTTCGATGTGGGTGGTTTGGGTCCAGATCCGGTGATGGATGAGGGTTTCCTCATAATCAGCGAGGTGCATCAGCCCGGCGAAATCCTTGCCCAGACTCACCGGGTCAATGAACACAAACGTCGCCCGCCCGGGAGGCACCGACGCCAGCAGGCGCAACGCGATCCCCTGCAGCGCCAGGGTCGCGGCCCCGGCATCCGCCCCGTCGCACTCAATCAGCAGTGAGCCCTGGTTGGGAAAACCCAACGCGAACGGCGCGCTGAGATGACCGCCACCCGCCAGTGCAAACCGCGGGTCCGTCGGCACCCCGCCCGCGAGGCCGGCGACGTCCACCTCGATGCGCCCGATCCGCACCGCTGGCGGGGCCTCTGCCGGCGGCTTCCACGACGCACAGTAGTGAATCGACCATGCGGGAAACTGCGCGCGCGACGATTCGTCCAGTGCTGCCAACTCGTCACAGCACGGCTCGACCTCGGCGCGCCAGACGTCGGCACACTCGCCAAGCGCCTGGTCGGTCTCGGCATCGATGGCGGCTTTGAGGATGTTCTGCCCGACCTCGAATGCCCGGCTGCGTGCCGCGGCTTGCTCGCGGCAATAGCTCATGGCGAGATCGTGGGCGGCCGTCAGTTTGGCCGTTTGCCGTCGGTGCAGGCGCTCCAATTTTGCGGGCAGGCGCTGCCATTGGGCGTCGAGTTTCTTTTGTCCCAAAGTCATCCGCACCCGCCATTCCTCATCCGACTCGCGGAAGGCATCGCTGAGGTGAAGTCCCTCAGCGACTTGGGTGCCATTGAGTTCCTCACTCAAGTCGGCGACCCGCGCCGCCGATTGGGTGGCGGCGGCCAGTTCGAGCGTGCGGGCGGCGGCCAGCGTGACGGCGGCACCACGGAGGGTGGCGAACGATGCCACCAGTGCTAACAACCAGACTAACAACAAAACCCCCTCAGCCAGCACCAACCATGACCACACCGGCTGCATGCTGCCGGCACGATAGCCGGCCCACCCGCAAAGTCCGGCCACCACCGCCGCCAGTATCGACAACGGCAGGAACCGGAAAAACTTGGCCAGCCGAAGCCGCCGCGCGGCCTCGGCGCTGGCCTCGGCCTGCCGCAACCGCTCTAACAGCACCGCGCAGGTGGCCTCTGGCGTGGCCGGCACCGTCACCGCCGGAAAGGTCCCGTGCCGGCCGTCAAACCAGCCGTCCAGCCACGGGCGGAACGTGCGCAAGGACGACATCACCGACGCGCGCAATTGCCGGCGCCGCACCTGCGCGGCCAGGACCCGCTCCTGAAACAGCCGGTGCAAGTCTTCCGCCTGCTCCAGGTCCTGCTGGCGAGTCTGCCGGTTGCGCATGATCGTGCCCTGCAGCTGGCCGATCCGCTGGTCCTTGTGATCCTGGAGCCGCCGGGCATCGGTGGCGCGGCTCGCGTGATAGGCCTGCTGGATCCGTTCGGTCCTCTCGGCCAGACGGGCTTGTTGGTGCGCGAGCCGCTCCTGGAACTCCGCCGCCTGCGTGTGGATCCGAATGTCTAGGTTCGCCGCATCCCCCTCCGCATGCCGCAGCGACTCGCGCCGCAGCGCCGCCAGCCGTTCGGCTTTGGATTTCAGCAGTGCATGCTCGGCCGCGGTGGCCGTGGCGACCCCGGTCTTCAGGCGTTGCAGCCGCTCTTGCACCGAGCGGGGATCGATGGCGTCAGTCGCAGTCGGCATGAATTTTTTCTAGCAGATTATCCAGATCTTCCAGCACCCGGAGGGCGGCCGTCACGCGCTGTGACAACTCGGCGAGATACAATGCCTCGAACTCGCTGGCTTTTTGGTCGCGCCACGAGTTGCGGGTTTCGGACCAACGTGCCTGGAGCTGGCGGGTGGCCAGGGCGAGCAGGCCTTTGCTGCCGGATTCGCTCACGCAGGGCCTCCTTCCTCGGGCAGTTGCGAGAGGGGCACAGGCGGCCCGCCAGTGCTCTTTGGACCTGATTCGGCATAGGCCTGCAGTGCCTTGACCGCCTCGCCGAGCGCATGGATCCCCTTGGGCAAATGCTGGCCGACCAGGAAAAACATTGGATCCAATTGCCGCAACAACGGGGTGGCCCGGTTCTCGAAAATTTGTCGCCAGCGGTTGACCACCCGCATTTTCTCCTCCGCCGCATCGAGTTTCCTCCGGGCCTTGATCACGGCCATCTTCTGGAACGCGTGGCTGTCCTCCGGACTGGTGAGCGCGACGTTGTAAAGCTCGGCCTCGGCTTGCTCAAGTTGTTTGGTCAAGCGCTTGCACTGGCCCGTCCAATACCCCGTCTGATCGACGTCCAGCCACGACCGGGTCCGGCGCACCTGGCTTTCCGCGTCCTCGAGAGCCACCCGGGCCTTCTCGACATACTGGATCAAATCGGCCCTGAAGGCTTCCAGCGCATCCGTGGAGGAGATTCTTACCTGGTTGGACATGACGGGCGATTGGAGAACCTCAATGCTGATCCAGGTACTGTTGGATGCGTTCGGCCTTGCGCAGCAGATACGGCGTGTGACGCTCGGACAACTCGAGAAATGACTTGAGCGTTTTCATCAACTGCCCGAACTCGCTGGCAAACTTTTCCTGTTCCTGATCCTGCCAGGTGTCGCCAAGCGCCGTGAACCGCCCCATCAGCGCCGACGTCCGCTCGCGCAGGTCGCCGTTAAAGCGCTTGAGTTCGACGGCGAAACGCCGGACTTCCTCGGGATCGATGATGGCTTGGGACATGGCAAATCCGGGCGGATGGCTGCCCGTTCTCAGTTCGCCACCATGAGACGTGCTTTTCCCGCCCTTGCCAATTTCATTCTTGGCGACCGGCGGATTTCCCGTCGCGGCGGATGTCTCCCGAGGCCTCGGGTTCCGACCAGGCAGAAGGAGTTTGCGTCACGGCTGGCAATCCGCTAGTCTGACCAACCATGAAAAATCACCCCCTCGGATTCCAGTGCGTCAAGGTCGTCGCGCTGTCAGTGACGGACCTCGACCGTGCCAATGAGTTTTACAGCCAAACCCTGAGCCTGCCGCTCGCCTATTTGGGCGACCTACACGCCGGCTACCACCTCGATCAAATCATCCTGATGCTCAAACCCGACTGGTATGCGCCCCCCACCGACCAGCCCAACCCGCGTCTCACCATCGAGGTCGATCACGCGCCCGACACCGAATCCGCGCTGCGCGAGCGCGGCGTGACGATCTCCGACCCGGTCGAACTCGCCGACGACCAGTTCCTGATCGGAAGTTTTCTCGACAGCGAGGGAAACAAGCTGTGGTTCTGCTCGCAGATCTAGCGGCCATTCCAAGCTGGCGAGTCCGGACCGCGAGTCTCCAGACTCGCACTTCATGGACTCCCGCTGCGCCGGCGAGTCCGGACCGCGAGTCTCCAGACTCGCACTTCATGGACTCCCGCTGCGCC
>JBAXBG010000136.1:0-10126 GCA_037142115.1 Verrucomicrobiota bacterium | reverse complement strand
AAAGAGCCATGCCGAAATAACAGTCAGCTCGCTCACCTTTTGAGTGAGCGGGCGCCAAGTTGTAACTCATTCCAAATCAGTTTAATCAGTGCAATCAGTGGTTCTCATTTTCCTTTCAAGGTTGAACCGTTTTGGCACCGGGCAGAATGCCCGGGCCACCGTGGCGCGGGCATTCTGCCCGCCGCCTCTCTTCATTACGGCTCATTGAATTTCCTCCGAGTTCAGGATGCCAGAGCCTCCACCACCGCTGCCTGCCCGCACCGTGACCACAAGGGTCGCCCGATTGGCGTTTGGGGACGCTGGCGGGTTAGAGGCAGGAGCTCAGGTCTCCACGGCCAGTGCGGCTTCCGCGATGGGTGCCTCGCCCTCTAACTCCTCACTATCCACATAGGGCGCCACCCGCCCGCCCAGCACCGCAATCACCTTGCCGCTAAGCAGGCCGGCAATGGCGGCAATGACAACGGTCACCAGGATTCCTGTCAGTTGGGCGCGGAAATCGACGCCCGCAACCACCACCAGGGCGGCCACGCCGCCGAAGAGTCCGGGCAAGCCGTGCAGATAGAACACGCCGCAGGTATCGACCTTACGGGTCCGCGCGGTCAGTTTGGCCTGCAGGATCGCAAAACCGACCGTGGACACCACCCCGGCCAGGATTCCGATGGCAAACGCAGTCCCGGGCACGGCCGCGTCACAGGTCGAACCGATCGCCACGCCGCCGGCCAGGGTTGCGTTGGCGATATCCGCCGCCGAGATCTTGCCGCGAAGCTTCACCGACGCCACGTAGGTGGCGAGAGTGGAGCCACACAACGCCAGGATGACGTTCACCGCGGTCTTGGGCACGTCGCCCGGGGCGACCAGCGCCGCACAGAAGCTCGGCCAGAAGATCCACAGCACCATGCTGCCCAGCAGCGAAAACCGGTCGCTGGTGTCATCGCATTCGATGGGGGTGGCATATTCCTGGCGCGTGGTCATGGAGGCCGCGACCCCCAAGCCGAAGATGGCGCCAAAGGCGTGGATCACGATCGACCCGCCGGTATCGATCACCCGGCCGTGGATCAGACCCAGGCCGCCGTTGAGGACGATCCATTCATTGAGCGCGTAACACGGCACAAACAACACGCCCAGCAGCAGGTATTGCTCCATTTTCAGGCGCCCCAAAACCGCTCCGGCACAGATCAGCAGGCTCGCCGCGGCAAATTCAGCTAGAATCAACTGGTCAATCACGCCCACCCCGGCGGCGCTGCCGCAAACGCCGGCCTTGAGGAAGTAAAGCGGAATGGACACGCTGACTAACAGATAAGTGGCGGTCAGGGCCGAGCGTCCATACTGTCTGACAAAAACCATCAGGAAGCCGAAGCCGACCAGCAGCATCGCCATGATGTGGATCGCCCGTTCGTATTTGTCCACGTCACTCAATGCGGCCAGGCTGGGCCCGGGCAGTTCGGCAGAGTAAGCCACGCCGCCCAGGGCGAGCAGCAGGGTGGTGAGCAAGCCGGCGGATTTGAAGCAATGATTCATGATGGGATGATGGGTGGCCACCAGTAGCGCAGTTCGCCCTGGATGACTGGCAACAGGTGATAGCACAAGCCGATGACCCGGGCCGCAAACCCTGGCAAACCCCGCCCGCCGGCCCGCTCTGTAAAAACACAGTTGGCCGTTGGATTGTGGATGAGATTGCCTGGATTGTATTACCCGGGACGCGAGCCGCACCTAACGGCGCGCTCGTTCCTGTTTGGGGCAGGAACGAACATGCGCGCAGCGTGCGATGCCGGAATGCATGACGCAAGGTGAAAATCCAACGGGGCACGAATGTGGACTGCGGCGGGCACCGCCGCTTTGCGCGGCTAGCCAGCTCGATCCAGGTATCTGATATTGCCGGCCGCGTTGAAATTCGACGGGCTCACTCCGGGGGCCCGGGAGCGCCCCAAAGCGGTGAAGCGCGAGCGCTTCACCGCATCCCAAAGACAAGCCCCTGACGCCGGCCGGCCGGGCGGTCCGTGTGTTAGAACGCGTCGCGCACGTGGTTGACGCGAGGTTTGGCGCCCTCAGCGACGTACACCTCGATCACATCGAAGCGCCACGGCAGCTCGCGGGTGCCGAGGCGCTTGAGCCAGGCGTTGGCGCCGCGCTCGATGAGCGCCTGCTTGCTCTTGTCCACCGCGTCCAGCGGGCGGATGCGGGTGCCTTCCCGGCGGGTCTTGACCTCGACAAAGAGCAATAGCTTGCCGTCGCGCGCGATCAGGTCCACCTCGCCGCGCCGCGGACCCTTGAAATTGCGCGCCAGGACGGTGCAGCGTTGGGCGCGCAGCCAGTCCGCCGCCACCCGCTCGCCATAGGCCCCGATCCACGCCCGGTCGCGGGCGTGGCCGTCAGGCCCGGTCAAACGGCAGGGACAGTTGAGCCACCGGCTGAAACGAGCGACGATGATGGCGACAAGGGCCGTGAATCCGTAGGGCTTCAAGATGTCCCTTGGTGCCATATCCTTGGTGCTGCGCAAAGCCAAATTGGGGAAACTCGCGGTCGATTTCACGCATCAACCGGTCGCGCGTGACCTTGGCAATGATGCTGGCCGCCGCGATCGACAGCGAGCGCCCGTCCCCCTTGACGATCGCATCATAGGGCAACGGAAAATCCCGCACCGGCAGCCCGTCGATCAGACAGTGCACGGGCGGCGGCACCAGCGCCTCCACCGCCCGCCTCATCGCCAGGTGGGTCGCCCGCAGGATGTTGAGCCGGTCGATCTCCTCGCGATCCGCCGTGGCCACCGCCCACGCCACCCCGGGATCGCCAGTTAGCACCGCATACAGCGCCTCGCGCCTCGCGGCGCTGAGCTTTTTGGAATCGTCAAGGCCCGCACAGGCAAAGCCACGCGGCAGGACGACCGCCGCCGCCGCCACCGGCCCGGCCAATGGGCCGCGCCCGGCCTCATCCACACCCGCGATGCGGGCCAGTCCGCGGGCGTGCAGCGCCATTTCGAACGTGAGATCGGGCATAGTTTAGAACCGGTTGTTACGGATCAGCGAAGGATTCACGGTGGCGAAGAGTTGAACGGCGAACAACATTCCATCCGAGTCCACCACCAGCCCGAGGCCGCTATGCGTCCACGAGTCCACCATGGCATGCTGGTGATCCTTGGAGGCTTTCCACAGCGTGACCAAGGTCGGACCGGGGTTGGCACCGGCATGCTCGACGGCAGCCGCGTTTTCGCTGATATTGTCCATCTGATAGTAAGCCCGGGCATACATCGCCCGGCCCTCGAACCCGATGTGGCTGACGTTCTTGCCGCGGAGGGTGAACGTGCCGCGGTGCTGCCGGAGATATTCGCAATGCTGTTGGGCGAGACGGTCCAGGCCCGCGTGGCGTTGGAGCTCGGTGGCACCCACGCTGTGCCGGTAGGCATTAACCGCGTCAAACACCTGCGTCGAGAGCGCCGCGTGTGATCGCTGGCTGACGGCAACCGGCACCTGGATGGACTGGGCGGGATTGGCGCACACCACCGGCGAGCCTGCGCAAAGCATGGCCAGCAAGCTGGAAGTTAGATTGGCGTTCATGTGCATGGGTATCCGGGGTTACACCATGGTAAATCCACCATGGATTCACCGTATACAATTCAAAGTTCCTTACTGCGTGGAGAATGCAAGGCCTGGCGTTGATGATAATGGCGTAATGGTTTCAACGACACTTGGCAGTGCGCCTGCGCCCACCTCCGATTCCCGCTTCCGCGCAGGCATGGCCAGGCAGGAGGGCTGGCTCACGGTGAGGCTTCCATCAGCCAGGCGTCGATGGCCCGGGCGCAGCGTTTGCCGTCGCCCATCGCGAGGATCACGGTGGCCGCGCCACGCACGATGTCGCCACCGGCGAAGATGCCGGGGATGCTCGTCATCCCCTGCGCGTCCACTTCGATGTTGCCCCAGCGGTTGAGCTTGAGCTCCGGGCAGGTGGCGGTGAGCAGCGGGTTGGCGCGGGTGCCGATGGCCACCACCACCGCGTCACACTCTAACACAAACTCCGAGCCGGGCACCGGCCGGGGGCTGCGCCGCCCGGAATCATCAGGCTCGCCCAGTTCCATGCGCTGGCATTTCAGGCCGGCAACCCACTTGTGGTCGTCGCCAATCACTTCGAGCGGGGCCACCAGGTTTTCAAATTCCACGCCCTCCGCGTCGGCGTGGTGGATTTCCTCGACGCGCGCGGGCATCTCGGCGCGGCTGCGGCGGTAAACGAGCATCGCGCGCTGCGCGCCGAGGCGCTTGGCGGTGCGCACCGCGTCCATGGCGACGTTGCCGCCGCCGACCACGGCCACCCGCTGGGCGCGCAGCACCGGGGTGTCGGAGTCGGGCGCGTAGGCTTCCATCAGGTTGACGCGCGTGAGGTATTCGTTGGCCGAATAGACGCCCTTGAAATTCTCGCCGGGCACGTTCATGAACACCGGCAGCCCGGCCCCGTTGGCGAGAAACACCGCATCGAATTGCGAGCGCAATTCCGGCAGGGTGTAGGTCCGGCCGATGACCACGTTGTTTTCAATCGTCACCCCGGCCTGGATCAGCCGCTCGACCTCCTCATCGACGATTTGCTTGGGCAGGCGAAACTCGGGAATTCCATAAACCAACACCCCGCCGGGCTTGTGCAGCGCCTCATACACCGTCACCTCATGACCGAGTTTGAGCAACTCCCCCGCGGCCGTCAGACCGGCCGGCCCGCCGCCGACAATGGCCACCTTTTTGCCGGTGGCGGCGCGCGCCTCGAGGGCGACCACCCCGCTGTTAGCCCGCGCCCAGTCGGCCACGAACCGTTCCAGATAGCCGATGGCCACCGGTTTGCCCTTCACCCCGCGGACGCATTGCACCTCGCACTGCACCTCCTGCGGGCAGACCCGGCCGGTGATGGCGGGCAGCGCGTTGTCACCGAACAAGCTGCGCGCCGCCGCCGGCAGGTCACCCTGCACGATGCACTCCAGAAAGCGCGGGATGTTCACCATCACCGGGCAGCCGCTCACGCACTTGGGAGCCTTGCACTGGATGCAGCGCTGCGCCTCTAACAATGCCATCCGCTCGGTGAAGCCGAGGTTGACTTCCAGGAAATTGCCGCTGCGCTGGGCGGCGTCCTGTTCCGGCATCGACTGCCGGTCAATCTTCATGCGGTCCTTGAGCGGGATCTTGGCTTCGTTCACGATGGCGAGTCTCAGGTGGTGGGTGGAGCGGGTTTGGCGAGTTCACTGCGGCAGCCGCCACCGTCGCAGGCATGGGAGGCATGTTGCTCGAATTCCCGATAGGTGCCGAGGCGGTCGGCCAGCAGGTCGAAATCCACCAGGTGGCCGTCGAATTCCGGCCCCTCGACGCAGGCGAACTTGGTTTCGCCGCCGACGTCGACCCGGCAGCCGCCGCACATGCCGGTGCCGTCGACCATCACCGGGTTGAGCGAGACGATGGTGCGCACGCCGTATGGCCGGGTGAGATTGGCCACCGCCCGCATCATCGGCACCGGACCCACCGCGTAGACAATGTCCACGCCGCCGGCCTCCAACACCTCGCGGGTGGCGTCGGTCACAAAACCCTTGCGGCCGTAACTGCCGTCATCGGTGCAAACCACCACCTGGCCGAGCCGGCGCAATTCCTCCTCAAAAATGACCCACTCGCGCGAGCGTCCACCGATGATGCTGATCACCTCGACCCCGCGCTGGTGCAGGCCGTGGGCGATCGGGTGCACCACCGCCGTGCCCACGCCGCCGCCCACGCACACGGCGCGGCCGGTGGCGATCATCTCGGTCGGATGGCCGAGCGGCCCTGAAATGTCCTGAATGAAATCGCCCGGTTCCAAGGCCACCAGATCGCGGGTCGATTTCCCCACCTCCTGGATCACCAGCGCGATCGTGCCGCGCTCCGGGTCGGCATCGGCGATGGTCAGCGGGATGCGTTCCGCGCCATTCGCCCGGCGCACGATGACAAATTGCCCCGGGTGGCGGATTTCGGCGATCCGGCGGGCCTCGACGTCAAGCCGGGTGACATTCGGGCTGAGTGAACTCTTGGCGGTGATGGCGTGCATGCGGCAGGTGGGAGCGGCGGGGTGGCACCGCAGAAAGTCCCGTGGCCACGCCGCCCCGTCAAGCTTGGTTTTACCCGGATTCTTCACCCCGAATCGTGACGCGGCAGGCAGAAGGCCACTTGGGCGTGGGTCGCGCACGGCCCTATCAACCGCGAACGGACTACCTCAAAGACAAGCCCGGCTATCAGCCCAAGGCCAGCGGTGGTGATCGGCATGAGGATGAGTCACCCGAGGTCATTGATTTTCCCAATACCCGCACGGGTGCGGATACTCTTTTCGGTGACAATAACGCGAAGCTCGTTAAACCATTTGTCATCTGTTGGTTGGGTGACGAATTCAGGTCCGATCCCAGACGGTGAAAAACGCTCCAGAGTCTGCAATCCGCTCAAGCCGCTCGCAGAATTCTTCATCCATGGTTCGCTTGAGCATCCATCGTGGACTTGGCTATGTGGGTTGAATTCTGGCATAAATCCCGTTTATCTCAGGCAAATCACCAGACAAGTGACTCCATCCTGCCTTCTCCTCAAGAAAATCACCATAACGCGCCCAATTTAATGCATTTCTATGTTCAGGATAATAACTTGCGGTCCAGCAGCGGTCCGCTGATCCGCTGGCGAGTCGTACTGCCATAAGGGATTGTCTGCAATGAGGCGGACCCCGAAAATCGTGGTGAAAACCTGAGCTCAGGCAAAAATGCCGGAAAGCGTACTTTACATCCGGTCGAACCATGCGGATAGTACACCAACATGATTTCACGTCCTTTCTGGCAGCGACGCATCGAGAAGGCATGGCGCCAAGCGCCGATTGTCTGGCTGGCGGGTGTCCGGCGGTCCGGCAAGACCACCCTGGCCGAGAGCCTCGGTGTGGAACGGGTTCTCTATGTGAATTGCGACCTGCCGAGCGTCGAGGACATGGTTCGCGACCCCCAGGTTTTTTTCCGCGGTTGCGCGAAGCCGGTCGTGGTGTTCGACGAGATCCACCAGTTGCGCGATCCGGCCCGCCTGCTGAAAATCGGGGCGGATGGTTTTCCGAAGCTGAGGATTCTCGCCACCGGTTCCTCCACGCTGGCGGCGAGCAAAAAATTCAGCGACTCCCTGACCGGTCGCAAACGTCTGGTGCATTTGACACCCGTGGGGTGGGGCGAACTTCCCGCATTCGGGGTCACGCTACCGCAACGCCTGTTTCACGGGGGGCTGCCGCCCGCGCTGTTAGCGAAATCAAAGCAGCCCGCCTTCTACCGCGAGTGGATGGACTCGTTTTTCGCCCGCGACATTCAGCGACTGTTCGGCTTCCGGGACATGAATCGTTTCAACGCGATGTTGGAATTCATGCTGCGCCAGAGCGGCGGCCAGTTTGAGGTGACTAAGACCGCCTCGGCACTCGGAATCACCCGGCCGACCGTGGAAAGCCATCTGCGTGCCTTGGAAATCACCCACGCGGTCACGGTGGTGCGTCCGTTCCATGGCGGTGGCCACAACGAGATCGTTAGACAGCCCAAGGTATATGCGTTCGACACCGGATTCGTGAGTTTTGCCCGCGGTTGGGATCCGCTGCGACCGGATGACTGCGGCCTGCTCTGGGAGCATCTGGTGCTGGAACAAATCCAGGCCCAATTTCCGGAAACGCCTGCCTGCTACTGGCGCGACAAGGCGGGGCACGAGGTGGATTTTATTATCCCTCACCGCCGCGACCAGGTGGACGCCATCGAATGTAAATGGGACCCGGGCGCGTTTGACAGTGCCGCCCTCAAACTCTTCCGCAGTTACTACCCGAATGGCCGCAATTTCCTCGTCACCCCCTCCGGTGATCCCGCCTACACCAAACGCTATGGCAAGCTGGATGTTAGAATCTGCACCCCAACGGAATTCCAGCCATCGAAATGAGGCGTCTCACGAAAACAATTTCCGGTCCAGCGAGCGGTATTGGATCGCCTCCAGGATGTCGGTGGCGCGGATGTTTGGCGCGCCCGCCAGATCCGCAAGCGTGCGCGCCACCTTGAGGATCCGGTCATGGGCGCGGGCCGAAAAATTCATCTCCTCCATCGCGTGTTCCAGGTAGCCGGTGCTTTCCGGGTCAATTTGGCAATGCACCTTCATCTGGCGCGGACTCATCGCCGAGTTGGTGAAGTTACTGGATTTGCGGAACCGCTCGGTTTGGATGCCGCGCGCCAGCACCACCCGCTCGCGGATGGTCTCGGACTTTTCGCCGCTGGCGGCGGTGGCGGAAAGCTCGCGGAAGTCCACCAGCGGCACCTCGCAGTGGATGTCGATCCGGTCTAACAACGGTCCCGAGATCCGCTGGCGGTAGGTTTCGATCTGGCGCGGGGCGCAGCGGCACTGGCGTTTGATGTCGCCGTAAAAACCACAAGGTTGCGGGTGATGCTTACGGTGACGGGATCCATGAGGCCACAACATGCTGGCAATCAACGACGATATTTCAATTCCGTCATCGCCGCATTCAGTTTTCTTGAATCCAAGAAACACCACCGAGTGCCCGGACTCGTCACGGCCGATGGCTTCAGTCCACCAGAGTTTAAGAAAGTCACCGGGAACTGCGGATTTGTAGCCCCAGAAACTCCGCCCCAATCCCGATGCGGCGAACGCCACAGCCATACACGGCCCGTTGGAGTTCCATCGTCCCCACCCTTCCGCACCGATGTGGACTGAGCCATGGGTGTCGTGTTGCGCTGGCCGGAATTTCTGCTTTGACAAATCCGCCGCTGTAAAACATCGTATTACCATGATCAAAACCATCGCCAAAATCGGCAACTCTCACGGCATCATCTTTGATTCGACGCTGCTGCAACTTGCACACCTCAAACCCGGCGATGAGGTCAACGTGGAGGTTCACTCCGGAGGCACCATCACGATCACTCCCATGACGCCAGTTCCCAGCCCTGCGGAATTCAGCGCGAAGGTCGAGGACGTGATGCAGCGCTATGCCCAAACCCTGAAACGCCTGGCATGAACCCGGACCCTAACACGTGCCTGCACCTGTCGCCGGATCAGGTGCTCGAAATTCATTCCGCGGCGATCCGGCTTTACGGTGGTGCCGCGGGTCTCCGCGATGGCGCCCTGCTGCATTCGGCGACGACCGCGCCCCAAGCCACGTTTGGCGGCCAATCCACCTTCGCAGACACCGTGGAGATCGCCGCTGCCTATCTTTATTATCTCTGTAGCAATCATCCTTTTGTGGATGGCAACAAACGGGTGGCGCTCGCTGCCTGTCTCGTCGTTCTCGAACTCAACGGCTACGAGCCCGCCGCCGATAGCGAGGACTGGGAAAACCTCACCCTGGCCGTCGCCGCCGGCCTGCTCTCCCGCGAGGAACTCACCGTCACCCTGCGCAAACTCCTGGTTTGATGCGGCGTTTCCAGGGCCACACGGAAACCTCCCGCGAGGGCGGACCTGCTCAGGGTGCTGCCTGTGGGGAGGCTGCCGTTGGCCATGGCAAGGTGTCCGGTGATGGTGACCACCGGGTTGCCCGGAGGCTGCGCCTGAAGACCGGCGCCGGTGGCTATGACCAGCAGCCGGGTTCGGATTCTCATCCCCAACTCAGGAAAATAGCTTGCGGTCCAGCGAGCGGTATTGGATCGCTTCCAGAATGTCGGTGGCGCGGATGTTGGGCGAGCCTGCCAGATCCGCCAGCGTGCGCGCGACCTTGAGGATCCGGTCATGGGCGCGGGCGGAAAAGTTCATCTCCTCCATCGCGTGTTCCAGGTAGCCGGTGCTTTCGGAGTCGATCTGGCAGTGCGCCTTCATCTGGCGCGGGCTCATCGCCGAGTTGGTGAAGTTACTGGATTTGCGGAACCGCTCGGTTTGGATGCCGCGCGCCAGCACCACCCGCTCGCGGATGGTCTCGGACTTTTCGCCGCTGGCGGCGGTGGCGGAAAGCTCGCGGAAGTCCACCAGCGGCACCTCGCAGTGGATGTCGATCCGGTCTAACAACGGTCCCGAGATCCGCTGGCGGTAGGTTTCGATCTGGCGCGGGGCGCAGCGGCACTGGCGTTTGATATCACCATAATACCCGCAAGGACAAGGGTTCATGGCCGCTACTAACATAAATCGCGAGGGAAAGGTGAGCGATC
>JBAXBG010000135.1:0-10127 GCA_037142115.1 Verrucomicrobiota bacterium | reverse complement strand
TCTACGTGCTATACCCCGCATGCCGAGCTCGGGTGATACAAAGGAAAATGAAAACGGCGGATTTGATGTTTTAAAAAGCCGCCCCTTCCCGGGTTACTCGACGCGCAGCCAGAGATACTGGAGCGGTTCGGGGATGTGGACGGTGAGCCGGCCGTCTAACACCGATGCCTGGCCGGATCCCGCCAGGCGGGTGACGCAATGCCGGCCGCCGGCAAACAGGCGCAGGTCGAGCGACCACTCGGGGCTGGCGTTCAACTCGCGGAAGATCAGCAGATAGCCGGAACCCCCGGACGGCGAGACCGAGGCAAAGCCCGTCCAGCATTGGCCGTCAGGCGGGCTGCCGATCGGCTGGATGCGCCCGGCGAATAGCCGTGAGCGCTCACGCTTCCAAACCGTGACCAGTCCGGCGACCGAGTTTTGGTAATCGGGCGGCAGGTTGGACGCTTCGAACCAGCCGAGGGGATTGCAAAACATCACCGTCGCAAAGAGCGCGTCCGGAGAATATCGGGCGGGTGCCAGCGGGTCGTCGCCGTAGCGTTCGAGGTTGCGGGTGTTGTTCAGGAACTCCATGCGCAAGCGCAGCGGATCGACGTATTGCGAGAGCTTCCACAGGTTGCGCAACGTCAGGTGCGGCCAGTAGTTAGCCCAGTCGGTGTAGCGGTTCTCGACGAAGATCGGCCCGCTATCCGCCATGCCGAAATAGCCGGGCCGCGTGCCGGCCGTGACGTCGAGGTCCAAGGTGATGCCACCGCCGGACTCGCTGAGCAAGCGGTCCACCATCCGCCGGAAGTTGCGCTCCGCGGCCGGGGTGGCCAGCTTGACCGAGTCGAGCTTGAAATAGTTGATCGATTGGGCGCGGTGCAATTCCAGAAGTCTCTGGGCATCGCGGGCCCAGTTTTTGCCATCCTCGGCCGAATCCGGCCCGAACCACAGTCCCAATTGGATCGACTGGGCGCGGGCGGCCTCGGCCACGGGCGTCAACCCGCGCGGAAACCGCTGCGGGTTGGGCTGCCAGAAGTTCGCGTCGGCACTCCAGTAGGACCCCCACGCGCCGTTGGCTGCATGGGCGGAGTTGGCGGTCCGGCCGGTCTGCCAGCCATCGTCGATTTGCACGACGTCCACGCCCATCCGGGCGCCGGCCTGGATTTCGCGCAGGACGAATTCCTCGGTGACGCGGGCGTCGCGCGACCGGTCGCCCCACGTGTTAGACAGGAACAAGCCGTCGCGGGCCGGTCGGTAGCGGCGCAACTGGCGCTGGAATCCGTGCAGCACGGCGGTGCGGCCGGCGGCCCCGCCGGCGTAGGCTAACAGGACGAACGGGTAGCCCTGGCCGGCGAAGCGAACCTGTTGGCGCGCGGCGTTCATCTGGCAGTCATAGGCGGATTTGAGCGGGCGGGCATGCGGCAGCGGGGCGAATTTCACAAACACCAACCCCTCGCCGGTGACCGGGTTATCCAGCGCGAACAAATTGCCCGGCAGTTCCAGATCCTGCTCGTTGAGCAACAGCCACTCGTTTTCCTGCACCAGCTCGTTGTGGGCGTCGGTCTGGTCCATCAGGGTCACCTGCGTCAACTTCAAGTGCCGGGGTGATAGAACCAGGTTCTCCAGCGAGTCGCCCGCGGCCTCGCCGGCGGCCCGGGCACCGCCCTCCACGCCGGTGGCCGCGGCCGCCGGTGGGGTGGCTGCTGCCGCCACCGCAGCGGCCGGGCCCGCGCCGGGATCCAGCGAGATTTCCACGCCGGCGGCATCGGGGAAAACCCGCATCCGGCAAACCGGCGCGTGGTCGCCGCGGGTCTCCACGCGCACCTGCAGCGATTCCTCCGCGGTGACGCCCAGGCGGCCGCTGCTCGCGGTGATGGTCACCGCGCGCGGCGCGCCACGCCAGCCGGCGGCCACCGGCGCGGGACCATTGGCCGGCTCGCGGATCCACTCCGTGCCGGTTTGACGGTTGCGAAACGACGTGGCCGTGAGCAGCCCGTCGTGGATCCGCCACTTGCGCTCGAAACGCGCATTGCCGACGGTCAGCTCGGCGTCGCTCCAGCGGGCATAACAGCCATTGAACTCCGCAGTGCCCGCCCGCGCGCAACCCAAGGTCACGCTCAGGAGAATCAACAACCGCAGAGGAATCGTGGTGAGTGGCAGGCGCTTCATGGATGGTTGGGAGTGATTCGTTAGTTAGCCACCCGCCCGGGCGATGCGCTCCGACGAACGCTCACCGGGCCCAGCAAGCCCGATTCCAGCAGCGGCGAGTCCTTGGTGAAATAATTCCACGCGCAGAAGCCGACCCGCTTGCCAGGACGCGGTTGGTTTTTCAAAATCCACTCGGGGAACTCCACCAGCATGCTCCCCACCGGCAGCGGCTTGCCGGCTTGGTCCTTGAAATGCGGTTGCTTGATAGGCCCGGTAAAGGTGCTGTCGGCCGGTTCCTGCTCGTCGCCGATCAGGCGGTTGGCCCAAGTGTTGGTGACGGCGATTTCCACGGCGTTGGCGCCGACTTTGAGGGCGTGGCTAATATCGACCCAGAACGGCGCTTTCCATGCCACCCCGCAGTCGCGCCCATTCACCCGCACCCGGGCCAGTTCCTTGACGACGCCGAGATCGAGCCGCACGGGCCGTTGCGCTCCCACCCAGTCGGCCGTGAGCATGATCGTGTTAGTGTAAACGGCGGTGCCGGAGAAATACCGGATCGCGGGTGGTTGCGCCTGCGTCCATGAGGTCAGCGTTGGCAGGGTCACCGTTTGGTATTTGCCAAACGCCACGGTCCACGGTCCGTCCACGGTGAGCGGCGCGGGACCGGGCGCAGGTGCGACCGCGGGCGCCGAGGCGGATTCCGCAGTGGCGTGCCGCAGGATCACAAAGACCGAGTCCGCCGGCTCCAAGTCCAGATCGACCTCGGTGCGGCCGTCCTTGATTCGCCAGGCGGGTGCCTGGCAGATCGTCTGGCGCATCGAATCCCACAGCTCGGGCAGCTTGCCCGTCACGCGCAGCGACACCGTGCCGCGCTGGGCGGACTCGGTGGGGTTGGCCACAAAATAGATATCTGTCGCGCCCTCCTGCCGATGGGCATAGCGCAGATTGAGGTGCGGCGTGACGAGCACCATATCGGCGACGATATTCAGGGCTGCCAGCGCCTGCGCCGGCGTATCAAACCATTTTCCCTGGCTGGAAATCGCCGCGATGTCCTTGCCAATCGCAGCGACCTCGGCATCGGCTTGGGGGTAATCCTGCATGCTCGGCGAGCGCTCGGGACGCGGGCCGGCCAGCACCGCGCCGGACGCGACGAGGGCTTTGAGTTTGCGCGCCGTGACCGGAAGCATCAGCGGCGATCTGGGTAATAACAAAAATGCGTAGGTCCGCCCGCTAGGCAGGACAATCCGCCCGTCCCTGACGGACGCGCCGGCCACCAGGTCGGCCGCGGCGATCGTGTCGGCGCGGTTGGCGTCGGTGCCGCCGCCCTCATCGAGCGTGAGATAATCCGCCACCGGTTCGCCGTGTTGGAGCAGGGCCTGCGAGCGTCCGAGATAGGCGAGCCACGCCTTGCCCGGTTCATACCACGTCTGGTTGCGGCCGAAATGGGTGCCCCACCAACCCATGCCCAGGCCGGGTTGGATCGCGTCGCCGAACGGTTGATGCACCCAGTGATGCAGGAAAAGCTGGTTCACGCCGCCGGCCCAGGTGCCGTCGCCGGCCACCTTGAGTTTGGCCGGGGTCTCGCTCCAGTCCGAGGTCATCGGCTTGCTGGTAAACGCCTCCGCGCCGATAATGTGAATCCCCGCCGCCTGGGCCGGGCCGACAATATTCCGTCCAATCCCACCGCCGCCCGGATTCCAGAACTCCCCCATCGTCATATCAGGCACCGCCGCTGCCGCCACCGTGTCAAACGGCCCGGTGTAGGGTTCCAGATACATTTTCACGCCCGCGGCGTTCATCAGCGCTTTGCCCTGGCGGAAATTGTTTTGAACAAACAATTCCGAAACCGTGGATTTCAAATCCCAGGCGAAGCGTGCGGTCCGGTCCGCATCGCCGACGACGACCTGATTGAGCGCCGGCAGCCAGACTAACGGATCATAGCCGCGTCGTTTTAAAAACTCGGTTCGGAAGTCCTCGGTCCAATTGAGATTGCCGGCCTCATAACTATCAAGGGTGAGGTGTTTCAATACTGAACCCAAACGGGGGCCGAGGTGTTCCTGCAAGGGCTCCAAGACCTGTTGGAAATGGAACCGGGAATATTCGGCGCTGAGCTTGTCGCATTCCAGGGAGGAGGTGAGTTCTTCCGGGGCGGGATGCCCGCTCTTGCCGGTGCTGGTATAGCCGAACCGATAGACCAGCCAGTTGCCTTCCGGCGCGTTCCATTTCAACACGCCCTGCGCGCTCAGTCCGGCGGTGATATCTTGAATCGAATCAACAGCCACCGCTGCGCCCGCCGCCACTTGCGGCACGGCCACCACGCCGATCTCGCGGTAAAACCCCAAGTTCGTGTTAGGCTGGACCAAATGACCCGCGAAGGCCGCGCCGCCGGTGACCGGAGTCGTGCTCCACACCACCACCTTCATCGACTTCTCCGGGGTGATCCACGGCCCGCCGGTGCCGGAATAACCGGGACTGTTGTGCATGCCCAGGTTGAGGCCCAAGCGGTCAGCTTCTTTGGCGGCATGTGCGACCAGCGCCCACCACGCCGGACCGCGGAACGCGTTTTCCGGCCACGGGGTGTTTTTGAACGGCTGGGCGTAACCCTGCACACTCGAAGTGAGATTGAAAATCGTGGCACCGCCGATGCCAGCCGCCTTCATCGATTCGAGGTCCTTGGTGATGCCGTCCTTGCTGATGCTGCGCCCCATCCAGTGCCACCACACCATCGGCTTGGCCGCGGCCGGCGGATTGGCGAAGTCCTCGTCGAGCGGGGTCGCGGCCAGCAAATGGAACGGCAGGCTCGTCAGCATCACGAGGAGGCCGACTTGAATCTGGTGGAATGGTATTTTATGCATTGGGGGAGCGCTCTTCGCACACGATAAGCTCAAGGTCTTGGTGAAATCCCCACCTCACGGCTTCTTGAGTCCCCCGGGGTGAAATGATTGCGTTTCCATTAATTCCTTCTCCAAACGTCGACTGATTTTTCGACTTCTTATTTCTCAGGAACTGTTGGCTCCCGGCGAACCTTCTCGTTATCCTGTTCGAGGTGCGACTTATCAAGCGATTTCCCCGCGGCCCTGGTGGTTCTTTTGATGACGCGCTTCGGCTGCCTCCAACCGGGGACGCTTCATCTCGGCGCACTGAATTATCCTGTTCCCTATAGCGCGCACCCATACGACGGATCGCCGAAATCGCGCATCGATTCCTGCCCCTCCGAATCCGCCGCGCTCATGCGACGGGTTCACGCGCGGATCAGACTCTCACCCGCAAATCCCTGACGCTCCACAGCAGTCCTTTCGCGCCGCTGCCGCTGCCCCTCATCGCCCGCGCCCCGTCCTTGCGCTTGGTGCTGAATCGCTCCCGCGCCCGCGCAAACGCCTCGTTCACAAATTCCTTGCTGCCGATCACCGCCCCGTCAGTGAAATATCTCACCCGACACCGCAGCATCTTCGCCATGCCCAGATCCTTCAAGACCGTTTCGTTGGCCTTGCTTTCCATCATCTCCGCCGTGTTCAGCGTGCTTTGTCCCACTTGGCCTCCGGCCTTTGCCACGTCGGCCCGCCCCGACCTGCGTCCTAGGGCCAAGCCCATCAACCGCCGATATAGGCGCGAGACCTCCTGCCATTGCTCCGACTCAAAGCCTACGCCCTGCTCGCAAAAATACGCCCGCACCAACCCCTCGCGCGCTTTTTTCCCGCTCCCTTTCTTCCCGCCGCCCACCGCTTCCCCATAACTGCTCCACCGGTAATCCGCCGGGTCATTGACCATCCCCGCCCGCACCGGATTGAGGTCGATGTAGGCCGCCATCGTCCGCGCCGCCACCCCGCTTTCCACAATCACGCTCTTGAATCGTTCTTCCCACAGCGTCCCTTGCCGCGAATGAACCCGGTTGAACCACCGCGTGAAACGAATCAACAAACCCTTCATGAACTCGCTCAGGTTATGCATTCGGTAAGTGAATCGAGCATGAATTGCCGCCACTCGCACCTCACCCGCCCCCTCGTCCGCACCGACGGCACCCTTCCTCGCCTCCGCCAATTCCCCAGCCACTCCCGCCACCACCACCTCGGAATAAATCCCGCTAAGACGTTGCAACAGCACCTCATCGCTCAACCCGCCATCCGCCATCCGCGGAACCTCAAGCAATAGGTGAAAATGGTTCGACATCACGCAATACGACAATACCCGGCAGCCTGAGAAATTCTCATACATCCGCATGAACATCCGGAACGCCTCGCATTCCCGCTCCCTAAACACAAACCGCCGGTCCACCACTCGCGAGATACAATGGTAGATCACCGGCTTCCTCCCGGAATCCTTCCACTCCGCCAGCCATCGGGCTCTGCGCATCCTCCCATCCTACCACCAGAAATCTCCCAACCAAGACGCATCTCTACTTTTTGTCTGTCACTTTGTCACCCAATGGTAGATCACCGGCTTCCTCCCGGAATCCTTCCACTCCGCCAGCCATCGGGCTCTGCGCATCCTCCCATCCTACCACCAGAAATCTCCCAACCAAGACGCATCTCTACTTTTTGTCTGTCACTTTGTCACCAACGCTGACGATCCAGTTGCGATGGCCGAGCAGCGGCAAACGCTGGCTGAGTTGCTCGCGCCAGGCGGGCGGCTCGCCGCCGGAAACGGCGAGTGTGCCGCAGAGCGGCAGGAAAAGAGCGAGGAAAAGGTGGAGGATGCGATTCATGGGGTTTATGGTTCGATGGTTAGACCGAGATCGTTGGCAACGGTGAGCACGATCGGCTGGGCGAGGGTGATCACGACGCTGCCGGCTTGGATTTCGTGGCGGGCGGCGAGCGGCTGGCCGGCGGAGGTGACGGTGAGTTGGCGGACCGGCTGGGCGGGCTTCGGCAGGGCAAGTTTGACGGTGCGGAGTTTCAGCGTGCCGCGTTTCACCGTGATCACCGCCTCGAGTTTGCCATCGGTCTGCTGCTGGCGGAACGAGCCCCAGCCCTCGGCGGCGGTGAAGGCAGTCTGAAAATGCTCAGCCTGCAATCGAGGGGCGAAGCCGATCAGGCCGGCCGGGCCATCGTATTCAAACCCGCCGCAGGCGAGAAAGGTGGCGTAGCTGGCCATGGCGCGGGCGTAGTGGTTACCGGCTTCGGGCTCATTGAACGGATTGCCCTTCATCGGGCTCGACGGTTGGTGGCGGTCATGCACGGCGCGGGCGACGGTCAAGCCCTCGGCCACCATGCCTTCGTAGATCAAGAGCGAGGCGAAGGCGTGTTCAAAGCCCGACATCGTCTCGTTATAAAACCCCTGGTGGAAGTGATTCGAGCTGGTCCAGATGTGGTCGGGCCGTTTGCCGTCCGGGCGATACGAACCCGCCGGCCAGGTGGCCATGACGGTGCCGGCGTTGCCCGCCTTGGCGAAGGCGCGGCTGGGTTGATTCTCCGGCTGGGCATAGTATGCGCCGAGGTCCGCCATGAAATTGTTGCGAAAAACCGAGGCGAGCGCGGCGCGGGTTTCCTTTTCAGGCAGGATGCGCCCTAGGCCGGTGCGCCACGCCCATTGCTGGCCGAGAACCTGGTCGATGTGGCAGCCGTCGTAAGATCCGGGCCGCCATTTTTCTGCCTCGGGCGAGAGGTGGATGAAGCGGTCGCCGTTCCAGAGTTTGGCGACAAAGTTTTTCTGTCCCATCGCGATCCGCTGCTGGCACTGGGTAGCGAAGGCGGTGTCACCGGCGATGTCGGCCATCTTCCCGGCGGCGGTCAGCGCGGCGAGGTTCAGGCTGGAAATCCACGGGCCGGGGCCGGCGATGTCTTCGTCGAGCGTATGGTGGGTGATCTGGTCGGGCAGGCCGTCGCCGTCGCTGTCCTGGGCAAGCAGCCACTGGCTGGCCAGGCGGATTTGCGGCCAATATTTTTTCACCAAGCTGGCATCAGTTCCCAGCAGGTGGCTGCGGTAGGTGCGCAGGAGAATGCCGCATTGGCCGTCGATGGAGGCCCAGTGGTTGTAGCCGGGGCCGAAAAGTCCCGGGCGTTGGGGCAATGGATCGGGCGACCCCGGCAGTCCGTCGATGCGCATGGCGATGCTGCCGTCGGATTTAATGCCCACAGCGGGCACGTAATCGGCCTGGGTGCGCAGGGATTTCTCCAACTCGGGGAAGAGCCGGCCCGCGCCCTCGTCGTAATGCCAGACGTGGTTGCAGGTTCCGGGGAATGAATACGCGCCCTCGAAACCGAAAAACCGGCCGTCGGCAAAGCGGAAGCAGGTGGCGGTGGCGAGGGTCGAGAGGTTGGCGATCGAACGGTCGAGCAACCAGCGCGGCAGGGTCGAGTCGTAGTAGGTTTGCCGCCACAGGTCGGTTGCGGCGACCAGGGCGAGTCCGTCGGCGGCCAGGTTATCCACCACGGCGGAGGCGGAGCGATACCGGGTGGCATACCAGCGGCCCTTGCCTTGAAGTTTCCCCCAATCGCTCAACTCGAAATTCGGGAAATGCCAGGCGATCGCAAAGGTCAACGTGCGCGACTGCCCCGGCTGCAAGCGGAACGGTGCGGTGATGGCTCCCACTTGCGCCTGATCGAATGGCCGCGTGGCGGCGGCGGCGACGGGGGCGGCACCGGCAGCGAGATCCCCCTGCACGGACGGTTGCGCCCGGGCGTCGGCGGCGGGCGCGAGCAGGACCAGCGCCATCGTGCCGAAGTCCGGTCGCGCCTTGACCGGCGGGAGTGATTGATCGAGCAACTCGGCCTGGTCGAACACCAGGCCGGCGGTCGGCGAAGCGTCGATGGCGACCAAGCGGGCCTGCTTGCCGGCGTGCGCGCGCAGGTCCCACAAGACCGGGGTAAGCGCATCCTGTTTCGCAGGGATGGCCGTGAAGAGCACCTCGTCGCCGCAGCGCAACTCCATGCGCACAGCCTTGGCATCGCGTCCGCCGGCGAGGAGGAAGCGCAGGCTGTTGCGGTTGAGGGGGAACTCCGGGGATTCCAAGGTGCCGGTCGAGACGGGTCCTTGCGCAAACGAACTGGCGCAGGCGTTGCCCGAGCCACCTTTGAAGGCGACGCCCTTGATCGATTGATAAGACGCGGGGCTGATGCCAAAACCCTCCCCACTGCCCTTCCAGCCCATGTAGTCGGTGGTTTCGAAGTTGGCCAAAAGTATCGGCGGCAACGGTTGGGCGGAATCTTGAAGCGCTGCCATTGAGGGCGCGGCGGCAAACTCGACCGCGAGCGCGCCGGGCAACTCGCGCACGGTGGCGGTGCGCGACCCCTCTTCAGCGCGCAGGCCGGAGAGGATGGACGCGCCGTTTTGCAACCATCCGAGGAGATCGCCTTGGATGGCGTGGCCGCTGGTGTTTTTCAGGGTGACGCGCAGGAAGGTGGCAGGGATGCTGGAGGCCACGGTGTCGAGCGGAACAAAGGGCGCAATGCCTTCCAACGTGACACTCAGCGGCAGGTTTTTTGCCCCCTCGTAACGGACCACCCCGGCCGGATACTCGGCGGTGAAGGTGGCGGCGGGAAACGTTTTGAGATTGAGCGGAAAACTTGTGCTCTGCCCGGCACCATCGCGCAGCCGCACGGCGAACCCTTGTTGCAGTTGCGCCGCAGGTCGCACCAGCGCACTGGACCCAAACGCCCGGCCGTTCATGAGGTCCCACTTCCCCAGGCTGCCATCGCCATTGAAGTAAAGCTGCCCGGCGCAAATGCCGCCCACCGGCATCGCGATCGCCGTGAGTTCCGGGCCGGCATATTCGTGGGGCGCGCCTTTGGCGGTCAATTCGGCCACCCGCGCCGGGGAAATGGCCGTCACCGGTGCCGCCTCCAGATGGCAGATGCTGCCAAACGTAACGGCGAAGAGGGTGGCGGAATGGAGTGGGGTCATGATTGGATTGCTGGAAAGTTGCTTTTGAAGATCCGGGCTCCCTAACAGGAACATCACCAGGCCTGTTATACTCTCTAGAACTTGTGGTTCATTCGTTGTATTCCAAGGAGGGGCGGAATCCGTCCGCCCACGTCCAAGGAATGTCGATGAAACGAGTA
>JBAXBG010000134.1:0-10137 GCA_037142115.1 Verrucomicrobiota bacterium | reverse complement strand
CGCGAGGTTTTCACTCAAGCCTACCCGTGAACACTACATGGTGACTGGGAAAAAGTATTATCGGCTCAAGGGTGCTCAATGGCACGACCGACTCGCCGTTGCCCCGGCGAAGGCACCCGGTGGGTCCGGCGAGGGAGGGTCTATTTGCGACTGATTTACCAGAGTAAGCGTGCAATATGTTGCGGGAATACCGAATCGAGAGAATACTTGGTCATGACTTTGGGATCACTCTACCCGGCGACGACAGGCCTGTGGCGGTTGCTCGATGGGGTCGAGGCAAGCAAGTTCCCTATTGAAAGCCCAAGCCATTGAATCACCCGCAGCCACAATCCCGGATGGATCGGCAACGCCCGCGCGGATTCGCGCTGGTGGTGACGCTGTCGCTGATGATTTTGCTGACGATCCTGGCCGTGGGCCTGTTGTCGCTGGCGACGGTGAGCCTGCGCGCCTCCGGCCAAAGCCGGGACATGGAAACGGCGCGGGCCAATGCGCGCTTGGCGATGATGCTGGCGCTGGGCGAATTGCAGAAACAGACTGGTCCCGATCAACGGGCGACGGGAGTGGCCGATCTCGCCACCAATGCAGTCGCCCCGACGGGTGGCGGCACGACCGCGGGAACGGTCACTGCGGCGAATCTTACGACCGTATTGGTCAATCCCCCCTCGACAGTAGCTCCCCCCTTGACAGTAGCCAACGGGATCAGCGACGTGCATGACGGCACCCGCTACTGGACCGGAGTCTGGGGAAATTATGGCGGGTATACGGCGGCAGCGCCCAACGACATTTATCAGCAAGTCCCCGCACCGGTGCTGCTCAACTGGCTGGTCAGCGGCAATGAAAGCACGTCCGCCGCCGTGGTGACCCCCGCCAATGGGCTGATCACCAGTCCGTCCGCGACGCCCGGGTTCACGCCGGCCAATGCCATCGGCGGCTTGTCGGCCACCAGCACTGCGCGCAGCTCGACGTTGACGATTGGCACCCTCAAGGCGGCCTTGTTGGTAGGTGCGGGCACCCTCACCGGCGGAGCGGCCCCGAGCGCGGCGGATCTGGGCAAATATGTGGCGGCCCCCTTGGTCACCATCAAAGGGGCGGATGGCAAAGTGAGCGGTCGGTACGCCTACTGGGTCGGCGATGAGGGGATCAAGGCCAAGTCCAACATCGTGGATAAGAACGCGGCGAGCACCAGCGGCACGCCCGAGAGCAAGTCCCGGTTGATGACCCCGCCCCGGTCCGGCGTGGAGATTCTGCCTGACTGGAGCGCCTCCAATTACCTAGCACAAAGCCAGGCCACCGGCACCTCCAAGCCGTTGGAGCGGGTGATCACCCAAGCCCAAACCCGGCTGCTCGATCCGACCAATCTCACCGCACAGGCCGTCGCCAAAAACTTCCACAATCTAACCACCTACGCAAGCGGGTTGCAGACCGACAACTTCCGTGGCGGCCTGAAGCGCGATCTCAGCAACGATTTTGCACAGGCCACCTTGCCCACATGGACGGCGCCCGGTGGACTCGCTGCGGGCACCGGCACTTCCATTCTGCCTGCCGCCTATAGCCCCAAGAGTCTGGGTGCGGCGGATCCCGCAGCCTTGCCCGCCGGCACCGCGAATCTCCCGCTGGCCACCGCCGTGACCGGCAACACCGCCGCCACCAGCACTTATGGCAGCGCGGCGGTGGGCACCTGCGCCCCGCGCTGGGATCTGTTGTATGATTACTACAACCACTACGCGAAATATCAGTCTGGCGGGGCCGTGCCCGCCCAGGCCGCCACGCTCAATCAGATGGGCATCGCGCCGCAGATCGTCCAACTGCGGGTCATGATGGGCGTCGACGCCACCGCTGGCCAAAAAATCAACGCCCTGTTCACGCCGCTGGTGGTGCTCGGCAATCCCTACAGCATGCCGCTGAAGGTGACCGGCATGACGGTGAAATTCATGATGACGCGCCCGCCGGATGCCTCGGACCTCGGGGTCAACCGCAAAATCGCCTATAGCAAGGGGTCCGGAGGCGGGTCAAATGAAGGGGATCGCTACATGCGCCTGCTGCCCTACGAAAACGATCCTGCCAGCGGCGACGGCAAGGACGCATTCAATCGGAATCTGGCCTTTGCCCTGCCCGCCGCCACGATCCCGCCGGGAGAAACCCGGATCTTTTCGCTGACGTCCCGCACCACCCTGGCATCGAACACCGCCACCGCGACCGTCAATCTGAGCGTCGGGAGCGCGGCGGACTTCGCAGTTGGCTATAACTATGTGGCCAGGCCATCGACCTGGAACTCTGACACCTATACCGCTCCGCCAACCGCCGCGAGTGCCATCTACTACAAGTTCAATGAAAGCGATGCCAACTCGCCGATGGTGATGCTCATTCAGGATGCCACCGGTCAAACGGTGCAACGGCTCGGCGGGTTGAATCTCGACGCCTGGACGGGCCAGTTCGGAACCTACATGTCCCAATACGGTGCCACCAGCCCTGCCGGCACTGCCACCGGCAGGATCATCGCGGCCTTCAACTTCGACCTGACGGATCCGGGGACCGGCGAAAAGTCGGTGCGCCCGTATGTGGATTTGAATCTGCGGGCGGCCAATATCCGCCTGTCCAAGGAGACTTTGATGGCGGGTTCGTTTGGCAGGGACTCCGCGTATACCGGGTCGATTAACACGGCCAATGGCACCACTCCCTCGTATCCGCCGGTGGATTTCACCAGCAATTTGGATCCGTCGCCGCAATGGGGCTATCATGGTGGGACCACCAAACCGGTCTTCCACGATCTGCCGCAGGAGCCGCTGTTCTCGCTGGGCGCGCTGCAACACGCCAACGTCACCACGGATGATGTGGCGCTCAACACCGGCACCCAGCCGGATCATGCCATTGGCAATTCCTATGCCCCGGTGTTCCTGCCCCGCGCCCTGGTCAAATCCCTCCTGACGGATACCTATCAGGGAAACGCCAGTCCCCCGAAAACCAGCACCAGCAATTACTACGATCTTTCCTATCTGTTGAACGCGGCGCTGTGGGACGGCTACTTCTTCTCAACTATTCCCCAATCCGGGGCTGCCAACACGCCCGTGAACCGCCGCTACACCCTCAACAGCGGGACCACCACCGCCGACGCCCGCAATGCGCAGAAGGCGGCCGCCCAACTCGCGGTGGATGGCGCGTTCAATGTGAACTCGACCTCCATCGAGGCCTGGGCGGCGGTGCTCGGCGGGATGCGCAATCTGCCCGCGTTGCCTGGCGTCGCCGGCTCGAATGCCAATGCCAGCATTTTCCCGCGCAGCCTGCGCCAGACCGCCGACGCCAAGCCAATCCCGACGGGCACCGGCAACGACAGTTATAGCGGATTCCGCCGCCTCTCGGACGCGCAGGTCAATGCCTTGGCCGGGGAAATCGTCAAACAGGTCCGGTTGCGCGGCCCATTCGTCGCGCTTGCGCAGTTCGTGAACCGCGCCCCGAACGCCAGCGCCAACGACCCGGCCGGACTGGGGTTTTGCGGAGCCCTCCAGAGTGCCATTGACCGGACCACCATCAACGACTTCTCCGCCGTCACCACCGCCAACGACAAGCTGGATTGCTCGACGACGCGCCCGCTCACCACCGCGTTTGGCTCCTATTTTTATGATGCCGATTTTGCGACCAACGCGCCGCGGGTGCCGCAACGCTCGGCGGGCATCCCCGGCTGGCTCACCCAGGCCGATGTCCTGCAGGCCATCGCACCGGTGATCTCCACCCGCTCGGACACGTTTGTCATCCGCACCTGCGGCCAGGCGCTCGCGAAAGACGGCGTCACGGTCACCGCCGCGGCCTGGTGCGAGGCGGTCGTGCAACGCACGCCGGAATACGTCGATGCGTCGGATGGCGCGTGGGTTCATCCCGCCGCTGCCACCAGCTTGAACCGGCAATTCGGCCGCCGCTATAAAATCCTGTCCTTGCGCTGGTGTTCACCTGACGAAATCTAATTGCCACTCCGCCCATGAAAAAATTACTGCCGCTCATTTTCCTGTTAGCCGCGCCGCTGCACGCGGCCAGTCCCGCGGCGGGCCCCTCGATCTCGGTGAACTACACCGTGGTCGGCTGGGGCCAGGAAATTTCCGGGTTGAAGGTGCGCATGGGCACCGGTTTCCAGGAGCTCGGCGTGATCCCGCTGTTCGACAAAGGCAGGGAGTTCAAGTATGTCGGATCTAACAAGATGGAGCTGTTCAGCCAGACTCCCAGGATGAGCCATGTGGCGGGCAAGCCGCCGGTGGAACTGCCGGTCGCCACCGTTGAAATTCCGTCGGGCATGCCGCGCGTCATGATCTTGCTGGCTCCCAAAGGCGACGGCTACCAGGCCATAGTCGTTCCCGATGACTTGGCCAGTGTGCCTGCAGGCCAGGCGCTGGTCATGAACCTCTGCCAGCAACCGCTGGGCATCAAGGCGAACCAGGAAGCGCCCTTCAAGCTCGGCCTGCGCCAGAGCAAACTGCTCCGTCCGGGGGACCGGGCGCTCATGCACCTGGATGTTTATTCGCAGGCGGGCGAGGCCTGGGACAAGGTCAACAATTTCTTCCTGCCGCTGCCGCCCACCTATCAGACGATCGTGTTTTTCTTCAAGAGCGACTCCGATTATTTCAAGAACGTCGATAACAAGATTACCGACTCGGTGCAAATGATCGTCCTACGCCATGACCTCAAGGCCGGCTCCGCCGCCACCCCTGTGAGCAGCGCCAGCCCGGCCGTCGGCAATCCCGACCCGAATGCCGCAACCGGAGACCAAGCCGCGCCCAATGTCCCGGCGGGCGCCACGGCCGCGGCCAAGCCGGCCACCGCGACCCGCCGATTCTAAGGCCGGGGGCTGCGATACGGCGGGGTTGGGCTCTTTGGGCATGCGGGTTTTCTAACTTATTCATGTTTGCGCATGACCCATAACCGCTCCTCACCGCCAACGAGTGGGCGCAACGCGAGGGCGAACTGCGCGCCGAGAACGAGAACCAGCGCCGTCGCGGCGCGGGCTAACCTGGCGCACTTGTCATCAAGGACCACTGACATATCTAGCAAAATCACCGACCATTCCAAAACCATGAAATTCCAATGTCCCCACTGCGGCCAGAACCTCGCGCGCGAAAATGCGCGTGACGGGGAGTCGTGCGACTGCCCCGCCTGTTTGAAACCCTTTAGCATAGCGGCTCCAGGCAGCGTGGTCGATGGTGCCAGAGCAGCCATGGCCGCGCCGGAAACCAACCGCATAGCTACCGCATCGGGTGGAGTCCGGCAATATGCCGTTAGAAAAAGCGGTGGAAGATCGGGCAAGCTGCTTCTCCTCGTCGTCGCCGCGGCGGCGGGCGCGTTCGTCGGCGGAATGACATATCACCACGAATCCGCGGCGCAGTTCGCCAGAAGCCTGGGAGATGCGGCAGGCAAGTTCATAAGAAGCGAGCCCCCTCCGGCCGCCCCGAAGGAAGCTACGCCTGTAGAGATCGTCCCCGCTGTGTCGGCTATCCGCCAAACGCTCGCGGCAGTTCAGAGAGTGGGTGTCGATGCCAGCGATCAGCCAGTTGAAAATGAGCGCGTCAGTAAACGCCTGGACATCGCTGGCGGGGTTGCGGCACTAACAATCCAGCGACCACCCCAGCGAATCCGCCACGTGGGCGGCGAAAGCCGGGACACTGCGAGCCAGCTTTGCCAAATAGTCTTGAGGGGTCAAACTGGGATCCTTGGTTTGTCTATCCCGCACCATTTCAGCCAGCTTTGCCACCACCACATCGGGCGCGATATTATGCAGAGTGATCAGATAGTCCGCTGGATGGATCGCCTGAATTCCCCATGGTTCAAGAGATGCTGAACTGAAATCGCGCAGGTTGAACGTCACAATGGTGGATGCTCCGGCTCGAATGGCAGCGGCCAATACGTGGCGATCCTTGGTATCGTTCACCAACAGAGGTTCCAGGCACGATGCATCATCCACGAGAGCTTCCGGGAAATACTTTCGAACCTCACCTCGCCAGTGATCCGCGAGGTCTTGAGACCAATTCAGCTTGGTAACTTGGGTGCGGGCGGTTTCTTCCAGAATGCCCGAGGACCAGATTGGGGAGTATAGGCGAGGGCGCTCGGCAAGACGCAGAAACAGGTCACACACTCCGTGATTGGCCAACACGCATGCATCGAGAACGACCCTGCAATTTGCCCTCCTCATTCGCCGGTATAGCTTGTTTCGTCCAATCCAGCCGCCTGAACTTTTTCGAAAAGGTGGCTCATCCCCTCACGACGGGTGGCATCCCTTTTGTTTTCGTAGTTCATGAGTTCGCGGAACAGGACCCGGCGGTGACTTCCCACATAATGGAAGGGTATCTCTCCCTTTTCGAGGAGACCGATAAGAAAGGGCCGTGACATGCCAAGATATTCAGCGGCGGCCTGTGTGGTGAACGCCTCATCCTCCGGCAGCATGACGATGGTCCGGCGCTCCCTGATAGAGCGGAGCACATGAATCAGCATGTCGAACACGGGTTGTGGCAGTTCCAGTTGTTCTCCACTCGCGCTGACCAATGCAGGGCGGCGTTGACCAAAGACCTCCGCCAGAAGTCGATCAACCTCCTTAAAATCTTCAGGAGTGAGTTCGCTCGGATCGAGTCGATTTTGGGTGAGTTTCATGGGAATGATATTCTTGGCCGTGCTTAAGAAGAGAGCAATCTCCCTCTGGAGTCAATGCAATATGCGCAATATTCGAAATAATCGAAGGGAGGAGGGTAGCCAAAAACTCCGCATCCGTGCCTCCACAGCTTCCCAGTTCACATCAGCGGCACGATTCTGAGATTCGCTTCCAGCTCCATCCCCTCTCGCGCCGCACCTAGTGCCGCCTCTCACTCAGTTCTGTTTAGTTCTTGAAGGCTAGACAATGCGTTGTTCAAGCGGTTACACTGGAAAGCATGGCCGTATATGCTTCCCTTAGGCCGTGGCACCAGGTCAATTGGATGGAGCAAAAGCCTGATACGAGCTGCACATATAACTGTGCTTACCTACTCTCACCACCGCTTCACTCGACCTAGGCAAGCTAGGTGAGGCGACGCGGTGAATGTGGGGCATCGAAGGATGAAGCATGGAAACGTCCGAGGTGGCAAACTTTTGACTGCGGTGAGAGCGCTAGCGCGTCACCGCTTTGGGTGGGCGCGGTGGTTCCGCGACTATGCCAACGTGATGAGTCCAGGCGGGCGGGAGGGCGTGGCTGCGGCGTCCCGCTCCGGGATGCAAATCATCACCTGTCGGCGGGACGCCGCCATCACGGCCTGCCGCGGGACGCGGCAGCCACGGTTCGGGACGACTTTCTCACTTCACGGCGGTGGACTCGCGCCGGATTTCCTTGCCGGCTCGGGTTTCAACCGTGTCCACCCGGATATCGCCGCCGGGTCCTTCGAGGTTGCGGATGTCGATCTCCTGAACCCGGCCGTCGATGAGCTCGACCCGAAGGCGGTTGGCATCCAGAGCGACGGCGGATTTGACCGTGGGCTTGCCCTCGTGGGGCTCGATGACGGTTAGAAAGCGTGCGCTCGTGCCGTGGCTGCGGATGCCGAGCACTTTGCGGCGCCGGCTTTCGTCGCCGAACGGATAGTCACCGCCGAGGGTGGCTTTGAAGCGCGCGGCGTTCTTATTATCTATCTGAATTCGGATGACTCCGGGTTTGGCGCTATCAGCCGGCTGGGCGGCGACCACCGAATCCTGGAGGAGACCGGCGAGTTTGACCGGGCCGCCGTAGTAGTCCTGGCCGGGAGTTGCGGGCTGGCGGATATTTTCGGCAAATGGGGGCCGGGCCAGCGGCGTAGCGGTTCCATCAGCCGCCACGAGCCGCGGCCGTCCGAGGAACAGCGCGTCCTTTTTGCCGAAGCCATCGGTTTTGACGGTGATCACCAACTCGCGGGCTCCGGTGACGGGCACGTCGATTTCGACCGCACCCAGAGCCCACATTCCGCTCTCACCGCGGGCCAGCGGCTTGCCGTCGGCGCTCACCTCATAAGTCACCCACTGCGGACCGCCGAGGTTTTCCGGGGGCTGGGCAATCATGATTTCCTGCTGGACGGGCCAGAGGCTGTGCACATCCATCCTGAGGACGCCGGGTTCGTTTTGCTGGTTCTCGTCACCCTTACCCTCCTGGATGAGGAAGCGCCCGACCAGCGGCGCATCTGCCTGATACCAGTCGCAGTCGGTGATGAACTGCGCCGCGCTGTGAGGGTCGGCGTTGAATTGCGCCTCATGGCGCACGCGCTGGCAATGCGCCGCCTGCAATCCCTCGAACCCGCGCAACTGCAGCAGATTATCAAAAACATGCGGGTGCTCGCCGCGCAGGTAATCCGCCATGACTACGTAGTCGTCCATCACGATGCCCACCCGGCGCTGCAGCACCCGGTCGCTGAATGGTCCGAGTTCACCCTGCTTGCGGTCATCGGCCAGGGGCACACTCTGACGGGTGTGCCGCATGCCTGCGTCGAAGCCTTTCAAGGCGCCACTCGCGTCCGCGGCATCGTATTCCATGCCGCCATACGGCGGGTCGGCCCAGCGCGCGTGGGTCTCCTGCACGGAAACCTGCATCATGCGCCCGGCGTGGAACAAGCGCTGGACGGAAGGCACGGCCTCCTGTTGTTGCTGGTCCACCACGACCATGTTATGGGCCACCGAGGTCTGGACATAAAATTTATAGAGGTAGTTGCCATAGCTCCACCAGATGCTCTCGGGGTTCCAGAATGAGCGCCCGTGGCGTGTGAGCGAGTTGAGAGAAACCCGGTCGAAATGGCCGTGAAAGCCGCCCTGGGTTCCGATTTTGAAGCCGGCATTGATCCGCTCGCGCGGTGGCCGCTGCGGATCCTGCGAGCGCAACTGGGCGATGCCCAGGTTCTCCGCCAGGGTGCTTTCCAGATAGGGAGCGGCGGTCGTATCAGGCAGCTCCGGCACGCCGTAGAGCAGGCTGCGTTGGTTGCTGAGCCTGAGCGCCGGCACATAGGACGGATCGCGGAAAGCGTAGTAACCGACATCAAAGCGCCCCGCGACCCGTTGCTCATGGCCGTCGTTGATGCCGAAAATGACACCGCGGTAGTCGGTCATCGCGGACACGGAATCCCACAGCTGCTTGAGCGAGCGGGTGTTGCGGTGGACCGGCCCCCACTTGTCAAACGACATCCCCAGAATCGGGTGGGTCGCCCACGGCGTGAGGGTCGTGCGCGGCGAATGCACGACGGGAAAACCGCGGTGGAGCAGGTCGATGCCCCACGGCTGGGCGGCCAGCGCGCACTGGGTGAGCTCCTCGGCCACCCAGAAATTGTAGCTCGTCGAGCACTCCCACCACCAACCGTCGTCCATCACTCCCTTGGTTAGAAAGTCGGCGAACCCGCAGGTTCCATAAAGATAGCGCTCCGCCGCCGCCAGATCACCGATGGCCAGCGCAACAAACAGTCCGCTGGTGGCCGCCGCGACATTCCAGTTGCCGACGTTGCCCGTTGCCAGCGGGGTGCGGATCGTTTCCAGATAGATGCGGAACATCCGCTCGAGCGCGCGGCGGTCGTCCGCGCCCAGGACCTGCGCATCGAGGATGGCGTCGTAGGCGATGGCCACCCCCTGGAAGTTGCCGCCTTCCTGCGGCTCGCCAAGGCTGGTGCCGGCGAAGGTGGCGGGATAGCCACGCCCGGGATCGGCCAGCCGCCGCAGAAACAGCGCCACCTTCTGCGCGTATTCCGGTTTGCGTGTGAGCTGCCAGGCATGGGTGGTGGAAAGCAGCCGCAAGAACTCCTCGTTCTGGAAAACATACACATGCCCTTGGGCGATGTTGTTAGGTGGCAGCGCCGCTTCCGGGACCTTCCAGGCGTCGGCCACCCGCACGAGTTCCTCCTGCTGTTGGCGCGCCCACTCGTATTTCGCCACCTTGTCGCGCACCGCCTGCCAGCCCGCGGCGGTGAACTGGATGCTCGGCCGGGCGACTTCACGCGCGGTGACCAGTTCCAATTCTTGCTCGGGCAGATCGCCGGCCGCAGCCACCAACCGCTGCCGCTCATGACCGCCCGCGGGCACGCCGTCGCCGGGGATGCCCACCGTCACCCGGACCCGCGCGGTCGCATTGGGTGCGAGCGACACCCGATCCGGCTCCACCACCGCCGGCATCGCCTCCCAGCCTTGCCGGTCGAT
>JBAXBG010000133.1:0-10311 GCA_037142115.1 Verrucomicrobiota bacterium | reverse complement strand
AATGCCCGCGCCACGGTGGCCCGGGCATTCTGCCCGGTGCCAAAACGGTTCAACCGATTTCCCGCATTCGCCACCTATCGGACATCACTCGCCGAGGCCGAAGCGCACGAAGCGCGTGACGCTCAGCGTGTCACCGAGTTCGGTGCCCTTGGCTTCGAGCAACTTGGCCACGGTGATGTCGGTGTCCTTGACGAAGCCCTGCTCCAGGAAGCAGCTCTCGGCGAAGAATTTGCCGAGCTGGCCGGGGATGATTTTTTCGATCATGGCGGCCGGTTTGCCTTCGGCGATGAGGCGGGCGCGGAAGATGTCCTTCTCGTTTTCCACGATGGCTGCGGGGATGTCGTCGCGGGAAAGGCCCTTGGGGGCGGAGGCGGCGATGTGCAGGGTGAGATCCTTGATCAATTCGCGGAACGTTTCGGTGGCGGCGGTTTCCGGCTTGGTGGTGCCCACTTCGATGAGCACGCCGACCTTGCCACCCATGTGGATGTAGGAGCCGATGACACCACCCGGGGCGGCGTCAAAGCGGACATACTTGCGGAACTGGAGGTTTTCGCCGACTTCGATGACCTTGGACTTGACGAAGTCTTCCATGCTCGACCCGCCGTGGGGCACGGCCAGGGCGGCGGCGTGGTCGGGCGCGTTGGCGGCCGCAAGGGTGTCAGCGACTTCATTGATGAACGCCTGGAAGTTTTCGTTTTTGGAGACGAAGTCGGTTTCGCAGTTGATTTCCAGCAAGATGCCGGCCGGGCCGGTGATGCGGGCGGCGATGATGCCTTCATTGGCGGCGCGGTCGGCTTTGGCACCGGCCTTGGCGATGCCGCGCTCGCGCAGCAACTTGATGGACGCGTCGATGTCGCCATTGGTTTCGGTGAGGACGCGTTTGCAGTCCATCATGCCGGCATTGGTTTTGTCGCGGAGTTCTTTGACGATGGCAGCGGTGATCATGGGATAATAAGCTTAGGGAGTGAAAATGAAGAAAAAAAGCGGGCGACCGGTGCTGGCACCAACCGCCCGCGGAATCGGACGATATCAGCCTTTGCGCGCGGCGACCATGGCATCCACCAGATTCTGGAGGATGATACGGATCGAGCGGATCGCGTCGTCGTTGCCCGGGATCGGGTATTGGACGAGGGCCGGATCGGCATTGGTGTCGACCAAGGCGATGATCGGGATGTTGAGGCGGCGGGCTTCGGCGACGGCGATGGTTTCGCGGGCGGAGTCGACGATGACCACGGCATCGGGCTTCTTGTCCATGTCGCGCACGCCGCGCAGGTTGCGCAGGAGTTTTTCGCGCTCGCGGCCGAGGGCGGCGAGTTCCTTCTTGGACATGGCCTTGAATTCAGGCTGTTTTTCGATGGTTTCGAGATATTTCAGGCGTTCGACGCTCTTGCGCACGGTGAGGCTGTTGGTGAGCATGCCGCCCAACCAGCGATGGTTGACGTAATGTTGGCCGGTGGCTTCCGCGGCTTCGCGGATGGCGTCCTGGGCCTGGCGCTTGCAGCCGACGAACAGGACTTTCTTGCCCTTGCTCACCAGATCGGCGAGGAAGTCGGAGGCTTTGTCGAGTTGCTGGACGGTTTTTTCCAGGTCGATGATGTAGATTCCGCCTTTGTCCTTCATCAGGAAGGGCTTCATGCGCGGATTCCATTTCTTGGTTTGGTGGCCGTAGTGGACGCCGGCGTCCACCATGTCAGTGATGAGTTCGTTAATCATGGGATCGATGGTTTCCCGCCTTGATTCAGGTCGGGCAATGGGTGAAGACCGGCCGCGGGATGGTCCCTCCGGATCTTCGTTGGTTGAAAAGCGGCGCAAGAAGGGACGCGGGAAATAGGGAACCCGGCGCAACTTGGCAAGGGAAATCCACCAGCAGACGCGCATTGCGCGGATTCCATGCCTGGGCGGCCACATGGAGCAGGAGGATTCATCCAATTGGCTAAGGTGCGGAGCGTGACCCCGTGCTCCGGGCATTCTTGTCTTGCGGCACGGGGGTAATTAGATTGGCGCGGTGGAGGGGTTTGCTATAAGCAGCGCACGAACACCATGAAACATTTTGCTGTGCTTTCAACGATCCCTCGGTGTTTGCGCCAGACCCAGGGTTGGCTGGTGCTGCTGTTGGGGTTGGGGTCCGCACTTGCCGCATCCGCCACCGAGCCGGTGCGCCTGCTGCTCAAGCAGAAGCCGCAATTGGTCAAAGCCTTCCGGGAGGCGAGTTTGAAAGGGTGGGAATACGCGATGCAGCACCCGGAGGAACTGGTGCAGTTGATCTATGCCCGTTATAGCCAAAGGCACAGCCTCGAACACCTGCGCTTTGAAGCCCGGCAGATGGTGCCGCTGCTGCAAATGTCGCTGGTGGAGCCCGGGCACATGCACCCGGGCCGTTGGCGTCATATTGCGGAAACTTACGCCGAACTCGGCATGCTGAAGCCGGATTTCCCCCTGTCGGGATTTCTCTACGACCCCAATCCGCCCGCGCCGAATCTGCGCTGGGTGTATGGCTTGATGGCGGGGGCGGCGCTGGTCATCGCCGTGGCCTCGGCGTTTGGCATTTGGATCTATCGAATCAACGTGCGCCTGCATCGGGAGGCGTCCGAGCGCAAGCTGGCGGGCGAGGCGTTGCGGGCCAGCGAGGAGCGTTATCGTTCGATTCTCAACTCCATTCCGGACGCCATCCTGATCACGGATTTGGAGGGGAGCATTCTGATGGCTTCGCCTGGGGCCTTGCGGATGTCCGGAGCCGCGCGGGAGGAGGAACTGCTCGGTCATCCTCATGCCGATTTCATCCTCCCCGAGGATCGGGAGCGGGCCGGATCCAACGTGGGACTCATGCTCCAAGGCATCTATACCGGGCCGGCCGAATACCGCGGCCTGCGGGTGGATGGCAGCGCCTATGACCTTGAGGCCAACGCTGAGGTGATTCGGGATGCGGAGGGTCAGCCGATGCAACTGCTGTTCATGGTGCGCGACACCACCGAGCGCAAGCAGTCGCAGGATCTCATCAGCAACCTGCTGGCGGAAAAGGAACTCATCCTCAAAGAGGTCCACCACCGCATCAAGAACAACATGACCACCATCTACAGCCTGCTGTCGCTCCAGGCGGGTGTGTTGAATGACCCGGAAGCCATCGAGGCCTTGCAGGATTGCGGCCGACGGGTGCTGAGCATGATGGTGCTCTATGACAAATTGTATCAGTCTATCGGCTTCAATTCGATGTCAGTGGTGGATTATTTCCCGCTGCTGGTGGATGAAATCATCGCCAACTTTCCCCATCGCGCTTCTGTGCGAATCGACAAACAGATCGAGGATTTCGTGCTGGACGTGAAACGGTTGCAGCCCCTGGGCATCATCATCAACGAGCTTCTGACCAACATCATGAAGCATGCGTTTGCGGAGGGGACAGCGGGCGCGATTGCCGTGTCGATGAGGTTGCGGGATGAGCAGATTGTCTTGGTCATTCAAGACAACGGGATCGGCATTCCGGAAGTCGTGGATTCTGCCAGTTCTGCGGGGTTTGGGCTGATGCTGGTGGACATCCTGACCAGGCAGTTGAAGGGCACGCTGCGGATGGAGCGCCAGCACGGCACGCGCACGACGCTGGAATTCGCGCTCTGATTGTGCCAGCTGAGCCGAATGACTGTCACTTGACAGGCTTGGGTGAGCCGTGCTGACGGAAGAATCCGCGTCCAGAGGGACTCTTGGACACATGAGACGGGGTGGGGGAGTCGCCCGAGGCGGACCTGCGGTCCCAAACAAAAGTGAACCCGATTTGGCCTTCAACGGCGGCGAGCCTGCGCAAGGTGGTGTGCCCTCGTAAGAACGCGGGCAAGATCGCGGCTCAACGTGCCGTCACCAGCACGCCAGCGTCCCAGGGTCACAAAAAAAACCGCACCCGGTGACAGGTGCGGTTTTTGAGAATGAGCGGATGCTCGATCAGCGCTTGGAGAACTGGAAGCGCTTGCGGGCACCGGGTTGACCGGACTTCTTGCGTTCCTTCATGCGCGGATCGCGGGTCAGGAAGCCGAGCGGCTTGATGATCTTGCGGTTTTCCGGGTCCACCTGGGTGAGCGAGCGGGAGATCGCATGGCGGATGGCAATCGCTTGGGCATGGGTGCCGCCGCCTTTGATGACCACTTTGACATCAAACTTGTTCATCACCGCCGCGGCCTGGAACGGCGCGAGGATGGCGTTTTGGAGTTCGATGGTGGGAAGGTATTCTTCGAACGGGCGTTCGTTGATGACGATCTGGCCGGTGCCTTCGGTCATCCAGACGCGGGCGACAGCGGTTTTGCGGCGGCCGGTGGCGCTATGAGTAATGGTGGCGGTCATGGGAAAATCGGGACGTGGAGTGGTTAGCGAATGGCGTAGGCGACGGGCGCTTGGGCTTCGTGCGGGTGCTCGGCACCGGCGTAAACCTTGAGCTTGCCGTATTGGGCACGGCCGAGGCTGGTCTTGGGAAGCATGCCGTGCACGGCGCGCTCCACCAACAGGATCGGGCGGCGTTCGCGCACCAGGCGCGGGGTTTCCACCTTCTGCCCGCCGACGTAGCCCGAAAACCGGGTGTAGATCTTGGAGGTTTCCTTGGTGCCGGTGAGCACCACTTGGTCGGCATTGATCACGACGACAAAATCGCCGGTATCGATGTGGGTGGTGAAATTCGGTTTGTGCTTGCCGCGCAGGAGGCGTGCGGCCTCAACGGCGACTTGACCAAGGACTTTGCCCTTGGCGTCGATCACATACCACTTGCGCTCGACTTCGTGCGGTTTGGCGGAAAACGTCTTCATGTGCTTGCTTGAAAAAATAACTCCGTAGGCGAGGCGCTTGCGGAGGGGGACGCAAGCTAGGGAGCGGGTTTCGGGGTGTCAACCGGGAAATCTTGGGAAATTTTAAAATTGCGTCATTCGGCCCGGGCGCGGCGTTTGGCGTCGGCCACCAGCAGCACCTTGTCGGCCTCGCCGAGGGTTTCATAGCCGGAAACAATGACCTCCTCGCCTTCCCGCAGGCCGTCGAGCACCTCGTAATAGTCGGGGTTCTGGCGGCCGATCTGGATCTGGCGCTTGACCGCGACGCCGGTGGCGCGGTCCACCACGTAGATCCAGCGGCCGCCGCCTGACTGATAGAACCCGCCGCGCGGCAGCACCAGCGCGCGGCCCGGCTCGCCGAGCGCGAGGCGGGTCTTGGCGGTTTGGCCGATGCGGATCTCCGCGGGGATGGCGGCCTCGAACACCAGGTCCACGGCAAACGACCCGCCGCGCACCTCCGGATAGATTTTGGCCACCGCCGCCGGGTAGTCCTTGCCGGCGAATTCGCACGAGGCCTTGAGTTTCGGGCGGATCCGGCCGACGTAGTGTTCGTCGACCTCGGCCTTCAATTTGTAGGAATCGAGGATGTTGACGGTGCCGATGCGCGCGCCGCTGGGGATGACCTGGCCGAGTTCGGGGTTGAGGGTGGCCAGTTCGCCGTTGACCGGGGCTTTGACCCGCAGCAAGCCGAGCCGGGCCCGGTTGGCGGCGAGGTTTTTCTGCATCGATTCGAGCATCTCCTGCGCCGCGGTGATCCGTGCGGCGAAGGTGACCGCGTCGGTGGCGGTCTTTTGTTCCAGCAGGTCGCGCAAGCGGGAGATTCGCGCGTGGGTTTCGCGGGTGTTGTGATAGTCCGCGCTGGGGATCGTCCTGGACTTGATCATGACCTCGTTGTTGGCCATTTCCCGTTCCAGGCGGATCAATTCATACTTGTATTGGATCAACTGGGACTCGTTGGCGAACTTCTGGTTGTCCAGAGTCAGCAGCATCGACTTCAGGTCGTTGGTGGCGCGGGCGACCTCGGTTTCGTAGTTCGAGATCTGCAGGGCGAGGTTGTCGTTGCTGATCCGGAGGATGTCATCGCCCTTGGCGACGCGGGTGCCCTCGCGCAGGAAGATCTCCTCGACCTTGCCGCCCTCGGTGGCATCCAGATAGACCGTCTGGATCGGTTCGACGTAGCCGATGACCGTGACGTAGTCGTGGAACTCCTCGATCCGGGCGTGTGCCAGGGTGAGCCTGCCGATGTCCATTTTGACGGCCGAGCGGCCGTCGCGCAGGACCAGATAGAGGCCGAGCGCCGTGACCAGCGCCGCGCCGGCGATGCGCTTGAGCCAACGCGCTTTGTTTCTGACTGCCGGGTCGATGGGTCGGTCCATAAATCGGATACGGTCGCGGGATCCGGCGTCATTCATAACGCAAGGCGTCGACCGGATTGCGGGTGGCCGCGCGCCAAGCCTGGAACAAGGTGGTGGCAATGGCGATCCCCAATGCCAGCAGGCCGGCCACGGCGAAGGTCGGCCAGGTCAGCGAAATCCGGTAGGCGTAGTTTTGCAGCCAGTCGTTCATGACCAGCCAGGCGACCGGACAAGCGATTGCGAAGGCCACGGCCACCCAGCGCGTGAACTCGCCGGTGAGCATGCCGACGATCTGCGAGGTGGTGGCGCCATTGACCTTGCGGATGCCGATTTCCTTGGTCCGCTGGGTGATCGAATGGGTGGCCAGGCCATACAATCCCAGACAGGCGATGAATACCGCCAGCAGGGTGAACAGCGTGAAGAGCGTGCCGAATTGGCGGTCGCCACGGTATTGCCGGTCGAAGGTTTCATCGAGGAACCGATACTCGAAGTCTTCCATCGGATAGACCTGCCGCCAGACGCGGCGGATGTCCCCGACCGTGGCGCGGAGGTCCGCCGCGCGGATCTTGATCGCGAAGAATCCCACTTCGCCCACCCACTGGTAACCGCAAAAAAAGATGACCGGCCGGATTTCCTTGCGCAGCGATTCCTGGTGGTAGTCGTTGACCACACCGACAATCTGATACTGCTTGCCCCCGCTCCAGAGGATCGAATCGACCGCGTCCCCGGCCGCCGCGAAGCCGAGTTGCCGCACCGCCGTCTCATTGACGATGACCGCGGTGGCTTCCGCGGCGGTGTTGGCGGAAAAGTTGCGCCCGGCCCGCAGTGCGAGATGGAAGGCGGGGATGAAATCGTGGTCCACATAGGCGTACCCGCAGGTGTGCTTGGTGTGAGGCGGGTCGCCGGCCTTGCGGACATCCTGGCGCTGCCAGATGATTTCGCTGCCCGGCATCGACGACGAGGTGGTGACCGCCTCGACTCCGGGCAGGGCGCGCAGCTGGTCCTTGTAGGTCTGGAGCGAGGTGAGCCGCTTCGGACTGCCCAGGTCGCGCATCGAGGAATAGGTCACCAGCGTGCGCCCGAGGTCCACGCCCAGCGCCTGGCCGCGCATGAAGTCGAGCTGGCGATAGAGGGTGAGCACCCCGACGGTCAGCCCGATGGCCACCGCGAACTGCACCACCACCAGGATTTTGCGCGCGTCGAGCTGGCGGGCCGAGAACTGGCGCTTCGGCTTGAACAGCCGCATGCTGTCGTAGGACGACTGGATGAAGGCCGGGTAAGCGCCCGACAGGATGATGCCGCAACCGAGCACGGCGGCGGCGGCCCCGAGGAACAGCCGGTCTAACAACACGGTGGCCGGCGCGACCGGCCGGTCCAGCAGCGCGCAAACCGCCGGGTATGAAACCAGCACCAGCACCGCGGCCAGCAGCGCGCCCAGCACATTGAGCAGCGCGTATTCGACAAAATACTGGGCGATGAGTTGCCGGCGGGACGCGCCGGCGACTTTGCGGATGGCGACCTCCCTGGCCCGTTCCTGCGCGCGGGCCAGCGACAGGTTGATGAAATTGATCCACGCGATCAACAGGATGACTCCTCCCAGGGTGGCGGTGGCGACCACCGCGCGGAAGTCGCCATTGGGAGTGTCCTCACCGGTGCGGTTCGAGTGCAGGTGGATGTCGCGCACCGGTTGCAGGAAGAACTCGATGCGGGTGCCGTCCTGGGTGAGGTTTTTGAGGTAATCGTCCTTGATCCGGTGGATTTGCGCCTCGACCTGGCTGGCATCGGCGCCCGGCCGCAATAACAGATAGGCGTAGTGCCCCTGGCCGCCAAACGACCAATCCGTCTGGCGCTTCGCGACCCGGAAGGCGGCTTCGTCGCGCGCCCCGGCCCGGACGCCGAGGCCGCCCGGTTGTTTGGCGGCCCAGGCGTAATAGTCGTAGGTTTTGCGCGACAGCAGCAAGTCGAACGCCAGGTGCGAGTTGGCCGGCAGGTCCTTGAACACGCCGGTCACCTCGAACTCCCAGCCCTCGTTGACCCGAAACCATTTGCCCAGGGCATGGACGGTGCCGAAGAGCTTGCGGGTCGCCGATTCCGAAAGCACGGCCGAATGCAGGCCGGCGAGCGGGTGCGCGGATTTTTGCTCCACCCACGGGAACTGAAGCACCTCGAACAGCGAGTCCTCGGCCGCGAACATCGAGATATTCTGGATGTGACGCTCGTCTGTGGACACCGAGGCGATGTCGCGGAAGATCTCGGTCCCGCCGGCCACTTGCGGCAGCTGTTCTTGGAGCACGCGGCCCATGCCGTAGCAGGCCTTGGCGCTGCGCACGGTCAGCACGCCGTTCTGATAGCGGTCATGGACGATGCGGAACAAGCGCGGCGCATGGCCCCAGAAGCCGTCATAGCGGGTTTCGAGGCGCACCTGGATGAAGATGAAGACCCCGGCCGCCAGCGCCAGCGCGAGGCCCAGGATGTTGATGGCGGCAAACGTCTTGTGCTTCCACAAGTTGCGGACCGCCACGATGAAGTAATGGTGGAGCATGGCGGGTGCCTCAAGCGGGTTGGATGGCCGGGCCGGGGGCGATCCTGCCGTCGAACAAGTGAACGATGCGATGCGCGCGTTGGGAGTCGGTGGGCGAGTGGGTGACCATGACGATGGTGGCGCCCTCGGCATTGAGGCCCGCGAGCAGATCCATGACTTCATGGCCATGGGTGGAGTCGAGGTTGCCGGTCGGTTCGTCTGCTAGAATCAGCTTGGGCCCGGCCACGACGGCCCGGGCGATGGCGACGCGCTGTTGCTGGCCGCCGGAGAGTTGTTGGGGGAAATGGGCGGCGCGGTGGGAGATCCCCAGCCGTTCCATCACCGCGCCGACGCGGCGCGCGCGCTCGGCCGGTGCCATCCCAAGATACAACAAGGGCAGCCCGATGTTCTCACGGACCGACAGCTCGTCGATCAGGTTGAAGCTCTGGAACACAAATCCGAGGTTGCCCTTGCGCAAGCGGACGCGGGCTTTCTCCTTCAAGCCCGCCACTTCCACCCCGTCGAAGAAATACTGCCCGCTGCTGGGCGCGTCCAACAGTCCGATGAGGTTGAGCAGGGTGGACTTTCCGCAGCCCGACGGCCCCATGATGGCCACGAACTCGCCCTTGGCGACCGCGAAATCCACCCGGTCCAGGGCGGTGGTTTCCACCTCGTCGGTCAGGAATTTTTTTGTTAGTCCGTGGGTTTTCAGCATGGGTTTTGGGTTTGAAAAATTACTCCCGCGCGTCATGAGCGCGGCTGGGCGGGGCGTAGAGCGGCGGCGGCAGCGGGCCGGTGCCAGCATCGCCGCTGGCGGCCTGGCTGCGGATCGCCGCGGCGATGGCGACGGCGAGTTTTTGGCGGTAGCCGGGGTCGGCAATCAGGTGGCTTTCGGCCGGGTTGCTGAGGTAGCCGCCCTCCAGCAACACGCACGGGATTTCCGGGTTGCGCGTCAGGCGCAGGCGGCGGCGGACCAGGCCGCGGTTGCCGCTTGCCGCCGGGCTGACGCCGGTCATCGCGCGCTGCAGGCGGGTGGCCAGGCCGTGGCTGTCGACGCGCCAATAATACGTTTCCGGGCCGCGGAGTCGTGACGGGCCGCTGTTGAAATGGATGCTGACGAGGATGGCGTCGCTGTGGCGGTTGGCGCGGGCGACCCGCTCGTCGAGCTCGACGAAGGTGTCGTCGCCGCGCATCAGGATGGTTCGGAATGAGCCGCGCAGTTCGGCTTGCAGGCGCTTGACCATGTCGAGGGTGAGGTCTTTTTCGCGCTGGCCGGTTGGGCCGCTGGTGGCACCGGAGTCCTTGCCGCCGTGGCCGGCGTCGAGGATCACGGTGCGAAAGTTTTTGGGGCCGGGGCGGTGGCCCCAGACGTCGCGCCCGGAAGAGGATGCGATGTTCGATGGAGCGGCGCAGGACGCCAGCACGGCAGCAAGCGCGAGGCCGAGCGAGGATTTGAATAGGTGTGGCATGGTGCGGGATGGAAAGTCGCTGAAGATTACTGCACCGCCAAGACGCCAAGCGCGCCAAGGAAGATAAGGTTTTTGTGGGCTAACACGACTCGGTGGCGACTTGGCGCGCTTGGCGGCTTGGCGGCTTGGCGGCTTGGCGGCTTGGCGGCTTGGCGGCTTGGCGGCTTGGC
>JBAXBG010000132.1:0-10315 GCA_037142115.1 Verrucomicrobiota bacterium | reverse complement strand
GCCAAAAATATCCACGCCCAACAATCCCACGCAACGCACTTCCGCCACGCCCAGAGCTTTCAAGTTGGCGCCCACATTGCCCGCCCCGCCGGGACTGTAGCACTGCGCACTCACCCGCCGCACCGGCAGTCCGGTCTCAAGCGAAAGCTCGGACTCATTCGGCTCCACCGTCCAATAGGCATCGAGGCAATAATCCCCAAGGACTGTGACCCGCGCATTTACAATGGAATCCAGGGACTTTTCGAGCCGACATCTCATTTCTGTCTGCTTGGTTTTCAGCGGTGCGGTCAGCGGCATGACCTGCAAATCGCAAACTCACCTGACTTATTCAACCGATAATAGTTGCAAAAGTTACAATAGCTGTGATTACAATTAGCCTCAATGAGCAAGCACAAGCCGATCTCCGATCTTCTCCGCGTGGAAATAGAGGCGGGCAAATACGCCAGCGACAGGCGCCTGCCCAGCGAGGAAGCCTTGTGCCGCCGCTGGGAGGTGTCGCGGCCAACCGTGGCGCGGGCGCTGCGTGGGTTGCAATTGGAAGGGCTGATTGAGCGCCGCGTCGGGTCTGGAACATTTGTCCGAGCGGAAATCAGGCCGTTGCAAACCATGATCGGCTTGCTGGTGGACGGCTTGGGAAAGACCGAGATTTTGGATCCGATCTGTGCCGAGATCACGAGAGCAGCGCAGCAGCGCAGTTGCAGTGTCCTTACCGGCGGGTTGCCGGCAGATCGCAAACCCACGGAGCTCGTCAGGCAATGGGCGGCGGGCGGTGTCCGCGGCGTCGTTTTTGCCCCCTTGGAAAATGCGGCAAATCGCGAGGCCTGCAATCTGGAGATTGTGAAGAGCTTCCATCAAGCGAACATCGCGGTGGTGCTCGTGGACCGTGACACCACCGAATTTCCGCACCGCAGCGATAGTGATTTGGTCGAAATGGACAACTTCCACGCTGGGTATGAGTTGGGGAGGCACCTCATTGCCATGGGTTCACGGCAAGTGGTTTTCTTGGCTCGCCCGTCATATCCCTCCAGCACCGACCAGCGACTGGCGGGTCTCACTGAGTCTCTACGCCGAAGCGACTTGGCCGCACCGCGGTTCTTGGTGGGTGAACCCGAGGATTCAGAGCTGGTGCAGAGTCTGAATCTTGATTCCGGAGCTTGCGACGCCTGCGTATGTTCGAATGACATGACAGCGGCCAGACTGCTGCAAACCGCCCAGGGTTTGGGGTTCCAGGTTCCGCGCGACTTCCGGCTGGCCGGGTTTGATGATGTCGGCTTCGCCAGCTTGTTGTCTGTCCCGCTGACCACCATTCGTCAACCCTGCCGGGCAATCGGCATGGCTTGTGTGGACACGTTGCTTGGGCGACTGGCACACCCTGATTTGCCGGCTCGGGCAATCCTCTTGCGTGGCGAACTGGTGGTGCGCGAGTCCACTGCGGCTACAAAAATAAAACCCAGGGCGTTGGGTTTGAACCGCGCCAAGCCTTGATATTGCGGCAATTCAGACAGGGCTTATCTTGGTCTCACCAGCGGCAGTAAACCAGTGGTTCTCATTTTCCTATTCAGATTCAGCCGTCGGTCTTGGCGCGGCTCCAGCGCCACAGCAAGGCGCCCAGCAGGCGGTCGCGGTGCAGGCGCAGGGTGGCGAGCTCGTCCGGGCCGGCCCGCCGGCGCATGACGGCTAGAGAGAGGCGCAGAATTTCCAGCGCGCTGGCCTTGCATCCAAACCAGCACATGCGCAGATGATATTTGGATGCGAGGCGGAAGGCGCAGGCGGTCATGATGAAATCGCGGGCGTGCGCCTGGCGCTGATAGCTGAACTCGAAGTCAACGCGCCGGCAGACCCGCCCGCGCCGGACCTGCTCGATGGCCCAGCCGTAGTCCTCCATGCCGGGCACCGTCTCGTCGAACGGGAGTTCTTCCCAGCACGCACGGCGCAACAGTCCGAAGCTGTTGGAATAAATCGAGGCGATCTTGAGCCCCCTGGCCTTGAGCTCCGGCCAGGTGATGGCGTCGCTGTAGGTCTCGTCCGAGCTCCAATTGCCGCTGACGCAGGCGCTCTGCGGATCATCCAGCGCCGCGTTGAGCTTGGCCAGCGCGTCGGCGGACAGCAACACCGTGTGCGAACTGAGCACCAAAACCCGCTCCGTCGGGCAGTGGCCCAGGGCGAAGTTGAGCACCCTGGAATGATGATAGGGAGCCGCCCAAGTGACCAAGCGCGCCCCCGCCGCCAGCAACAGCGCGGGCGAGCCGTCGGTGCTGCCGCTATCAACCCCGAGGATCAAGTCGGGCTGGAGGGTCTGCGCGCGCAACGCAGCCAGCACTGCCGGCAAGGTGGCGGCCGAGTTTTTGAATCGTATCACCACTCCCAGGCGCGGCCCGGACGGCAACCTTCCAGAATCGCCGGCGGCGGGGCCTTTTCCGTTAGATTCGCCTTGCATGATCCGGGCGCTCAGGCACGAGGGGCTTTCACCAACAGCGCCTTGAGCCAGTTGACCGGCGCGCCACAGAGGGTCGCGAAGACCGAGCGCTTGCCCCGGACCACGTCATTGGAATTGGCCATGAACACCACGAACCGGGCGAAAATGCGCATGAATCCCCAGTGGTATTCAATGCCCAGATTGCGCTTCAGGTTGTATTGCGACAACCGCCGTCCACGCTCGCGGTGCTTTCTCAGGTTGTAGAGATAACCCATGTAGTGATAGTGCAGCAGCTTGAGTTCGGCGCTGGGACTTTCCACCACCGGGCCTTGCGGATGGCAGATGTGGCAGCACGGATTGTAGTTGATGTCCACATCCGGCCGGAAAATGATCCGCTTGCCATACCACGGCGCCGACCGGCCGTAACGCACCAGTTCGGTGATCGGGCGCGCCGCTTGCGGGAATTTCCAGGCGAACATGTTATACCCGTCGATGCGCGGCAACGACACTCCGTCGCGCTTGTATTGGTGCAGCAACCGCTTGATGTCGGGATGATAGAGCAGCTCGTCGGCGTCCACCACGATGACGAAGTCCGCCACCCCCCGGACTTCCTTGTAGGCCTCGTTTTTGATGGCCACATTGGCGAGGTCGTCAAAGGTGCCGCCGGTGTCGAATTGACGGAGCTCCGCCTGCGGGAACGCGCGCACGATGTCACACGATGCGTCGGTGGAACCGTTGTCGTAAACGATGATCTTCTCGGCGAAGGTCGCGTAGTGCCGCAGGAAATAGGGCAGGAACTTCGCCTCGTTCCAGCATACCGTGTAGACAAAAATGCGCAGATCCGGCTCCTCTAACAAATCACTCATTGGCTGATGGTTCGGGTTGGCGGGATTGGGCGGGGCGTTTGCGGGACCCAATCATTTCCCCGTGACGGTAGCCGCTCGCCTGCTAGTGCCAAGGATATTTTGCGGCGGATTTGCGGAACCGCGCGCGGGCGCAGGGGACCAGCGGACGCCGGGCGCCCAATACGGTTCAATTAAGAAATGTGAACCGCAGATGAACACAGGTGAACACGGATGAACACGGATGAAGTCAATACATCCTTCTTCATCTGCGTCGATCTGCGTCCATCTGCGGTTAAAGCCTCTTCTCTTCCCGCTTAACCGAACCGTATTGCGCCGGGCGCCAAGCCCCCGCTCCGCGGCCAGGCCGAGGAAATCACGGCGGCGCGCCGGGAGCCCCCCATTCATGCTTGCAAAGGCGGGCGGACTCGGCACACCCTTAAGCCATCCGAACTAAGAACGACCATTCCACAGGTGAAGCCAGCACCGTTACCGGCGAAGATTCCGCGCCCGAAACGGGGCTTGCGGCCGCCGATGACAGCCCCCGATTTCGCTTTCCGCTGCCCTTTGATCCGGTTCGCCTGCTCGCCGGCGTGCTCTCCCGCTGGCCGTGGATTGTCATCGGCACGGTCATTGCCAGCATTCTCGGCCTGCTGGTGGGCATTCACACCACCCACCCGTCCTACACTTTGTCGGTTTCGCTGATCAAACGCAAGGTGACCCAAACGGTGCAGGCTTCGGAAGTCGGTCAGGCCTACCGGCCGGTGGACCTTAATGACGCCACCCTGCTGGCCACCCTGCTGGCCACCGAGCCCCTCGACAAGGCGCTCAAGCGCTCGCAAAACGGCATCGATCCCAACTGGATCAGCTCATGCGTCGAGGCCAAGCAACTGGAAGGCACCGACATCTTCTTCATCACCTACCGCTCGCCGTTCAGCCCCGAGGACGCGGTCGCCTTCACCACCATCTGGGCGGACGAAATCAACGCCTACACCCAGCGCCTCCAGCAGACGGAAGCCCACCAGGTGCGCCTCATCCTGCAAAAGGAAGTCGCCGATTTGGAACAACAAATCACCGCCAACAACCTCGAATCCCTCAACTTCTCCAAAGAAAAGGACTACCTCGGCGGCGAGGCGCAGATTGCCGCGGCACTCTCCAAACTCTCCCAAATCGAGCTGCAACTCGAAACCGCCCGCGCCACCGCCACCGCCAAGGAAGAACAGCTCAAAATCTACACCGAGCAAATCCAACGCCAGAGCCCGATCGAATTGCAGGTCAAGACCGTCAAGGATGAACTCGCCAACCTGCGGGCCACCTACACCGACGCCAATCCGCTGGTCCAGGCCAAGCTCCAAACCATCGAATATCTCAACGGCCAAATCGAACAAAGCGCGGCCAAGGGCAAGTTGAACTTCGACGCCTACACCGGCACGCCGCTGGGCAATGAACTTTACCTGTCGATTCTCGGCCAGCGCAACGAACTGATGGCCGCGACCAGCCAAATCGAATCGCTGGAGCAGATCTACCAGAAAACCACCAGCCGGCTCAGTGAGTTTCCCGGCATCATCAGCGCCTATGACGCCCTGAAAAAGAAGAACGCGACCTACACAGCCGGACTGACGCTGATGAGCAACCGGCTCAAGGAGGCCGAGATCTTTGCGTCGGGCGCGCCGGGCTACTGGCAAGTCTTCCAAACCCCGGACGCGCGCCGCATCGTCCCTTCGTCCCTGATCAAAAAACCCGCGATCCTGAGCCTCGGCGGCGGGATCCTCGGCGCAGGATTCTCCACCCTGCTCTCGTTGCTGCTCACCCATCGCAGCTCCAGACGTTCCGTGCTCGAATGCTGCGCCGCGACCCACGCCCCGCTGGTGGCCTGCGTCCCCGCCACCGACGACGGGGAAGCGCGCGCCGCCGTCGACCACTTTTGGATCACCCAACTGGCCCCCCGCCTCAACTCGCCGGGCGTGATTTTGTGGTGGACGCCGGCGCTGGATCCCGCCGCCGAGCGCCGTTTTTGGTCGATGCTTGCCGCCGCCGCTTGGAATGACACCGGCCATCTGCTGCGCGTCCACGACCTCACTCCAGACGTCCTGTGGAGCGAGACCAGTCGCCCGGATGAGTTGGAGTGGCTGACATGCCCACCGAGCCCGGCCAACCTGACCACGCCAAGCCCCGACCCGGAGGAGGTCACCTTGCTGCGCGCGTCCTCCTTGCCCCACGGTGCCAACCGGGACCTGCTGGCATCGGTCAGCTACTGGATGGCGGTGGTTGGCGGCGACCAGGATTCGTTGCGCCGCGCCCGCCAGTTCCGCCCGCTGGGCGAGGCCTACCTGCCGCCATGCAACGGCACTATCGCCTGGACCGAACGCCCGAGCGGGCGCATTCGGATTGCCGCAGACGTGGTCTCCAGCATCCTCGCCAAACGCTTTTCCTAAGCTCTGCCCACATGCCCAGCGGTCGATCCATCCTGTTGCTTTATGCCTGCACGCTGATTCTGGCCTGCGGCGCGAGTGACGAATCGCCACCCGCGCCAGCCCCCCATGCCACTCTGCCTGGCAACAAGTCGCCCGCCGCACCCACGTCATGGCGCAACCGCTACGAACTGGGCCCCGGTGACGTGATTAACTTCGCGCTGTTTGGCCGGCCCGAACTCGCCCGCCCGGGCTTCCGCATCGCCCCCGACGGCACCATCAGCTATCTGCAGGCCCAAAACATCCAGGTCTCCGGACTCACTCTTGACGAGGCTCGGCTCGCCATCGAAAAGGGCCTATCGGAGCACTTCCGCTCGCCGCGCGTCATCATCACGCCGCAGGAAATCGGCTCGAAACGCTTCACCATCCTCGGCAAAGTCGCCAATAAGGGCGTGGTCACCCTCGAACGCCCGATCACTCTGGTCGAAGCCATCGCCAATGCCGGCGGCCTCGAAACCGGGATGTTTGAGTATAAAATCATGGAACTCGCCGATTTGGACCGGTCCTTCCTCTCGCGCGGCGGCGAGCACCTGCCGATTGACTTCCGCCGCCTGCTCCATGAAGGCCAAATGCGCTACAACGTCGAAATCGAACCGAACGATTTCATCTACATCGCCTCGAACATCAGCAACGACTACTACGTCCTGGGTGCCGTCGCGTCACCCGGCACCCAAGGACTCACCGAGGATGCCTCGGTGATCTCGGCGATCTCCCGCCGCGGCGGGTTCACCGACACGGCTTGGACCACCCGCGTGCTGGTGGTCCGTGGCAGCTTTGACGCCCCCCAAACCTTCTGCATCAACGTGAAGCAGATCCTGGCCGCGAAAGAAAAGGATTTCAAACTGGAACCCAAGGACATTGTTTACGTCGCGGACCGCCCCTGGCTGGTGGCGGAAGACATTCTCAAGGCCGCCATCTCCGCCTTCGCCACCAGCGCCGCGTCCAGTTGGGTCAACGTCAACATCCCCCCACCCTGATGTCCTTTACCCGCCTCTTCCCCTGCGCCGTGGCGGTCCTTGGCCTGCTCGGCTCCGCCTGCCAACAGACCATCCCCAAGTCGCAGTTCAATGCGCGCAAAGTCGACCAAACCGTCAAAAACCTCACCTTTTCCAATGTCGCCATCAAACGCTCGCTCGACCCCAAGCTGCTGCGCTCGCCCCACGAGCCCTACATCCTCGGACCTGGCGACGTCCTGGAAATCGAAATCGCCGAAGTGCCCGGCACCTTGGCGCGCACGTTTGTCATGCCCGACGGCATGGTTTACTACAACCTCGCCGAGGGCGTCCATGCCGAGGGCCTGACCTCGGCCGCCTTCGCCAAACAGCTCAGCGGGGCCCTCAAGCGCGATTACACCAACCCGCTGGTCAACGTCAGCCTGGTGGAAGTGCGCTCGCGCCGCTACTGGATGCTCGGCCAGGTCCTGCACCCCGGAATCTATCCGCTGCGCCAGCCCACCACCCTGCTCGAAGCCGTCTCGCAGTCCGGCGGGCTTGCCATGTCAGGGCTTTCCGGCACCTCGGTGGAAATCGCCGACCTCGCCAGCAGCGTGATCATTCGCGACGGCGACATCCTGCCCGTGAGTTTTGAAAAACTCATCAAGTCGGGTGACATGTCCCAAAACGTCTTCCTGCACCACAATGATCTGATCTATCTGCCATCGGCGAACTCCTCCACCGTCTTGCTGCTCGGTGCCGTCGGCAGCCCCCAAGCGATCCGCTACAAGGAATCCCTGACCTTGGTCGACTGCCTCGCCCAGGGCAAGGGCCCCAACAAGGACGCCTGCATCAACCAAGTTGTCATCGTGCGCGGCTCGCTGGAAAAACCCACCGCGGCCATCGTCAACCTCAAGGCAATCATCACCGGCCAGGAAACCGACGTGCTGCTTCAACCCGGCGACATCGTCTGGATCCCATACCGGCCGCTCGGTTTGATCGAATCCACGGTCAAACTCATCTTCAACGATGCCGCCCGCAGCTACGCCGCCAGCGCGGGAGCGAAGTTTGCCGGCAGCAGTCAAAACCCGACCCTCTCGATTCCCCTCAGCCAACCCACCCCCTGACGCACACCCGGCGGCAGCATGCCCACACCAAGAACGCGCCAGCCCTCATGAGCAAACCGCCCTTTCACATCCCATCCCTCGACGGCATCCGGGCGGTGGCGTTTTTGACGGTGTTTCTGTCCCACGCCGGCCTGGAGCGGATGGTCCCCGGCGGCTTGGGCGTGACGATTTTCTTTTTCCTCAGCGGCTATCTGATCACCACCCTGCTGCGGCGCGAGTTGGAGCGGTCCGGACGCATCGATCTCAAGCAATTCTATATCCGGCGGATGTTGCGCATCTGGCCGTCGTTTTATTTCGTGCTCGCGCTGGGGGTGCTGCTGACGCTGGCCGGGCTGCTGCCGGGGGAGATCCGCGCCGTGCCGATGCTCAGCCAGGTGCTGCACTTCGCGAATTACTATTCGATTTTCCATGGCAATGACGGCATGGTCATCGGCAGCGGGGTGTTCTGGTCGTTGGCGGTGGAGGAGCACTTTTATCTGGTCTTCCCCTGCCTCTATCTGGCGCTCGTCAGGCTGGGCCTCAGGCCGCGCGGCCAGGTGCTGGTGCTGGGCCTGCTGTGTGCGGCGGTGCTGGCGTGGCGTTACGGCCTGTGCGTCGGGATGGGAGCGGATGCCCACCGGACGTTTTCGGCCACGGACACCCGCCTGGACAGCATCCTGTTCGGCTGCATGCTGGCGATCTGGGGCAATCCGGTGCTGGACGCGCGCCACGGTTCCGAGCGCCTGTGGAAGTTCGGGCTGGTCCCGGCGGGACTGGTGCTGCTCGGCGCCACCCTGGGTTACCGGTCGGCGGATTTCCGCGAAACCGCGCGCTACACGCTGCAGGGCCTGGCGCTCTATCCGCTGTTTGTGGCCGCGATCCGTTATCCCGGCTGGCCTCCCTTCCGCGTCCTCAACAGCAAGCCGCTGCGCTTGCTCGGGTTGCTTTCCTATCCGCTCTATCTGGTCCATTTCACCGTGATCGCGGCCCTGGAACACACGCCCCGGCCGCTGCCGCCGCTGATCCGGGGCATCGTGGCCTTCGGCATCTCGCTGGCCCTGGCCTACGCGATTTACCACCTGATCGAGCGGCCGATGACCCGGCTGCGCAAAAAACACCACGCCGCCCGGCCCTCACCTCTCCAACTTGCGCCTGACCTTGTGCTGGCGCCGCCACCATTCCGCGCGCGACAGGATGGCGCAATAGATGATCCAGGTCGTTAGATTCTTGGTCTGCACCAGGATCCGCTCCACCTGCAGATGGAAATAACTGATGGCGAGCGCCACGCTCACCCCGAGCAGCAGCAGGCCGAGCGGCGATTTCCACAGGCCGAGCGTGGTGCGCAAGCCGTGCCACAGCGTGATGCCCGCGAATAACATGAAGGTAGCGAAGCCCAGACTCCCGGTTTCCGCCAGGGTCAGCCAGTAGAAACTTTCCGTCAGTGGGTTATCCGTGAAGTTCTCCGGGTAGACCTTCTGGCCGCGATTCTCCTGCCAGCGCTCCAACATCTGGGAATACTTCAGCCCCTGCGGCCGACTGTTGGCCAGGCCGAAGTTGTTCCAGCCGATCCCCACCCACGGATGGTCGCGCAGCATCGCCGCCGACTGCTCGTTGAGAATCAGGCGCAGGTCGTCTTTGGGCAAATTATCGCAGCCGATGCGGGTCATGAAGGTGTTCGCCGCCTTGGCCATCATCAGCACCCCGCACGCCGCGCCGAATATCCCGAGCGCCGCCCGCCGCACGGTGACACCCTGCACAAACGAGCCGGCCACCACCACCACCGATCCCACCACGAAGGCCGCCAGGCAGGCCCGCGAAACCGACAGCAGCACCACCAAACCCGCCGCCCCGAAGGCACTGAAATACAGCAGCACGTCGCGCGGCGAGGTTTCCTTGGAGAGCGCCAAGCCCAAAATCGGGAAGGCCAGGGTGTAGGACCACATCGCCATCGGGTTCTGATGCTCAAACCAGCCCATCACTTGAAAGGCACCCTGGGCATAGCGCGCCCACAGGCAAACCCACATCTGCATGAGCAGGGCGATCGCAAAGCCCCGCATCATCGCCTTGATATCCCGCAGGTCGTGCAGCGCCGCAAACACCCCCACAAAGATGAAACCCATTTTGGCAAACTTGAAGGCGGGCATCAGCGCGTAAGTCGGATCAATCGCGCCCTGCGCCGACAGCAATCCCACCCCAATCCACAACAACCACGCCCACAGCCCCGGCGGGAAAAACCGGAAATCCCGCCGCCTTTCCAACACGGCCGTCAGTGCCAGGCCCAGCGCAATCGCCTCGAGGAAGTTGAATTCAAAACCGCGGCAATGCCCGCGGTAACCCTCGATGGAATCGAGCATCAAGGTGAAGTCCGAGCGCGGGCGCACCAGGCACCACGCCATGAACCCCAGCGCCACCCGCCGACCCCAATCCTTGCCTCGCAGATAGAAACCCAGCCCCGGGCCGATACCCAAATAAACCACGGCGATCACCAGCACCTTGAATAGCGTCTTGATAATTTCCATGCGGCTCGTGCAAACTCCACCACCATCCC
>JBAXBG010000131.1:0-10557 GCA_037142115.1 Verrucomicrobiota bacterium | reverse complement strand
GTTCTCATTTTCCTTTGCAGGATCAATTGCACAGATCCCTCTACATCTGCGTCAATCCAGTTCATTGGCCTCATTATTTGGAATCAACTGTTCGGCCATTTGCCTGCGGCCATCTCCACTTCGTTCCGGTTCCGCTGCGCTCCGGTTCGCTTCGGTTCGCTTCGCCCGGTCCCGGCCCTGTCACCGAACATCACTGGGCCCCGTCGCGTTTTTGATCTTCCGTCTCTTCGTCCGAGCCGCCGCCGTAGCCGATCACCTCCACGGTGATGATCGAGGGCGGTTCTTCGGCGGCCGATAGATTGTCGCGGGCCGGCGGGTTGGCGGCGGCCTGGGTGGCCGCGCTGGTGCCGGCGGTGGCGGCGGCCGCCGCGGAGGTGAGGCCACCGACGTTGGCACTCACGGCGGCCACCGGCGTGCCGGCGCTGGACCCGCCGACGGCGATGTTGGCGGTATTGAGCACCTGGCTGGCGGCGATGTTGAGGTTGCCCGAAACCCGGATCCCCGCGTCTCCCGCGTCCACCGTGCCTAACGGCGCGATCAGATCGACATCGCCCGGCAGCACGCCCTTGACGGTGGCCAGCACGCCGATGCCGCCGCCGGTCGCCAGTCCTGATAGATCGGTCTTGACCGCGGCACTCTGCGGATCGATGAGCACGCGGGTCGGTGAGGCGGATTTCACGGTTTTGGACGAGGACCCCGCGGCGATGTCGCCTTGTGACGACCAGAGGATTTCGTTGCCGCCGCGCAGGGTGAAGATCCGGCCAATGCCGATGCTGATGTCGTTGCGCGCGAAGATCGAGATATTGCCGCCGCCCTCGGTGATAATGCCGGGAGGTGACAGCGTGCTGCCGCCGGCGGTGGCGGCGAGTTCCAACCCGCCGCCGGGCACCAGGATGGCAATGTCGCCGCCGTTGGTGGTGCGGATGTCGCGGGCGCGGGCGCGGATCCCGCCATCCCACGCGCTGCTGCCAAACAGGCTGGCGATGGCGGCCTGGGCGCTTGTGTAGCTGCCGGTTGCGGCATGGCTGCGCCCGGCATCGCGCAACACCCGATAGAACACTGCCAACGCGAGGCGCGCCTGTTCCTCGGGCGTTTGATCCGCGAAGACGAGACCGGGGACGATTTCCGCCAGCAGCGCCGCGCCGGCGGGCGTGAGCACGTAGGCGGCGATGAATTCCGGGAGGCGCAGCGCGCTGTGAGTAAGGCCGCTGGCAACGCCGAGACCGGCGGCGATCACGACATCCGCGCCCTCGAAGGGCAGGTAGGGATTGCGGACATTGCCGATGCTGGTGATGCCGGTGCCGGTGCCCGTGGGGTTGTTGGAGCCGGTCCCCAGATCGAGGTTGCGTCCTGCCAGGACCTGCAGGGTGCCCGGTCCGCTGATCTGGATGTCGCCGTCGCGCGCCTTGCCGCTGACGCTGGTGTTGATGACATTGCCGCCGGTGGAGGCGGCCTGACGCAACTGCGACAGCGTGGTATATGGCAGCAGATCCCTGCCGGAGGCGACGACGCTGGTGTCATCGGCGCTGGTGTTCTGCACGTAGAGTGCGATGTCGGAGATGTCGCGCCCCGCGATCACACGGGCGGCCTTGGCCGAGAACAGCGTGAGCCCGGAGATGTCGCCCTCGCCGGCATACAGGCGCAGCGGTTCGGCGTCGCCCAGGTGCAGCAGCCCCGCGCTGTGCAGATTCTGTTTGGTCTGCAGGGTGATGTTGCTGCCAAGAGTATCGCCGGATTCCAGGAACAGCGCCTTGATGAAATCCAGAAATCCCGCCTGGGTGGTCGCGGCGAGGGTCGATGTCCCGACGAGTGCCTGATAGCCGAAGGGATTGGCCACGCCGGGGATGGCGGCCGGATCCGCGTCCGATAGATTGATCTGGGAGCTCCCCCAATAGGTCGTGGTCACGCCGTTGGCGACGAGAATGCCGCTGGGTTGCAGGGCGTTGATCGAGCCGCGGGCGAAGAGGGTCGCGTTGCCGCGCGGCGCCGGGGCGAGCAGCAGGCCGCCCGCGAGGTTCACATCCCCGGAGAAGGCAATGGCCGAGACCGTGCCGGGCTCAAGCGAGAACAGGGTGGTGAAGGGGTTGGCGTCCCGCTCGCTGAGACGCAGCCAGGGTTTCTTAGCGGCGGCAGAGGCAGAGTTGCTGTTGAAGAGCAGTTTGTTCTTATACCACAGGGCGAGCAGCGGTTCCTCGAAGCCGGCGGCTTGGGAGGCGGATGTCTTGAGGGTGACATCGCCGCCGAGCGAAACCACCGACACGCCGCTGTCCTGGCCGTAGGTGGAAAAGTAGCTCTTGTTATAATACCCGTTGAGCTGGCCGGCGGGCAGCAGGAACGGGTTGGCAACAGGCCCGAGAACCACACTGCCGTTCGCACTAACCGCGAAAGAGCCTTTGCCCAGGAACAGGGTCGTTGGCAGCTGCGTGTAGCTGCTGGCGAGATACTGGCGGTTGGCATCCAGGATCGAGCGGGTCGCATTGGTGTGGATCGCCCCCCCGGCGGCGAGCGTGCCGTTGCCGCGTTCCACATAATAAACCCCGGCATCGATGTCCGCGCCCGCTTTGACGAGCAACTCGCCGCCTCCCAGTTCGAGGAGCCGGCTGGCATCCGGCGTTGCGGTGTCTGCATGGCTGCTAGTGGCGTAGCCGGGCATGCGGGCATTGGTAGGTATGACCGCATCGACGTTGCTGATGGTGCCGACGGCCTCCAGCGTGACGTCGCCGCCGCCGAGCGCCCCGATACCCTGGAAGAAGTTGCTGAAGTCCACCCACCAGGTCGTGGAGGTCGCCACGCCGGTCCGGTCGGTGCCGAACGCGCCGGTGACGGCATCGACATAACCGCGGCGATAGAGCCAGTTGGTTGGCATCTGGAGTTGTGAATCGGCGACGAGCTGCCCGTTGAGAAGTGTGAGGTGCTCGATGTTGCCGCCGGCTTGGATGTTCACATCACCGCCTGCCATGCTGTATTGCACGGCATAGGTCTGTTGGGCCACGCCCAGCGCATTGGAATTCACCGCGCTCAGCGAGGGCTCCTGGAAGAGTCCGCCCAGGGTGGCATCGGCCACCGCGGTGCCGGCCGTGTAGATCGTGGCAAACTGGTTGAGCAAATCCACGTTGCGCGCGGCATGGATGTCGATTGCACCGCTGCCGGTGCGGATGACCTGGAAGCGGTTGGCGATGGCCGAGGCGGTCGTCGCGCTGGTGCCGGTGGCGCTTGCCAGATTGGTGGCGTTCTTGCCGAGCTTGAGCGATCCCTTGCCGGCAGTGAGCGCGCTGGCGGGAAGCACCGCGCCAAAGCCCGCCGCGCCGAGGTCCGCGCCCGCGGTGAGTCGGTAGGACCAGGATTGCTCGTTGACGGGCAGCAGCGCGTTGGCTGCCGCCAGCCGGGCGGTCCACAGCCAGGTGGTGTCGCTGCTGGCCAGGGTCGGGGCGAAGCCGTCGCTCAGCGCGTTGAATAACACCACGTCCCCGGCCGCCCGAAGCGTTAGAACGCCGGCCGCGCCGCGCGCTCCGAAGCGCCAGTTGGCCAGATTCCAGTCGGCGGTGGTGGTGGATGACGCGCTGCCGAGCGTGAGATCGCCGACGCGGTTGATGATTTCCACGCCGGGCGCGAGCACCAGCGCGTCGGCCAGGCCCGGGTTGTTGGCGAGCAGGCGGTTGCGCATCGCGGTGTAATTGGCCGTGGTGGTGCCCGCCGCACCGAGGTAGGCGGTGGCGTCGGCCTTGATGGTGCCCTGGAGCGCGCTGGTGATGGTGCCGTCCGAACTCGTCAGCTTGTAGAGTTGATAGCCTTCCACCACGATGGCGGAGGCATCCAGAATGGTTCCGTTGATGGAGCCGACCCGCACCTCGGTGTTGCCCGCGGTGCGCGGCGCGCGGAGGTGGAGCTTGCCGCTGAACTGCCCGTGCGCGGCGCTGCTGCCGGCGATCTTGCTGGCGACGGAAAGATCCAACACCGAACCGGCTTGGAGATCCACCGCGCCGCTGCCTTCGATGCCGGCGAGCTGGCTGCCCGCTTCCAGCGTGATGGAGCCTCCTTGGCCCGCGCTGTTGAAATCCAAGCCCGCCACGGTGAGGTGCGCGCCGTTGGTGACCGTTAGGTCGCCGTGCGCGGCCAGGCTGATTGAGCCGCCGGTGTCGCCCGCGGCGTCGATCACACCGGTGACGGTGATCGAGCCTTGATCTGCGGTTAGCGCGAAAGCGCGCGCCGCCGCCGCGCCATCGATCACCACATTGCCGGCGCGCACGCGGATCGACTGGCTGGCTGTTAGCCGCGCGGCACCCAGGCCCGTGCTCAGCGCGGCGAGCGTGGGCAGCTCCAGCACGTCGAGCGCGAAACTGCCATCCGCGCCAGCGCCGCCGCCGGACCCGCGCAGGGTGCCGGCCATGCTGAACGACCCGGTGGGGGTGGACACCACCAGCGCGCCGCCGTTGCCGCCTTGGGCGGGCGCTGAGAGATCGAGGATGGATCCTGCCGCCAACCGGACGTTGCCTGCCGCCGCCAGCGTGATGGTTCCCGCGCTGGTGAGCTGGCTGACATCGTGGAAATACTGGGTGCTGCCCGAAACATCTAGCAGGCTGGTGACGGTCAGGTCCCCGCTGCTGGCGCGCAGGGTAAGCGAGCCGCTGGGCAGGGAAATGGCGGTGTCGATATGGATCGTGCCGCCCGTGATCGCAAGCGAGGAGCCAAGGCCTGACACAAGCGTCTCCGCCGTGCTGGAACTCGCGCCGCTCAGCGTGAGGGTCCCGCCGGCGGCGATAGTTCGGTTAGCGCCGGACGTGCCTGCCAGGACGGGGGTTCTGGCCACGAGGTCTGCTTGAACGGACAATCCGCCAGCGCCCTCACCGCGGATCCCGCGCGTCGATTCAAGCACGACGGAAGCATAGCCGCTGATCGCCAGGTTGTTGGCACCCAGGGTGAGGGTCTCGGCGCTCAGAGTCAGGTTGCCGAGCGCCGCGCCCGTTGCCGGAATCGAGGCCGCCGCCGCCGAGTTTTCCAGACGCAGGTTGCCGGCGGCGATGTGAGCCGTCCCGCCGGCCGGATTGATGGCGCGGATTTGTCCGGCGCTGAGCGTGAGGTTGGCCAGGCCCGATGTCGTCCCGAAGGAACCCGAACCATACAGATCGATGGCGGAATAACTCAGCAGCTTGAGCGTGGCCGCGGCTTGCAGGGTTTGCAGGGTCGCGTTGGCCACCACCAGGCCGCTGCCGGAAACCGCCACGCCGGTTTCGCCCAGCACCAGCGCGATGCTGCCGGCGTTGAACTGATAGGAGCTGGCGGCGAACTCCGCCGTGGGCGAGAGCGCCATGCCTGCCGACGAATCCAGCAGCACGCTGCCGCCGCGCAGGGAGGCACCGGCACCGATGGTGAGCAATGGCGCGCTGGCACGGGTGATGCCGGAGCGGAGGGCCTGCGCCTTGGGGTCCGCCGAGACGCGCAGCAACGCCCCGTTGCCGGCAAGTAACAGATTGTCAGACTCGCTGAGGGCGCCCGCGGCCACCAGCGCGGAGCCATCCTTGACGGTGATGGCATCGTTGGCCACCAGGATCAGGTCCTGCGCGGAGAGGGTGGAACCACGGTTGTCCACCGTCACCATGCCGGAGCGGACCGCCACCGTTGAACCGGCGGTGCCGCTGCTGCGGCGACCGCCGACCAGCAGGGTTTCGGCTCCAAACGAGCTGAGCGTGCCGCTATCCAGATAGATCATGCCGGCCTCCTCGGCGTGAGCGGCGGAGGTGATCAGGGTGTCGAGCGGTGTGCTGATGTCGATGGCGGCACCGCGGCCGCTGGCGATCGAGGCGGAGGTCACCGAACCTAGCAGATTCATCGCTTGCGACGCCTGGAACACCAGGTGGCCGGAGTCCATCGGCAGGCGTGACACCGTCCCACCCTCGGCCTGCGCCGCGCTTGCCAGGAACGTGTTGGCCAGGTAATTCTCATACCGGGCACGGGAATGGACGACGTCCGACGAGGCGATCTCGAACCGGCTGCTGATAGTGGCCAGCGGAAGCGTCGAGTTCAGGCTGTTGAAGCGGTAGCCGGACACCAGGCTGCTGGAATCCGCCAGTTCGGCCGTGGCGGCGCCGCCGCCGCTTTTGGGGGTGACGAGCACCGCGCCGGGCAGCAGGGCGTAGCGGGCGGGCAGCAAGGTGTAATACCCGGCGGCCAGCGTGTTGCTGCCAGCCAGATAGATCCGGTCACCCGCCTTTAATGTGCTGTTAGTATAACCGCTGCCGCTGTTGCCGGCGATCAGGTTTTGCTCGCTGGTGCTGGTGTTGTAGTCCGCGACCGGCGCGAAGTCCGACGCGATGCCGGGCAGAATCGCAAAGCGGGTGGGGGACGCCAGAATATCGGTTGGCCCACCCAGCCCCTTGACCCAGCGGTAGGCATAGAGGTCGCCGCCGCCCCGCAGGTCGATCGACGAGCCACTGGCTGTGGTCACGCTCACTGCCGAGAGCACGATGGATTTTTCCGGCGCGCCGCTGGTGGTGATGTCCACGCCCCGCGGGTCGATCCAGTTTTCGCCGTCGGTGCTGATTCCGTAGGGAATGACCACGCCCGTCCCGGTAAGCGGGTCCACTGCCGACACGGAAGTCACGCTGCCGGAACCCAGCGCGAGGGTTTTCGTCACCGGAAAACCGCCGCCCGCCGCCGCCCCCGCAAGCAGATCGACGGGCGGGGTGCCGGTGCCGTCCCAGCCGAGGTTGATGGTTCCGAACGGCGCGCGCAGCGTGCCCTGCTGTGAGATGTGAGTGGCGTAGAGCCCGAGCGTGCCCCCGGCGGATAGCGGCAGCGCGCGCGTGGCGGACGCCTGGATCTCAAGATGGCTTTCCCCAGTGATGCCGCCGGCGGGATAATCGTAGGCAATGAGGTTGAGCGTCGAGGCAGAGTTCGGGAAAATCCGGCCCGCGCGCAGCGTGAGGTCGCCTGCGATCTGGACGGTGCCGCTGCCCCGGATGTCGCCGTGGTCCGCGTTGAGTGTGGCGCTCCCGATCTGTTGGAACGAGAGGTGGCCGAGATCGATCAGGCTGGCGTCGGCGATCAAGCTGCCGGAGCCATGGGTGGGCAGGACGCTGGTTGCAAACGGGTTGGCCTCGTTGGCTGGCAACACCACCGCCTGCGCTTGGCCAAGGGTGATGTGCGGAGCGGACAAGCGCACCGCGCCAGCGGCGTAAACCAGCCCGCCCGACGAAACGCTCAACTCCCGCCGCGCGCCAATCTCCACCGCGCCCTCGAACGCAACAACGCCGTTGAGAGCTAACGAGTCGAAACCGCCGGCCGAAAACGCAGCAACCGCAAAGTGCCCGCCATCGCCCGGCGCCGAGCCGATGGCGCTGCCGCCGCCGCCGCCCGATTGGGTCACGGTGAGATTGACCTGCGTGGGCGAGGCGAGGACTCCCTCGGTGAATGTCCCGGAAGAAACCGCCAGCCCCCCCCCGCTGGCGGTGGTCCCGCCGGCGTTTCCTATCAGAGTGGCGTCGGTGAAGAGCAATTCCTTGCCGGTCAACGTGATGCTCCCCGCGTCGCTGTCCACCGTGACGGGGACGCTGGCGATGCCCTGCGGGGTGGCATTCAACCCGTGGAATATCCCACCGGAAATGCCGAGCGGTGCCACGATGGCGGGATCAAGGTCCAGCACGGCACTGGTTCCCGAGACGTCCATTACCGAGCCCGTGGCGGCGGAGATGTTTCCAGTTAGAATGATATTACCGCCTGCCAGGACCCTGCCGGTCCGGCGGCCGAAGTTATCCGGCGACAACACCACCGCGCCGGCAACGTCCAGCATGGCATGCGAGCCCACATAGGTCGTCACCACGGCATGGGTCGGATTGGTGATGATCCCCGTGGTGGACCCGCCGCCTGCGGCAATCGTGCCGGCGGGCGCGATGATCGAGCCGAGAAGGGTCACCGTGCCGCCACTGATCCTAACGGACCCACCAGGATCGGTGCGGATCACCGATCCCTCCTCCAGGACCACGTCGCCCGTTTCAAAAATCTGGCGCTCCTTCACGCCCGGCGAGGCCAGGACCAGACTCACCGGTGCGCGCCTGCCGACGATGTCCTCGAACACGCCCAGAGCCAGCCCGCCAGGCGATAGTTCCGCCCGATAGCTCTTGACCACGGGCGCGACGGCCGTGCCCGCCTTCACTAACACGCCGGGCCGGTCACCCACCCCCAGCCCGCTGAGGCGGAACGTGCCGAAACCGCCGGCGCTGAAAAATTCCGGCGTCAGCACCAGCGTGTCCGCTTCCGTGGTGGTTCCTCCGATTTGGATATGCGGGGCCTGGATGCCGAGGCTGCCACCCTGGCTGCCGGAATAGCCCGCCAACGTCGAATCCAAGGTGAGCAAGCCGCCGAGTGCCTTGGCCCCGGGGTTCACGCCCGCCTCGATGGTGATGGCGCCACCGTCGCCGTAGCTGGATTTCCCCGATGATGTCAGCACGCAGCCGCCTGAAACATCGACTGCGCCACCCGCCTGCAGGTCGGCGGTGTAGGCGAGCAGGCTGATCTGGCCGCCCCCAAGCACGATCGGATTCAACGCCCCGCTGAGCCGGTCGTCAGTCACCAGGCCCGCCGTGTCAAGCCGCGCGGAGGTCCCCAGCGTCAGAACGCCACGTCCGGGGTTGGGCGGCGGGGTGAAATCAACCGCGAGCGCCTCCTCATAGCTCGTTAGATTCAGCGCCTTGAATGCCAGGCTGCTGCCGGGCGAGACGATGGCGCCCGCCAGGGTGATGTTCGCCGCCGTCAGGGACACCCGGCTGCCTGTCCGCGGCGCCAGGCTGACGTCTGCCGGCAGGAGAATGTCACCGCCTTCGTTGACCACGGTGAGATTGGACAGGCCGCGCGAGGCGAGCAGTGATTCTGATAGATAGATCGGGCCGGCCCGCCCGGCGTCCAGCGCGATGGAATTCGGGTCGAAGTCGGCGACCTCGGCCTGACCGGCGGATCCGAAGATCACCGTCGGACGGGTGGGGAAGTAGGTGTAAATCGTGTTGGTGCTGGCGGAATACAGCTGCGCCTGCAGCTGCAGCGTGAGCGATCCGGCGGCGGGCAATTGGCTGGCCGTCGCGCTGGAGCGGATTTGCCTGGCACCCGCGACGCTGGTTCCCAGCAACGCGCCGTCCAGCGCCACTGCGGGCGCGGAAATCGCGATGCTCCCGGCGTCGGCCCCCTGGGTATAGCCTGCCTGATAGGGAGTGCCGGTGGGGGCCAGCGCCAGCTGGAAAACGTCGGTCACGCCCCACTTCGAGTTGGTGATCGTCGAGGTGCCGGTGAATACCCCGTCATAGGTCAGGTCCGGCGTGGCGAGCGCGATGTCCACCAGTCGCCCTTGAAGCAGGAGGCGGGTGGTTTGCACGGCCGCGCCGGCGAAGTTGGTCCAGCCTCCCGAGACGTCGATGCTCGCGCCATTGCGGATCACCACCGCGCCCCCGGCGGACAGGTCGAGCGTGCCACCGGCGGTGGTCAGTTGCGCCACGTCGCGTTCAATGAGATTCAGATAGCCGGCCACGTCCGCGAGTGGCGTGCCCACCCAGCCCAGGCCGTTGTAGGTGCCGGTCTTGGTGGTGTCGACGACGATGGTGTCGCCGCGCAACACGCCGTCACGCTGCAGCGGCGCGACCGCCAACTCGGAACCGCGCAGGGTGACAGTCAGATAGTTCTGGAGCACCGACGCGGCGGCATCGGTGGTGCCCGCCAGGTTGATGGTCGCGCCGTGGTCCAGATAGATCTGGCCGCCGGCGGCCAGGAATGCCGAGTAGGGGCCGCTCGGGAGAGCCGTCCAGGTCCCGGCTTTGAACCCAACCACGGCGCCGGGAGCGAGAATGGCCGCGTCGGTTTGCAGGTGAATATCAGCACCCTGGACCTGGATTTGCGAGCGCAACGCCAGCCCGGTGCCGGTGGCCTTGTCCGTGCTGCCATACTCGGGAAGAATCCGGGTGATGCTGCCCGCTCCGAGCGTGACCTCGCCGGCGGAAGTATAAATGAAAGCGCCGCCGGTGGACGCGTTGTTCGAATCGTAGCCGGTATTCTTGATAGCCCCGTAGTTCGCCAGCAGTTGGACGCTGCCATTGAGGGCCACGGAGGTGGAGCTTTCGACGATGCCGGATTGCTCCACAGTCTTGCCGGTGATCGTGAGGTTGCCGCGCGCGCTATCTATCAGACCCTGATTGGTGGCGGTCCCCGCGTCAGGATCGATCACCGACGCCGGATCGGTCACGGCTCCGACATACACATCCAGGCCGCGGATCGCCGGATCGTCGCTGGAATGGGCGAGGATGCCGACCTGCAAGCCGGCGGCGAGAATCGTCTGGCCGGCGGGAGTCGAGATCGTGCCCGAGTTGCTCACGTTGGCGCCCGCGAGAAAAACCCGTCCGCCATTGCCGTCGTCACTTACCGGGCTGGTGATTGCCGCGCCGGCTTGCACGGTCACGTCGCCGACGGTGCCTTTGCCCAGTCCGTCGAGAAGGAACTCGCGGTCGGGATTGTTGAGCAGGCCCTGATTGACCAGGTTGTCGTTGATCGGCAGGGCCGAGGCGACCAGGGTGTGGGCGTTGA
>JBAXBG010000130.1:0-10560 GCA_037142115.1 Verrucomicrobiota bacterium | reverse complement strand
AGGAAGGTTCCGGTGGCGCGCATGGTTACTCGAATTTGATCCGGGGGTCCACCATGGCCACGACGACGTCGGAGATGACGTTGCCGATCAACATGAGAAATGCCGCGACGGTCAGCGTGCCCATGATCACCGGCACGTCGCGCGCGATGACCGATTGGTATTGCAACAGGCCGAAGCCCTGGATGTCGAACACCGTCTCAATGAGCATCGAGCCGCCGATGAAGATGGCCACCAGGTCGCCAAGGCTGGTGGCGATCGGGATCATCGAGTTGCGGAAGGCGTGACCGAAAACCGCCTGGCGGAAACTCGCGCCCTTGGCCACCGCCGTGCGCACGTAGTCGGCCGCCAGGTTGTCCATCAGGTTGTTCTTGGTCATCATCGTGAGCATCGCGAACGAGCCGACGATGTAACACAGCAGCGGCAGCACCGTGTGGTGCGCCAGATCCTGGATTTTTCCCAGCGTGTCGAGGTGGTCGAAATCCGCGCTGGTCAGCCCGAACAAGGGGAACAGGTTCATCCGCGCGCCGAGGTGAACCAATAAAATCGCGCCGAGCGCGAAGCCCGGGATCGAGTAGCCGAGGAAAATCAGCACCGAGGACGCGGAGTCGATGAAGGTCCGGTGTTTGAGCGCCTTCAACACGCCCAGCGGCAGGCACACCGCGTAGGTGATGAAGGCGGTGAGCAGGCCGAAATACGCCGCGATGGGCATCCGCGCCAGAATCATCTCGTGGACCGGGTCGTTGTACACCGTCGAGCGGCCGAGGTCACCCTGCAGCAGGCCGGAGAGGCGGGTCTGGTAGATCACCGCCCGCGGCGCGTAGTCAGGCACCGCCGGGTTGGCCGGGTTGCGCCGCGCGAACCGCTGTTGGCGGTCGAGCTTGGTTTCATAACGGACGATCCAGCCCTCGGTGGCGACCGGTTGGCCGGTTTCCGCGAACACCGCCGCCCGCAGCGCCTCGCCGGTGCGGGACACCCGCACCGCACGGCCATCGTCGCGCAGCACCACCTCGGTGGTGGTGGCCGGATCGATTTCGCCGCCGATCCATTCCTCGCCGCGCTCGCTGAATTCGCCCTTGGAGATCCTCACCTCGCGGGGTGCCACGCCCAACCACTGGCCGTAGGCGACCAGCACGTTTTTCTGCAGGCCGAACTGTTCTTCGAGTTCCTCGAGTTGTTCCTCGCTCAGGCCGCCCTGCCCTTGGTTGGAGGAGGCGCGCTTGCCGCCTTGGTCGGCCCCGCGCGACGCTTCCTGGAGCATCCGGTCCAATGGGCCGCCGGGCACAAACCGCGTGATGGTGAACACCAGCAACGTGATCCCCACCAGGGTTGGGGGGATCAGCAGCAAACGGCGGAGGAAATAGCTTTTCACGCGATGGGTCCACAGGTTCTAGCCCGCCTGTGGATTCATGCAAGCCCGGACATCTGCTCAGAGCGCGCGCAAGGCGGCTTTGACGGCGTCGAAATCCGGGAGGTCCTTGGGATGCTCCTGGACCTCGGCGTATTGAATGATGCCGGCCTTGTCGATGACGAAGGCGGAGCGCTTGGCCACGCCACCCATGATCAGATTGGCGGCAGGCATGAATTGGTCGTAGGCGACGCCATAGGCTTTGGCGACGGCATGTTCGTAGTCGCTGAGCAGCGGGATGGTGATGCCTTCCTTTTCCGCCCAGGCGGCCTGGGCGAACGGATTGTCACCGGAGATGCCCAGGACTTTGGCGTCGAGGGTGGTGTAGTCGGCGAGGCCGGCGGAGATCGCGCAGAACTCGGTGGTGCAGACGCCGGTGAAGGCCATCGGCACGAATAACAGGACAATGTTGGATTTGCCTATCAGCTCAGTGAGTTTCACGAGCTGCGGCCCTTCGGCGGTTTTGGTGACGAGGGTGAAATCCGGGGCGTGATCGCCGACTTTGAGTGACATGGTGGTTTCGGAGTTGTGGTGGTGAGCCGGGAGTATAGAACAGGTCCGCCGCCAATGTCATACGAATTTTCACAATTTGGCCGCCACCTCGGGTGCGGCAGCGGAATCGAGGAGCTGATGGATGATCTCGGCCACGCGCTGGCCAGCGGCGGGGAGGACCTCAACATGCTCGGCGGCGGGCAACCGGCGCGGATCCCGGCAATGACCGCCGTCTGGCAGCAACGCCTGGTAGAACTGGCAGCGGAGGCGGGTGGGATCGAGCGGGCGCTGACCCTCTACGATCCGCCGCGCGGCAATCCGCGGTTTCTATCCGCCATCGCCACGCTGTTCCGCGACACCTTCGGCTGGGACATCGGCCCGGAAAACATCGCCATCACCCCGGGCGGACAGACCGCGTTTTTCTTCCTCTTCAACCTGCTGGCCGGGCGCATGCCGGATGGCGGGCGCAAAAAAATCCTGCTGCCGCTGGTTCCGGAATACATCGGCTACGCCAACCAGGGCGTCGACGGCGGCCTGTTTCACGCGGTGCCCCCGCTGATTGAAACCACCGGGCCGCATGAATTCAAATACCGGGTGGACTTCGACCGCCTGGAAATCACCCCCGACATCGCCGCGATCTGCGTCTCGCGGCCGACCAACCCGACCGGCAACGTCCTAACCGACGAGGAGCTCGCCCGGTTGTCCGCGCTGGCCAAGAGCCACCGCATCCCGCTGCTCATCGACAACGCCTACGGTGCGCCGTTTCCAGGCATCCTGTTCGGCCCCGCCACCCCGTTCTGGGAGCCGCACGTGATCCTCACCTACAGCCTGTCGAAGCTCGGCTTGCCGGGCACCCGCACCGGCATCGTCATCGGCCCGCCCGCCATCATCCGCGCCCTCGGCTCGCTGAGCGCCATCGTCGGCCTGTCCAATCCGACCATCGGCCAGCAGATCCTGCTGCCGCTGGTCGAGTCGGGCGAAATCCTGCGCCTCAGCCGCGAGGTGGTGCGGCCGTTCTATCAGGAAAAATGCGAGCTGGCCCGCCAGGCTGCCCGCGACGCGTTCGGCGACGATTTCGAGTGGTTGATGCACCGCAGCGAAGGGGCGATTTTCCTCTGGCTGTGGTTTCCCGGCCTGCCGATCACCTCCTACGCGCTCTACCAGCGCCTCAAACAGCGCGGCGTGCTGGTCATTCCCGGTCACTACTTTTTCTTCGGCCACGACGACCCGCAGTGGGCGCACCGCGACCAATGCATCCGCGTCTCCTACGCGGTGGACGAGGCCAGCGTCCGCGACGGACTGCGCATCATCGCCGAGGAAATCAGGGGGTTACAATAAGGCCGGCGCGGCGAAATCCTACCGCCAACCGCAGGCCACTCACCGGCTGAGGTCGTTCTGATAGAGCAGCTTGAACCCGCTTTGCAGCAGCACCGAGGTGGCGAATTCGTAATCCTCGACGTGGATCGCGAGCATCGAATAACCGCTCGGGCTGGGCAACAACGCGTAGGCGAAGTCGATGTTGGTTTCCGCGATCATCAGGGCTTCCAGGCACTGCACCAGCCCCGGGCCGGATTCGCGCAACACCACCACCACCAGGTGGCAGGTGGCGTGCGGGATGCCTTTTTCCATGAAAATCTGCGCGGCCGTCTCGGGGTCGGAAACCACCAGTCGCGCGACCGTGGCATCCCGCGAGTCCTGCATGCTCAGGCCGATGACCTCAATCGCCGAGCCCCGCAGCAGTTTGACCATGGCTGCCAGCGCGCCGACGCGGTTGGGCAGCATGACGGAGAACTGCCGGACAGGATCGCCGTGCTCAGTGGCTAGGTCGCCGTGTTCAGTGAGGATGTCGGGTTCCATGCTTGGATGCTAGCCGGGCGACGGGGCGCATTCAATCTCAAAACGCCACCGGAGCCCTAAAACCCATCAGGGTTGGCGGCTTTCAGGGTCGCAAACCTGAACCCCGAATCCGTGGCGTGGGTGTCACCGGACGACGCGGGCCAGCCCAACGTCACCGGTGAGTTCAAATGCGCGACCTGACGCTGGCGGCGAGCGTGGCCTCAAGCATCAGCCTGGCGCGGCAGGGCACGCTCCATCTGCTAGTGGGCAGGGACGCGGCGGTGTTCGCGCGGATGGAGCCGCTGCTCCGGGAGCTGTCGGCCTCGCTGCGGCGTGGCGGGCCGGTGGGCAACGCGGCCGGGGCGCAATATCGGAAAATGATCGACTTCGGGCTCGGCGATCTCGACAAGTCGAGCATCGCCGAACTGACTTTCCCGGATCGCGCGCGACACTAAATTTTTAACCATGATGACCCCCAGTGAAATCAGGAACCGCGCGGGCGAGCGCATCGACCACACGTTTCATCCCGGCCCGCGGCCAGATGCGTTGGTGATCCTCGGCCACGGCTTGACCGGCAACAAGGACCGGCCGCAACTCGTGGCGCTGGCCGAAGGTCTTGCCGCGCGCGGCTGGCCGTGCCTGCGCATCACCTATCCGGGCAACGGCGGCTCGGAGGGACGTTTTGAGGATTGCTGCATCACCAAGGAAATCCGCGACCTGCAAGCCGTGCTCGACGCGGTCCCCGCCGAGGTGCAAGTGGCCTACGTCGGCCACAGCATGGGTGGCGCGGTGGGGGTGCTCACCGCCGTCAGGGATCTGCGGATCCGCGCCCTGGTTTCATTGGCGGGAATGACCCACGCGGCGGCCTTCGCGGCGCGCGAGTTCGCCGGCGTCACGCCGGACGAGGGCTTGATCTGGGAGGATGCAAGTTGCCCGCTGTCGCGGACGCTTGTCGATGATCTGAATTCGTTAGGCGACACGCTGTTGGCGGCGGCAGCGGTGACCCAGCCGTGGCTGCTGATCCACGGCGATGCGGACGACCTGGTGCCGGTCCAGGACGGCCGCGACGCCTTCGAGGCGGCCACTTGCGACAAGCGCTGGCTGGAAATCGCGGGTGACGGGCATGCATTTGATGAAAAAAGCTATCCGCTGCTCGTAGATGCGGTGGACCAGTGGCTCACTGCAGCTCTCGGCTGACGTTTGCGCCGGTCCATTCCCAGCCGCGTCCACGCTCCGATTCATGAAACACTCCCTATTTTGCCCCGGCCTCGCCTGTTCGCTGGGCCTCGCCTTGTTAGTCATTCCGCTGGCGGCCGCGCCTGACGAGGCGATTCAGATCCAGGTGTTGCCGGGATTCCAGGCCGACCTGATCTACACCGTGCCCAAGGATTCGCAGGGGTCGTGGGTGGCCATGACCGAAGACGACAAGGGTCGCCTCATCACCAGCGACCAATTCGGCGGGCTGTTCCGCGTCACCGTTCCGGCCATCGGCAGCCGCGAACCGGCGAAAGTCGAGCCGCTCCGGATGCCGAATGGCAACGCCGGCAAGCCACTGCCCGGCGCCCAAGGGATGCTCTATGCGGCCGGCAGCCTCTACCTGATGATCAACGGCGGGGGCAACTCCGGGCTGTGGCGCTTGCGCGATACCGACGGCGACGACCAATTCGACAGCGCCGAATGCCTGCGCAAATGCCCCGGCGGCGGCGAACACGGACCCCACGGCATCGCCTTGAGCCCGGATGGAAAATCGATCTATTTCGCCGCCGGCAACATGAGCAAACTGCCGGACAACCCCGGTTTTTCAAGGCCCATTGCGGCGAGTGAAGACCACCTCACGCCGCGGTTGTGGGATCCCAGCGGATTCTGCAAGGGCATCCTGGCACCCGGCGGCTACGTTTGCAAAACCGATCTCGACGGCAAGCGCGTCGAGCTTTTCGCCGCCGGTTTCCGCAACCACTACGACATCGCCTTCGATCCCAACGGCGAACTGTTCACCTTCGATTCCGACATGGAATGGGACCTCGGCTTGCCTTGGTATATGCCGATCCGGGTCAACCACGTCGTGAGCGGCGGCGAATACGGCTGGCGCTCCGGCGCAGGCCGTTGGCCGGCGTATTACGCCGATTCGCTGCCCGCGGTGGTGGACGTCGGCCTGGGCTCTCCGACCGGAGTCCTGTTCGGCAGCGGTGCCAAATATCCGGCAAAATATCAGCGCGCGCTGTTCGGTCTCGACTGGGCGTTCGGCAAGATCTGGGCGTTCCATCTCCACCCCGACGGCGCGACCTTCAAGGCGGACAAAGAGGAGTTTGTCACCGGCAAGGCGCTGCCATTCACCGATGCCCTCATCCGCCAGCACGACGGCGCGATGTATTTCATCACCGGCGGCCGCAAGAGCCAATCCGTCCTCTATCGCATCAGCTACACCGGCCAGGACAGCACCGCGCCCGCCGCAAAAATCGCGCCCGCCCCGCTCACCCAACTGCGCCGCGAGATGGAAGCGTTGCAGGAACTGGGCAACGGCCCGGAGGCCGTCGCCAAAGCCTGGCCCGCGCTCGCCCACCCGGACCGCTTCATCCGCTTCGCCGCCCGCGTCGCCATCGAGCACCAGCCGGCCGCACAATGGGCCGACCGCGCGCTCGCGGAAACCCAGCCGCAGGCCGCCATCGAGGCGCTCATCGCGCTCGCCCGGCTCGGCGACAAACCCCTCCAACCCCGGCTCATCGCCGCCCTCGAGCGATTCGATTTCGCGCAACTCCCCGCCGCGCTCCAACTGCCCTATCTCCGCGCCTGGCAGCTCACCTTCACCCGGATGGGCAAGCCCGCGCCCGAGGTCTGCGCCAGGCTCGCCGACCTGTTCGCGCCGCAGTTCCCCACCGCCGACCTGCTCGCCAACCGCGAACTCGTGACCCTGCTCGTCTATCTCGACTCCCCCACCATCGTCGCCCAAACCGTGCCGCTGCTGGACGCCACCATGGACGTCGCCAACCCCTGGGCGAAAAACGACCGCCAACCGAACTGCCAGGCGATCGCCTACGCCTACGCCCTGCGCGTCGCCCGCAACGGCTGGAATCCCGTGCTGCGCCAGATGTTCTTCAGCTGGTTTTCGCGCACCAACAAATGGCGCGGGGCTAACAGTTACGCCGGCTACCTCGACAACATCCGCACCCTCGCCCTGGCCAACTGCGTGACCGATGCCGGCGAACGTGCCACCCTTGCAACCCTTTCGCAAGCGCCCGCGCCCGCCGCCGCCGAGCTCGTCCTTCCCAAAGGCCCCGGCAAAAACTATTCCGCCGATGACATCGCCGCCCTCGCCAAAGACGGGCTCACCGGCCGCAACTTCGCCCAAGGCAAGGCGATGTTTTCCTCCTGCCTGTGCATCAACTGCCACCACTTCAACGGCACCGGCGGCAACGTCGGCCCCGACATCACCGCCGCCGGCAGCCGCTACAGCGTGCGCGACCTCGCCGAAAATATCGTCGAACCGTCCAAGATCATCAGCGACCTCTACCAGAGCGAGCAGATCGACCTCAAGGACGGCGGCCAGATCACCGGCCGCGTCGCCGTCGAGGAGGAAGGCAAACTCTACGTCATGGTCAGCGCCCTCACCCCCGACGTCCGCGTCCCGATCGCGGCCGCCAACGTCAAGTCCCGCCAGCCGTGCAAAATCTCGATGATGCCGCCCGGCCTGCTCAATGCCCTCAACCCGGACGAACTCCGCGACCTGCTGGCCTATCTCCTCTCCGGCGGCGACCCCAAGGACTCGCGGTTCTAACGGGAAATTCTTCACTGGCCACGGTCCGGATCTGGTGCTGATTGTCGGCCGTGTCCGCCGTCACCAATATCTCGACTTACCGCTTTGCCGAACTCTCCGGTCTCAAGGACCTGCGGGCGGACCTCATCGCCAGCTGCAAGGCGTGGGGGCTTAAAGGGACCATCCTCCTGAGCACCGAGGGGATCAACCTGTTCGTCGCCGGGTCCGCGGAATCCATCGCGCTGCTGCTGGCAAAACTCGGCACCATCCCGGGCCTCGCAGGCTTGGAACCGAAAGTCAGCCTCAGCGACCAGCAACCGTTCAAGCGCATGCTGGTGCGCATCAAACAGGAAATCATCGCCTTCGGCATCGAGGGCATCCGCCCTGCCACTTACACCTCGCCCAAGATCGCCCCCTCCGAACTCAAGCGCTGGCTCGACGAGGGCCGGCCCGTCACCTTGCTCGACACCCGCAACGACTACGAGGTCAAGCTCGGCACCTTCCACAACGCCCTCATTCCCGGCATCTCCTCGTTCCGCGAGTTCCCGGACGCGGTGCGCAAGTTGCCGGCGGAGCTTAAAAACCAACCGGTCGTTATGTTCTGCACCGGGGGCATCCGCTGTGAGAAGGCCGGGCCGTTCATGGAGCAGGAGGGATTTAAAAACATCTTCCAACTCGACGGCGGGATTCTCAAATATTTCGAGGACTGCGGCGGCGTGCACTATGACGGCGAATGCTTCGTGTTTGATCAACGGGTGGGGGTGGACCCGGCGCTGCGCGAGTCGGGTTACGCGGTATGCTTTGCCTGCCAAGCGCCGCTGGATGCCGCCGACCAGGATGATCCGCGGCATGTCGCCGGGGTGAGTTGCCCGCATTGTTTCAAGGGCGAGCCGGAGCGCATGGCGGAGCGGATCCGCGAGCGGCAGGCGGAGATCGCGCGGGTTGCCAGTCCGTTGCCGGGCGCGGTGGCGTGGGCCAACCGCCGGCCGATCAACATTCCCGCCGCCCACGACGGTCGATTCTTGCTCGATGTGCTGATCGATCTCTTCCCGCACATATCACCCGCGGAATGGGCGGCGCGCTGCGACGCCGGCCGCTTCGAAAATTACCGCGGCGCCGTCCGCGGCCATGGCCACCGGGTGCGCGGCGGCGAGCGGGTGATCCAGACTTTCCCGCCGGATGTCGAGCCGCCGGTGTCGGCGGACATCCGGGTGGTGCATGAAGACGAGGCGATCGTGGTCGTCCACAAGCCGGCGCCGCTGCCGATGCACGCCAGCGGCCGCTTCCACCGCAACACACTCCAGCATATTCTCAACCTGGCCTACGCTCCCAATCCGCTGCGGCCGGTCCACCGGCTCGACGCCAACACCACCGGCCTGGTGATCTTCGCCCGCACCCGCCACTTCTGCCGCCTGCTCCAGCGCCAGTTCCTCGACGGCTCGGTCGACAAACGCTACCTCGTGCGCGCCCTCGGCCACCCGCCCGACGACGCGTTTTCCTCGGAAGCGCCGATCTCCTCCGCGCCGGCCGCGCTCGGCACCCGCCAGATCGACGAGCTCGACGGGCTGGCGTCGCGCACCGATTTCCAGGTCATCGAGCGCTGCCCGGACGGCACCAGCCTGTTGGAAGCCAAGCTCGGCAGCGGCCGGACCCACCAAATCCGCATCCACCTCTGGCAGCTCGGCTTCCCGGTCGCCGGCGATCCGGCATATCTCCCCGGCCGCAAAATCGGCGACACCCAGACGCTCGATCCCGCCGCCCCGCCGCTCCAGCTCCACGCCTGGCAGCTCGCGTTCCGCCATCCGCTCAGCGGCGCGCCGCTGCGTTTCCAAACCGCGCGCCCGGACTGGTGGGGCCCGCTGTAGCAGCGGCTTGCGGCACCTGCCCGCCCCGTGAGAGTCTCCAGACTGGGCCGCGCCACCTTGCTGGTTTAACTGAAACCGGCGGCTGAGTATTACTTTGCGGGCTTGGGCGCGGCGGGCTTGGGCTCGACGTAGGGCGGATTGCTCATCGCGCCCGGGGCCACGGTGGTGAGATTGGGAGTGACCGCGGCATTGACGTCGCGTGTGGTCCACTGGATTGCGCCGACGAGCATGTTCTGGAACGTCGGGTTGGACCAGATGTCATCGCGGTGGCCCATGGCGGTGTAATAGACCCGGCCTTGGCCCTCGGCGCGCGCCCAGGTGGTTGGATAGGCGGGGCGCTGGTAGGGCGCGCCGGTCATTTTCGGGGCATCGATCACGGTCAGGCAGTGGATGTCCGGGTTGAAATCCTTGAGCGAATACCATTCCTCGTTGAACGCGAAGCTGTCGCCGGCTTTTTCAAAGCCCGGGAACTTTGGGTCGATGACCTGGTTGGTGGCGACCTGTTGGGCACCGTGGAGGATGAACTCGCCGCCGATCATGCAGACGTACGGGTCCGCATCCTTGCCGTGGTTTTGGTAACGGTCCGGGCCTTTTTTCGCTTCGTTGGCGGTGTGGAAGGTGTCGGTGGCCGAGTGCAGGCCGATGAAGCCTTTGCCGCCCTTGATGTAGTCGAACAGCGCTTGTTTGCCGGCCGGGGTCATCGCCGGTTGCTGGTCGGTGCCGGGGCTGGTCAGATCGCCGGTGGTATAGAAAATCACCGCGTCGAATCCCGCCAGATACTCCGGCGAGAATTTCGAGCCGTCCTTGGAGAAGACGAAATCCCATGAGTTCTTGGCCCCGAGGTCGAGGAAGACTTTTTCAGCCAGGCTGGGCTGGCCTGTTTTCCAGGAAATCACCGAGTGTTCAAAGCCGCTGGACTTGGTGAAAAACAACAGGCGGTGCGGCGCGGCCGCGGACACTGCGGTGGCAAGTCCGGACGCAAGGGCGAGGACGGTAAGGGAGGTTTTCAACATGCGGCGCAGCCTGCACGGGCCGCGGGGCGATGGGAAGTCTGGAATTGCACCGCAACACGCAGGTGGCGCTCTCTCGATGAAAGCAGCCTGCCAACAGACTGCGGCCTCATCGAGGCCGCCTACCGCGTAGGCGTGCTGGTGACAGCACGCTGGCCGGGAACGCGTTCTTACGAACGCGCCTACCGCGTAGGCGTGCTG
>JBAXBG010000129.1:0-10804 GCA_037142115.1 Verrucomicrobiota bacterium | reverse complement strand
CAATCAGTTCAATCAGTGAAATCAGTGGTTCTCATACCCCCTTGTCGAATGGACCCTCAGCGCACGACCATCGCCGCTGTCGCCTCGCCGCCCGGCGTCGGCGCGGTTTCGCTGGTGAGGATTTCCGGGCCGCAGGCACTCGCAGTGGCGGACCGGGCCACCGACGGCAGGGTCTCCAGCCAAGCCCCACGGACCGCACGCCACTGCCGGGTGCGGGATGCTGCGGGCCGGGTCATCGACGACGGCTTGCTCACCGTCTTCCCCGGTCCTCACAGCTACACCGGCGAGGACTGTGTCGAATTCTCCGGCCATGGCGGCATCCTGGTCACCCGCGAGGTGCTCGAGCGCCTGCTCGCCTGCGGCGCGACACCCGCCGCCCCGGGCGAGTTCACCCGCCGCGCGTTCCTCGAGGGCAAGCTCGACCTCACCCAGGCCGAAGGCGTGATGGATCTCATCGCCGCCCAAACCCGGCTCTCGTTGCGCGCCGCCCGCAGCCAACTCGACGGCGTCCTCGGCCGCCGAACCACCGCGGCCCGCGATTCCTTGCTCGAAACCCTCGCCCACCTCGAGGCCTGGATCGACTTTCCCGAAGAGGACATCGACCCGCAAACCGGCACCCGGCTCCGCGCGCGGGTCCAGGAAGTGCTGGCCACCGTCGATTCCCTGTTGGCCACCGCCGACCAGGGACGGATCCTGCGCGAGGGCGTGCGCACCGTGATCTGCGGCGCTCCCAACGTCGGCAAATCCAGCCTGCTCAACCGCCTGCTCGGCTTCGAGCGGGCCATCGTCAGCGACCTCGCCGGAACCACCCGCGACACCATCGAGGAAACCATCACCCTGCACGGCCTGCCGCTGCGCCTCATCGATACCGCCGGCGTGCGCACCGCATCCGACTCACTGGAGGCGGAGGGCATCCGGCGCACCGTGAGCCAGATCGAGGCGGCCGATCTGGTGCTGGAAATCGCCGACGCCAGCCAGCCACGCGTCGCCGCCGCCGTGGCACCCGCTGCCACCGCCCGGCATTTGCTGGTTCTCAACAAGCTCGATCTTGGCGAGCACCCGTCGTGGACAAATGCCCCCGCCGTGCGCCTGTCCTGCACCTCCGGCGAGGGCTTTGACGCGCTTGCCGCCACCATCCGCGACTCGCTCCACTTCGGCGAGGTCGATTGGGGCGATCACGCCGTGGCCATCAACGCCCGCCACCAGGCCAGCCTGCTGGCCGCCCGTGTGGCCATCCTCGCCGCCCTCGCTCTGCTCGACGATCCGGCCGCCGACCCCGAACTCGCCGCCATCGACCTGCGCGAGGCGCTCGACGCGCTGGGCGAGATCCCCGGCCGGGTGGACACCGAGGATTTGTTAGGCGTGATCTTCAGCCGCTTCTGCATCGGCAAGTAGGTCATTCAGCTGGCCGGGCCCGGAATGCGTCATCCCAGCTCTCATAATTAATGCGACGGTAGGGCGTGGCGGTTCGCCGCGCCGTGATTTCGCGGATGCGGCGATGCCTCGGCAGCCCCTGCACCGCGCCGTGGCGCCGCCCGCAAGCGAGCGGAAAGTCGAAAATACCCCTTTTACAGAACAGCGATCCTTGGTATTTTCCAGGCATGGCTAGCCTCGCTGAAGTCAAACAACAAGTAGCCGCGTTACCCGTGGAGCAAAGAGCATCTTTGGCTAGTTTCCTTCTCCATTCGCTGCCCGATCTGGATTACGACGTTTCTGATGAGGAAGTTGCCGAGAGATTCCGGCAGACACAGGCTGGTGAAATCGAGACACTCTCCATGTCCGAGTTGCGCGATGCGGTGTTATCAGACCGGGGACGCTGATGCCAAGGTTCCACCTGCTAGTTCGACGCGACGCGACCCACGCGATTCGCCACTACGACTCGATCAGCGATGCGCTCGGAGACGATTTCTGGACAAATTTCGAGCAGATGTGCCGCCGCGTTGAGTCTCACCCCGAGCGCTTTCACTTCGATGCGAATGGCTGGCGGCGGGCCAATCTTAAGCGATTTCCCTATCACCTGCTTTTCTACGAAGAGCTCGATGGCGTGCGAATCATGGCGCTGCGTCACAATCGCCGAAATCCACGATTCGGATTGCGCCGAACGTAGATCGGCTTGGCACCCTGGGCGAGATCCCCGGCCGGGTGGACACCGAGGATTTGTTAGGCGTGATCTTCAGCCGCTTCTGCATCGGCAAGTAGGTCATTACACCGCGCCCAGGATGCGCGCCGTGTCGAAATCGTAGGGCGTGAGCTCGAGGCGCAGCTCAGCACCCACCGCAAACACCGCCTGCTCATCGGTGAGACGCTTCGACAAATGGGCCAAAATGACTTTGCCGTTGGGCAGCGATACCCGGCACAGCCCCGGGCTATGGAGTTCCAAGACGCGTCCGAGCGTGTGAATGGCGGCATCTGGCATGACGTGCGCGCAGTATCACTTCGGATTTCCTCCCACGACAAGCGCCGTCGCGGATGATTTTTCGCGACGGGCCGCACCATCGTGGTGCGAGGGGTTCGGGAAATCGCATGGCGGATTTGGATGCAATAGGGGCATTCACCGGCGTGCAACGCAGTCCACCGGCGGTTCGATGGTCCACCTCGCGCGAAAAATTCCGCTACCGCCCCCAACGACCTTGCTTGACGGGCCGCCCGGGACGCTCATGATTGCCAGCGCCTGCCGGGTTTTTACCGGCCGGATGATCCGAACCTGCAAACCACGTTCCATCCTCACTCCCATGATCAACCTCCGTCTTTCCACCGGCCTGGCCGCCATCGGCTGCATTTTATTGGCCTCCTGCTATCCCGTGAACGAGAACCCGCGGCACAAACGGGTTCCGCGCGCGCCCGAAAAAACCGCCATCACACAGGACCCGCAGAAGCTCACAGAACAGGAAGCACTCAAGCAAAAGGATCAGGCAACTCTCACCCAAGGCCAAGTCACCGACAACCCGGGCACTCTCACCCCGCCGGTCGACAAGCCCAAGCCCCCGGTGGAGCCGAAACGCGACTACGCCTTCGCCAACAAAGTTCCCGGCAAAGACGGCTTCGTCTTCAGCCCGTATAACAACAAAGTGGTGGATGTGCGCGACATTCCTACCGGCACCCTGGTTCAGGATCCCACCTATCCGCCCGCCGAGAAAAAATATTTCCGGGTCCCCTGAGCGGACGCCGTTGGCCCTCGACAGGGAAATCAGAATCGGCATTCCTGCCTTTTGAACCACTGATTGAACTGGTTGCACTGAAAGAATCAATTCATGAGATCAGTTAGGCTGCTCGCTGTTTTGGGTGTGCAGGCACGGCGCTAGGACTTGTTCTAAATCAGTACAATCAGTGCAATCAGTGGTTCTCATTCCCCTTTCCTGGTTGATCCCCGGCATCCCAGCCTCTGGCAAAACCGACCGGGTCCTGACCTCTGGACCCGGTTTTTTCGTATGAGCGCGGATTTCTCCAATATCACCATCCTCGGCGGTGGCCTGCTCGGCGGCTCCCTGGCCATGGCCCTGGCCGCCTTGGACACGCCACCCCGCGTCCGCCTGTGGGCGCGCCGACAGGCCACCGTGACCGCCGCCCGCGATCTCGGCATCCTCGGGGCCACCGCCGATCTATCCGAAGCAGTGGCGGCAACCGAACTGCTGGTGCTGGCGGTGCCGGTGGGCTCGATGGCGGAGTTGGTCGCCCAAGCCGTGGCCGCCGGCCTGCCCGCGGGTTGCCTGGTCACCGATGTCGGCAGCGTGAAACGCCCGCCCCACCTCAGCATCCCGCCGCTGCTCGCCGGTCACGGCATCGACTTCATCGGCAGCCACCCGATGGCCGGCTCGGAACGCGACGGCTTGGCCGCCGCCGCCGCCGACTTGTTTCACGACGCCGCCTGCCTGCTCACCCAGGACGATCCCGCGCCGCACCCGCGGGCCGATGCATTGCAGCGCTTCTGGCAGAGCGTCGGCTGCCGGACCTCGTGGCTGAGCCCGGCGGCCCATGACGCGCTGGTCGCGCGCATCAGCCACCTGCCCCACATCCTCGCCGCCAGCGCCGCCCGGGTCTGCCTGGTCGACGCGCAGCAAGGCCGTTTCGGCGGCGGCGGGCTGCGCGACACCACCCGCGTGGCCTCCGGCAACCCGGAGATGTGGGCCGAGATCCTCATCGAAAACCGCGCGGCGCTGATAGGACCGCTGCGCGAGACCCTCGCCGACCTCGGCTCCCTCCTCGCCCACCTGGAAAACGCCGCGCAAGAACCCGCTCGACAATGGCTGGCCACCGCCAAACATCAGCGCGACCTGCTCCATCCACCCAGTTAGACCGCTCCAGCCCATGTCGGAATTCCGAGTCACCGCCATCTCCTCGCTCCACGCCGAATTCAGCGTGCCGGGCGACAAGAGCATGTCCCACCGCGCCGCCATCCTCGGCGGCCTCGCCAACGGCAACTGCCTCATCCGCAACTTCCTGCCCAGCGAGGACTGCCTCAACACCCTCAACGCCATGCGCGCCCTGGGCGCGCCCTACGACGTCCTCGACGAACTCGTCGGCTACGGCCCGACCTGCCTGCGCATCCACGGCCAGGCAATGAAGCTCAGCGCCCCGGCCGCGCCGATTGATTGCGGCAACTCGGGCACCGGCATGCGGCTGCTTGCCGGGCTGTTAGCCGGCCAGCCGTTCGGCTCGGAGTTGTTTGGCGACGCCTCGCTCTCGTCGCGCCCGATGGGCCGCATCACCCTTCCCTTGGAACAAATGGGCGCGCGCCTCGAGACCCGCGGCGCAAAACCCGGCTGCGCGCCGCTGGCCATCCACCCGGCCAAACTCACCCCCATCACCTACGACATGCCCGTGGCCAGCGCCCAGGTGAAGAGCGCCGTGCTGTTAGCCGGGATGTTCGCCGACGGCCAAACCACCGTGATCCAGCCAGCCGAAACGCGCGACCACACCGAGCGCATGCTCGCCTCGTTCCAGGTCCGCACCCGCCAGACAGGCAATGCCATCACCCTCCAAGGCGGCCAGGTCCCCGCCGCCTGTGATTTCACCGTGCCGGGTGACATCTCGAGCGCCGCGTTCTGGCTGGTGGCCGCCGCCGCCCTGCCCGGCTCGCGCCTGCTCATCCGGGACGTCGGCCTCAACCCGACCCGCACCGCCATCCTCAAAGTGCTCAGCCGCATGGGTGCCCACATGAGCGAGATCGTCCACCACGCCGAGGGCGAACCGATCGGCAATATTGAAATCCACGGCGCACCGCTCACCGCCACCACCATCCTGGCCAGCGAGGTGCCCAATCTCATTGATGAGATCCCGGTCATCGCCGTGGCCGCCGCACTCGCCACCGGCCGCACCATCATCCGCAACGCCCGCGAACTGCGGGTCAAGGAAACCGACCGCATCACCACCGTGGTCAACAACCTCCGCGCCATGGGTGCCGAAATCGAAGAGTTCGAGGACGGCATGGAAATCCAGGGCGGCCACCCGCTCCACGGCGCGGTCATCGACAGCTTCGGCGACCACCGCATCGCCATGGCCTTCGCCATCGCCGGGCTCTTCTCCACCGGCGAGACCGTCATCCTCAACACCGACTGCGTCAACACCTCCTATCCCGGCTTCTCCATCCATCTCGACGCCATCCTCAACCACCGGACCCACGCCGCCGATTTCACCCTGCCCACCCTCTCCCACGCGTGAAGCCCTCAGTCTCTATCAACTAACAAACATCAGTTAAACCTGGACAGGAAAAAGAAAACCACTGATTTCGCTGATTATACTGATGATTGATAAGCTATGGCACCATAGCGCGTCCACCTAAAGAGTGAACGCAATATCGGGTCGCTGAAATCCAATTCTTTCAGTAAAATCAGTCAAAAATCAGCGCAATCAGTGGTTAACAAAGCCTTTTTACCTGATGCCATTTTCCCGTTAGGTACAATTTCAAAGATCAATCCGCTGACGCAAGTGAACCAACCGCCCTCTCCCGCCCCGCACTTCGCCATCGCCATCGATGGTCCCGCCGCCTCCGGCAAAAGCACCCTCGCCCGCCTGCTCGCCCAACGCCTCGGCCTGATCATGGTCAACTCCGGCGCCATGTATCGCGCCATCACCTGGAAGGTCCTCCAGCAACACATCGACCCCCTCGACTCCGCCGCGGTCATCGCCCTGCTCAAGCGCATCGCCATCCACTGCGGCCACGACGGCACGACCTCCACCATCACCATCGACGGCGTCGATCCCGGTGACGAACTCCGCGCCGCCGCCATCAATGCCAACGTCTCGGCCATCGCCGCCATCCCGGAAGTCCGCGACCAACTCATCGACCTCCAGCGCGGCTACCTCCAGCACGCCAGCATCGTCATGGAAGGCCGCGACATCGGATCGGTCGTCTTCCCCGACACCCCCTACAAAATCTACGTCGATGCCGCCGAGCACGTCCGCGCCGCCCGCCGCAACGACATGGGCGAGGTCGATTCCATCGCCCGCCGCGATGCCGCCGACAGCCAGCGCGCCACCGCCCCGCTGGTCGTCGCCGATGGTGCCACCATCCTCGACAACTCGCACCACACCATCGAGTCCGGCCTCACCGCCGCCCTCGAGATCTTGCAGCGGCAGGGACTGCCGGCCTGACCAGGGCTTGCGCGACGGGTTCAAGGAGGGGCGATATCTGATCGCCCGCCCATCCAAGGACGTTGGCAAGCGACCGACTCCACTGCATTGGCTGTGCCTGGTCTGGGCGGACGGATTCCGCCCCTTAGGGCCGCAGAATGACTGGGCCTGTCATGCAGCTCCGGCGGGTCGGCCGTTTTACGGACTATCAAGGAGGGGCGGAATCTGTCCGCCCACGTTCATGGAAAGTTGATGAAATGAAAAAGTCACTTATCATCGGCCCCACATTGGCATGGGCGATCAGATATCGCCCCTCCGTGAGGCCCGCCCTACTTCAGCTCGCGGCGGAGCTCGACGATCCCGTCGCGCACGGCAAACGCCGAACTGCGCAGGTGGGCCAGGGCGGCGAGCTGGTCCGGGTCGTTTTCCTCCGCCATCAACTGCTGGCAGGCTCCCACCGCCACATTGAGCCAGTTGAGGCAGCGTTTCAAGATCGCCAGCACGAATCCCGGCTCCGGATCGAACTCGCTGTCGCGGCCGTTGAGCGCGCCCGCCAGCTTGCCGCTGACCTGCAGCAGGCAGCTCACCAACTGATAGGCCGGCGTCCCCGCCTTGGCATCCTGCTGGACGACGTCCATCGCGCGCATCGCGAGCTCCTGGGCCTGCGCTTGCAGCGGGTGCTCCTCCAGGTCGTCAAAAAACGCGTCCTCCGACTCCAGTGCGTCAGGGGCATCGCCGCCCGCGTCCGCCCGCGGGTCGTACGGCCACGATTCGCCTGGAAAGTCGCCGTCGGCTTCATCGCGCTCGGCAAGCGCGTCGAGCAGGCCGTCCCAGCCCATCACAAACGCCTCCTTGCGCTCGCTGTCGGCGTCCTCCATGTATTTCTCGATCACTTCCTGATAGGCATCGGTGAGGCGGTCGGATTCCTTGAGGCGTTCCTCCCAGGCGAATTCGTCGAGCTCGGCCTCGGCCTCCTCGTCGGCGGCGGAGACTTCGCGGCGGCGGATCAGCTGGGCCATGAAATCGCGCATGGTGTTGAGGTTGGCGAGTTTCTGCGCCTCCTCGGCATCCTCGTCCATGGCCCATTCGTAGGGGGTGATTTTCATCACAAACGAGGAGGACTCGATGACCACCCGGCCATTGATTTCGCTGAACCATTCGAGATAGAGCGTGTTGCGCCACTCATGGGGGATGCCGCTCTGGCTCTGGTAGAGCCGCTGCTGCTCCGCCTCGTCCACGGTGGGAACCTTGGTTTTGCGCGAGGCGGTCATGTCACCCACGATCCCGCCCTGGCTGGCATCGAGAGCGGCGGAGTCCGGCATCGCTTGGGGTGCGGGGTTTGCAAACTGCAGCCGCGTCCCGGCGAGGTCGCGCCAGCAATCGCCTTCCAGGCTGAGGATCAGCGGTTCGTCGCGCTCGGCCAGCCAGATCCGGCCCGTGGTGCGACCTTCGACGGTGTTGTCGATTTCGCCGCGGGTCACCGCTTGTTCAATGCGCCATGCCATAGGTGGCATATTCCGCTCGCCACGGGCTGACAGTCAAGCAAGCAATAATCAGGGAAGCAATTCCGTATGAGCGCGTCCGCCCACCTCATGCCAGCTCTCATCATTCATGCGACGGCCTAGCGATTCGGACCGAGGGGGAAGAGTCTCAAAGTCAAAAGTCAGCTCTGAATTCGCGGTTCTTCGACTTTTAGACCCATGGCCCCGATGACCGTAGCGTCGCATGATTTTTTGGAAGCGAGATCACACCAGCCCGTCGAGGCGGGCTTGTTTCCAATAGGCGTATTCCGAGCGGTTGAAGTCGATGTATTCCGGGGACAAGTCGCTGGAATACATCGTGTAATCGGCCTCGCCCTGGTTGAGGTGGATGGCGATCTCGAATTCCGGGGCGGCGACGATAGCGCGGAGTTCCGGCAGCGGCGTTTCGGCCTGCAGGCCGCCCAGGCAGGCCGCCTTGCCACCGATGTGGATGTCCACCAACTCCTCGCGGATCCGGGCGCGCGAGTAACCCACCGCATGGATGATGCGGCCCCAGTTCGGATCGCCGCCGTTCCACGACGCTTTGACCAGCGCGGATTTGCAAACGGCTTCCGCCACCTTCTTGGCATCCAGATAGGTGCGCGCGCCCTTGACGTTGACGGTGACAAACTTGGTGACCCGTTCGCCATCGCGGACGACCGCCTTGGCCAGTTCCAGCATGATCCAGCGCAGTGCCGCGCGCAATTGCCGGCAGCGTTTGCCATTGCGGCGGATCGGCGGCATGCCGGAAGCACCGTTAGCCAGCACGATCACGGTGTCGTTAGTCGACATGTCCCCGTCGATGGTGATGCGGTTGAAGCTGTCCTCGACGCACTCGAGCACGCTTTTGCGCAGGGCATCGCTGGGAATGTTGGCGTCGGTGGTGATGAAACACAGCATGGTGGCCATGCTCGGGGAAATCATCCCGGCACCCTTCACGCAGCCGCCCATGCGCACCCGGTGCTCGCCCAGATCAAAGGAAATCGCGACCTCCTTGGCATGGGTGTCGCTGGTGATGATGGCCGCCGCCACTTCCGAGCCGTTCTTCGGGCCCAGCCCGGCGAGCAGCGCGGGGTAGTTCGGGGTCACGCGCATCATCGGCATCGGCAGGCCGATCACGCCGGTGGAAGACACCCCGATCTGGGTGCGCTTGAGACCTAACGGCTTGGCCACGCCGTCGCACATCGCGTTGGCGTCGTGGATGCCCGGCACGCCGGTGCAGGCGTTGGCGTTGCCGGAGTTGGCGATGATGGCGCGCAAGTCGCCCTTGCGCAAATGCGCTTGGGACACCCGCACCGGCGCGGCCTTCACCCGGTTGGTGGTGAACGCCCCGGCGGAACTGCACGGCTGCTCGGAATAAATCAGTGCCAGGTCGAGCCGGGTCGCCGCGGGATTCTTGATCCCGCATGCCACCGCGCTGGTTAAAAATCCGAGCGGTGCGCCAACACCTCCTTTGATGCGGGTAAAGGGGAAATCCATGATTCGTGAGGGAAGGGGGCGCAACGTGGGCTGCTCTTAGAAATTTTGCAATCCATCAGTGACGGCCAGCCCGAACATCCCGTTGAAGCTTTGCACCGCCTGGCCGCCCGCCCCTTTGCCCAGGTTGTCCTCAGCGCTCAGCAGCAGCACCCGCCCGGTGCGCGCGTCGTGTTGCCAGCCGATGTCGATGAAGTTGGTGCGCGTCACATTCTTGGTGTCGGCGAACCCGCCGCGACCTAACAGGCGGACGAACGGCTGCCCGGCGTAGGCGGCCTCCAACGCCGCGCCCACCGCCTCCGGCGCCACCCCCGCGCGGAGTTTGGCGGTGGTGGTGGTGAGAATCCCGCAATTCACCGGAATCAGGTGCGGGATGAAGCTCATGACCACGCTTTCGCCCGCCGCGAGGCTCAGCTCCTGCTCGATCTCGGCGAGGTGGCGGTGCTTCGGCACGCCGTAGGCGCGCGCGCTTTCGTGGCACTCGCAGAATAACAGCGAGAGGTCGGGCTTGCGCCCCGCCCCGCTCACCCCGCTCAGCGAGTTGGCCACAATCGTCGCCGGATCAACCAGATTGGCCCGCAGCAGCGGCAACAACGGCAGCAGGATGCTCGTCGGATAACATCCCGGCGAGGCCACCAGCCGCGCAGCGCGGATCGCCTCCGCGCGCACCTCCGGCAGGCCGTAAACCGCCTCGCCTAGCAAATCCGGCGCCGGATGCGCGGCCCCGTAGTATTCCTCGTACACCGCCGCGTCGCGCAGCCGGAAATCCGCGCTCAGGTCGATCACGCGCAACCCGCGCTCTAACAACGCGCGGGCGATCTCCGCCGCCACCCCGTGCGGCAGCGCCAAAAACGCCGCCTGCGCGCCGCTCGCCGCAATCGCGTCCGGGTCCGGCGCCATGAACGTGAGCTCCGCCCCCGGCGCCTTGCAAAACCGCGGAAACACCGCCCCCAGCGCCCGCCCGGCCTCCTGCCGCGACGTCACGGCCACCAACTCAACCCCCGGATGCCCCAAGAGCAAACGAAGCAATTCCATTCCCGAGTAGCCGCTGGCGCCGACGATGGCCGTTTTGATCCGATTCATGCGGCCCACGACATCTCATGATTTTCCGTGCTTGCCAACCCGCATTTCCCCTGTTTGGCTTGCCTCCCGTTCGCGGAACGGGCTGTAGCGCAGTCTGGTAGCGCACCTGCCTGGGGGGCAGGGGGTCGTGGGTTCGAATCCCGCCAGCCCGACCA
>JBAXBG010000128.1:0-10996 GCA_037142115.1 Verrucomicrobiota bacterium | reverse complement strand
GTAGCCATCCGTCTTCACATAGACGCAGGCAGGCATGGAGCCGTCATACTGCGCGGGAATGAAGACCGTCACGTCGCGCACGGTGCCGGGGAAGATGGCGCTCTTGGTGAACGACGTTTGCCGGATCGTGCCGGGCAAAACGTCCGCGGGCTTGACGGTCGGCGGCTCATACTTCGGGCAGGCCGCGTCCGAGGTCGCGACTGCAACCGGGCTGCCGGCGAGTGGTTGGATGGAGAAAGCGCCCCAGTCCTCCGCGTGCGCCTGAAAACTGCAACCAATGAGGGCGGTGAAAAGCGAGCGGCTAAGGGTGGCGTTGGCGGTCATCAATGGCTGGACTGCTAGAAAATTCGTCTGGGTGTTCCGGCCGTGGCGATCACTGGCGGCCGGACCGGATGGCGGGCTTGACTGCCATGCACGAGGAAGTCGCGGAAATGGCGGCGCATGTCAAGATCGCGGGAAGGCGCAACACGCATTGCCTGTTCCCCGCGCATCTGGCGGATGGGTTGATGAACCGGCCAAGGCCGCCACCAGGGAGTGGTCAGCCATCGGTTTTCTTGGTGAACGGCGCAAACAGGTCGATGGGTACTGGCAGAAACGTCGTCGTGTTGTGCTCGCTGGAAATCTCGCGCATGGTTTGCAGGAAGCGCAGTTGCAAGGCAATCGGCTGATGGCTCATCATCTCGGCGGCCTGCACCATTTTCTCGGCGGCCTGGAATTCGCCCTCGGCGTTGACAATCTTGGCGCGGCGTTCCCGCTCGGCTTCGGCTTGCTTGGCCATCGCCCGTTTCATGGCATCGGGCAGGACCACATCCTTGACCTCGACCATCGCCACTTTGATGCCCCATGGCTCGGTTTGCTTGTCGATGATTCCCTGCAAGGTCTGGTTGATGGACTCGCGCTGTGAGAGCAAATCATCCAGTGGCGCCTGTCCCAGGACGCTGCGCAGCGTGGTCTGCGCGATCAACGAGGTGGCTTTGAGGAAGTTTTCCACCTTCACCACCGCGGCCTCCGGGTCGACCACGCGGAAATAAACGACCGCATCCACCGTGACCGGAACATTGTCGCGCGTCATGACTTCCTGGCGCTCGACGTTGATGGTGACAACGCGCAAATCCATTCGGACCATTCGATCCACGATCGGAATGAGGAAAACGAGCCCCGGCCCTTTGGCGCCGAGCAATTTGCCCAGCCGGAAAATGACCGCGCGCTCGTATTCGCGCAGGATGCGAATCATCTGCGGCAGGACGATCACGCCGAGGATGAAAACCGGAATGGCCCAGCTGATCAGTCCCAGGAGTTCTTCAAGTAATGGCATGGTTTTGTTTTCCGTTAGGTTGCACTTTCAACGTCAGTCCTTGCACTGCGGTAACCTCCACGGTGCGGCCTTGACCAATCGGTTCATCGCTCACGGCGTTCCAATGCTCGCCCTCGATGAAAACCCTGCCGCCGCGCGAGTCGATCGCGGTCAAGGCGGGCGCGGTTTGGCCCACCATGGCTTCCGCGCCGGCCTTGACGGGCAGGCGTTGCGCGCGCAAGCCCTTGCCGATGACGAAGACAAAGAACGCTGCCGTCGTGAGCGTCGCTGGAATGATGTAACCCAGCGACAGGCCAAAGAGCGGATCGGCGCGATTGAACAGCAGCAGCGAACCGACCAGAAACGCCATGATTCCGCCGAAGGTCAGGACGCCGTGCGTGGGCGCGAAGACATCGAAGATAAACAGCAGGAGGGCGAGCCCGATCAACGCGAGACCCGTCACGTTGACCGGCAAAATCGCGGCCAGATACAGCACGAGAATCAATGCAATCGCACCTGCGACTCCGGGCAAAATCGCGCCCGGCGCGGTGAGTTCCCCGATGATCCCATAGATTGCGATGAGCATGAGAATGAACATCACCTCGGGCCGCCACAGCTTCTGGAAAATGCGCTCGGCGGCTGACATCCGGATCTCCACAAGCTCCGCGCCCGCGGTCGTGATGACTGTGCCATCCAACTTCCTCCCATCCAGTTGCGTTAGCAAGTCCGGCAGATCGGCGGCAATCAGATCAATCACTTTTAAATCCAGCGCCTTGGCCGAGCTGATCGACGCGCTCTCCCGCACCGCGGATTGGGCCCACTCGACATTGCGATGCCGCCGGTCCGCGATCGCCTCGATGTAACTTGCGGAAAAGTTTTCGAGTTTTTGCCTCATCGTGTCGTCGGGCGGTTGTGGCTCACTACCCGGCACGCCGCCCAACATCACGGGATGCGCCGCGCCGATGGTGGTGGCGGGAGCCATGGCCGCCACGCTCGCTGCCAGCGTGATGAAACAGCCCGCGCTGGTCGCCGACGCGCCTGCCGGGGCGACATACACCACCACCGGCAAGGTGGACCCGAGCAAGGACTGCACGATGGCTTGCGTCGAATCGAGCAAGCCGCCGGGCGTGTTGAGTTGGATGACAAGACACTGCGTGTCCTGATGCCTGGCTTCATCAATGCTGCGTGCGATATAACTCGCGGTGGACGGACCAATCGCCCCGTCGATTTTGATGAATGCCACCTTCTGCGCACCGACGGTGATGGCATCCATCATTAAAAGGGCCAAGCATGTGAAGGCGATCTTCATCCCCATCAGTTTGATTGATTGTCAGGAAAATTTACCGGTGATTTCCGAGTCCGGAGGGGACGACCAAAACCACCAGGGCGGCATCATTGATGCCAAGGGAATTTCTTGTCACTACCATCAGCCATGAATCACAATGAATGTCAATTTCAAACCGGACACGAGCCAGCGGTGGCGCGGTTGAGGAACTCGATCCTTCCGCCGGGCAGACGGAAGGAGTCCACCCACCGTCCGTTCAACCTCGATCGGCGCGTCCGTTCCGATCCATGTCTGAGGTTGCCCGTCACGCACCAGGCGGTCCATATCCATGAACTGGAGCCACTGCGCCGTCGCCGGACGGCGGATGCGGATGGAGTCGCCCACTGCGAGGGTGTCCGCGTCTTTGACTGACAGGCCGGGAGCGCCCGCTCACCACCCGCCGCACCACCAGTAGGGGTCGTCGAGGCGGTCGACTTCAAACAGATAGGGCGCGACCGAGAGCCGCAGCTTGACCGCTTCATCCGGCGGTATCCAACAGATCTGAACCGGCCCGGTGATCGAGCCGGAGCCGGGCGGCAGGTTGTGGACCTTGATGAGCACGCGGTTGACGCCGGGTTTGAGGATGCCGGCGGGAATCGGATAGGCGCGCGGTGCGGCCCACCAGCCTTGGGGATGGTTGTCCTTGCCGGTGTGGCCGACGGGCTGGCCATTGATGAAGGTGTCGTCCTCGTCATCGACCGCGCCGAGCATGAGGACCGGGCGGGCCCCCTCGGGGATCTCCTTGATCGGCATGTCGCGGTAGCACCAGGCGGAGCGGTTTTCCAATTCGACCACGTTGCCGGGCACCTGCTTTTGCCGCCAGCGGGAATCGGTGGCGGCGGGTTGGGTGGTTTCACCGGCGTCGCCGGCCAGGACTTTCCACCACGGGCCGGCGAGGTCGACGGGCGGGAGGCTGGCCAAGGCCATGAGCGAGGTGGCGGACTTGGGTGGCTCGGTGGCCCCCCAGAGCAAGCGCACCGGGGCGGTGGGAATGCCGCACTTGCCCTCCAGATTGACGACCCGGACGATGATTTCGTTTTCGCCCTGTTTGATGAGCCCCGGGGCGATGGTGTAATAGCGTGGCGCCTGCAGCCAGTCGTTGACGTTGGTGTCGCGGCCGGTATGGCCGATGCGGGTGCCGTTGAACGAAACATCATCCTCGTCGTCGATGGTGGCAAAGTGCAGCCGGGACGGCTGGGTGGTTAGAGGGGGGTGATCGACGTTGAAGCGGCAGCGATACCAGAAGACGTAGGTTTTGCGGTCGTCCCATTCCGGGCGCTGGTCGTTGACGTAGCCGGGAACCTTGACCGGTTTCCAGCGCGCGTCGTTGGATGCCGGCGCGACCTTGTCGTCCAGGCCGCCCTTGAGTCCCAGCCAGGTGCCAACCAGGGTCAGGTCGAGGGCCGGGCGCTTCTCGGCGGCCGCGGCGGATTCCGCGGCGACGGGGGCCATGAAGGCGGGCGCGGCCATCGGCACGCCCAGGTTATTGAGCAGGACTTGATAGACGCTGTAGCAGCGGCGGCGGGATTCCTCCAGATAGAAGCGGGTGGTGACGTCGAAGGAGTCGGGTTCAACCTGGCAGAATACATAACAGCCTTTGCCATGGGGCACCGCGCCGAGGACGCCGCTGTCGACGCGCAAGCCGCTGTCGGGGATTTTATCGAGGACGACCAGCGGCACGCGGCCGGCGTAGAAGAGGTTGCCGTTGGAGAGTCCCGCCAACAGCGGGTGCGTGGGTTTGTCCACCAGCGTGGCATCGACGATGGAGTCTTTAACGGTCACGTCAAAGGGCAGCCAGTTCCACTCGTCCTTGGCGCGGGGCAGCGAGAGGCAGGCGCCGCCCTTTGCCACGAAGCCCGCGATGGTCGACTTCCAAGCAGCCAGCGAGGCGGCGGGCAGGCCATCGCCCAGCACCAGGGTTTCGCCCGGTTTCGCGTCCGCGGGCGACTTGATGGACCGATAGGTGACTTGGAGGCGGTCCAGGATGTCGGTGCCGTGGGCACCGCCCAAATAGGCGACGCCGGAGCGCCAGGTTGCAGGCTTGGCGCGGTCCATATACCCCACGAGGTTGGCGAGCAGCCTTTCGGCGGCGGGATCCGCGGCGGTGCGGCCCGAGACATCGGCCTGGCAGAAGAGCATTCTGCCAGGGCCCTGCTCGAACTCGAGAACGGCGGCGTAGTCGAGGTTGTATTCGCAATCGACCAGCGGCCGGAAGTTGCCGCGTTCGGGCTTGTTGATGACGACGGTGGCGACGTTGTGATGGTTGCCCCATTTCATTTGCCGCGGGTGTTCCTTGCCGTCGTTCCAGGTCACGAACATCCGGGCTCCGGTCTGCTCGGACTCCAGCGGCTGCGAGCGGGCCGCCTCGTAGCCGTCGCTGAGGGTGGCCGTGCCGCGCCAGAAGGTGAGCAGGTCGTCGGTGAGACCGGCGGTGACGGGATGACCGGCGATGCGCCCGAACATGGAACGCGGGGCAACCGCTTCGGTCCGGAACTTGAAGCGGTTGCGCAGCGTGTCTTCGTCCTGCTCCATGATGAGCAGCCGCTTGCCGGCGGCCATCAGCGCCGCGAGGTCGATCGGCTTGGCCAGGATCCTGGCCTCGTAGGCGAACGCCCTGCGTCCGAAAACGACTACCTGATAGGGCGTGAGATCGGCGTTGAGGCTCAAATTCGCGTAACGCACCCCGACGCGATCGAGCGCCTCGGCGGTGCCACCCTCGGGGTCCAACAGCGCGATGGCGCTGGCCGTGACCGGAGCCGGCCGCGCCGCTAACACCTGAATCTTCACGCTGTCGGTGGCGATCGCTTTGCCCCCCTCCAGCAGGGTCGCGCTGAGCGTGCCGCGGCAGTCGGTGGTGCCGCGCGGCAGCTCGACTACGATCGGCACCGCCTGCTGGCCACCCGCCGGCACCGCCACTTTGGCTGAGCCGGCGACGAGCGCGTGGCCGTCGATGGCCACGGACCATTGGCACTCGGCGGTGGCTGGCACGCGCCGGTTGTTGAGGACGAGGAACCGGCGGTCCAGCGATTCGCCGGGCCGGAAAATGTGGGTCTTGTCGGTGCGGCCCGCCGAGCTGCCGGCGAGGTAGCCGGTGAGGGGCGCCCACGCTTCGCGGGCGGCTTGTTCCTTGCCGGCCATCAGCGGCGACCAGTCGCACAGCAGGCCCAGGCCCTCGGCGCGCCAGTTGAGCCACTCTTCCCGGCAGCGCTCGTAGTTGATCGAGTTGTAAACCGACGGCAGGTAGGGGTTGCGCTCGTAGGCATACAGCACGCCTAACGGCGGCTGGCCGGTGATGCGGCTCTTGGGGTCTTTTTTGCGGATCGTTTCGCAGCGCAGCTCGAACTGGGTGAGCTCTTCCTGGTCGACCGGTTGACGGTGAAAGGCGGCATCGCCCAGGGTCGCGGCGGCGCGTTCGGCGATGGTGTCGTAGCGCGAGGGCGAGTTATGTCCTAACCGCGAACCCGTGGTCCAATCGGTGGCCCACGGGCTGGACTGCTCGGTGATCATGTAGGGTTTGGTGCCGTATTTCATCCAGTATTCGTCACTTTCGATGAACTCCTGGATGGCCCAGAACCCGGCATAATGGGTGAGGTGGATGGCGTCGTTGAAGTTGCCGCCGTCCTGGCCGATGATCGGCTTGTGGGGGTCGGCCTGGCGGACCACGGTCTGGGCCCGGCGCTCCACCTCCAACAGCTGGCGCATCATCGGGCGGTCTTCAAAGCGTTTGACCCAGGTGCCGTTCTTTTTCACCGGGTTCATCATGTTGCCCATCTCCAGCTGGCCGCCGTTGCCCCCTCCCAGATAGAAAAACAGGCTGGGGCGGTTGCCATAGCGCTTGATGCCGCGTTGGACGACCCGCTCGAAGGCCGGCCAGTAAACCTTGTCCTCCATGAAGTTGCCGCCCTTGGCCGAGTAATAGTTCACCAGGTATTTGCGCAGCGAAATGTGGGAAACCCCCAGGTCGGCCCCCACCCCGGCCTCGTCGCAAAAATCGTAGTGATCATCGGCGCGCAACGACACCGACTCGCCGCCCTGGGCATAGTAGTGGAAATGATTGGCGCTCAGATAATTCAGGTGGTTGCGCTCCATGCAGCGGGCCATCCCCAGATTGGCCACGACGGGTGAGGGCATCGGGGTGAACATGTTGACCGGGTTGCCGTTGATTTTCACGAGACGCCCGTCGAAGGCCACTTCCCGGAATCCAAAGCGTTCCGGCCAGATCGCGTCCACCGGCTTGCCGCGCGAAATCAATTGCGCGTTGAGGTCATACAAATTCGGCTGGCCCAGATCCCAGAGCTCGACGTCGGGCCAGGGAACCTCGACTTTGACGGTGCCCTTGGCCTCGCCCGCCTTGAAGGCGAGGGACTTGAACGGTTTGACGTCCTTGCCGCCCTTGGACGCGGCGCCTTCGATCGAGTAAGTGGCACCGGGGGTGAGCCCGGCGGCGGCGAACTCTAACACCAACGTCTTGTCGGCGACGCGCGGGGTGATCGTCACCCCGTCAATCGTGGCCCCGGTCGGTTGGCAAACCAGCGCGACCTCGCCGCCCAGGCCGCGCGCTTCCGAGCGGAACTGTTCGGGCAATTCGGCGCCCTTGCCCATGGCCGCGGTCACCGCCCGGGTCAGTTCGGTTTCCGCCAGAGCATCGACCCGGATGACGAGTTCCGCCTTGGTGCCGGGCTTGACCTTGCCGGTGAGGTCGATGTCGCCGCCCGGCCAGATGACCTCGCCGGCGAGCTTGCCGTTGACGAATACCGTGGCCGCGTTGTGCGGTTGTTCGATGCGCAGCAGCAGGCGCCGCCCGCTCCAACTGGCCGGGATTTCTATCGACCGGCGATACCAGCCGGCAACTGCGTCCTTTTGGCGGCGGTCGGCATTCGAATACCAAAGGTTTTTCATCTTTACGGCACCGTCCCAGGTCGCAGGCAGCGCCACCGGCTCGGAACGGGTCGCGGGCTGCCAGTCCCAGCTCTGCGCCAGCACCAACCGGCCACGGAAGTCCTGGGTCTTGGCGGCCGCTAGATATTGCACGTTCACCTTGCCGATGGTCCGGCTGGCCGCCTCGGGCTTGCCCTCATCAAAGTAGGACGCGATCACCCAGTAGTGCTTGGAGGCCGGCAACGCCGGAACCGACACCGCGATTTTGGCCCCTTGCACGGCACTCCAAACGATTTCGGACTTCACCTTGGCGGCGCTTTTTTCCTGGAGATCCAGCAGTTCCACCTCCACCACGCCGCGTGGCGCGCGGGCACCCTTGGGGTCGAGTCCGAGGGTGAGTTGCAGCGCCTGGCCCGGCGCGAGCGCGGCATTGTTAGCCTCGTCGCCCGCGGTGATGGTCTGCACCGCCGCCGGATGGAATGCGGTCACATCGTCATCGACCACCAGGTCGGCGACGGTCATATCATTGGCACCCCAATAGGTCTGGAACGCGAAGGAACCGGGCTTGAAGCCGGCCACGGGCAGCCGATACGCCGGGCTGCCATCAATGTAGACGGCGGCGGCGGGGTCAGCGCCCGCAGGATCCATCACGATGTCAAACTTGGTCCAGCCCTCGTGGCGCTTGATCCCGGAGAGCAGGCGCAAGCCCCCGGTGAAGATTGTCCATTCGGCCTCGCCCCTGCCGTCGCCCACGCCGAACTCCACGCCGACGGACTTGCCGTCTTTTATCCGGGATCCACCCATCGACCACCCCGTGCTGCCTTTTGAGCCTGTTGGACCCGAGGAAAACACCGAATCATAGAACCAAAAGGAAACCACGCCCTTGGTGAAGTCTTTCGGCAGAGGCACCCCGGCCCGTTGTGCTCCGGTCAAGGTCGGGCGGATGGTGATGGCCTTGCGCCCGGCGTGCAGCGGCTGGGTCGCCGGCTCAATCTCGCAGGATTTGCCCGCCGCGGCGCGAAACGCCTCGACCCGGCTTGCATCCGCGAAATCATACTGAATGACCGGACTGGCGGCGCCCGTGCCCGCAAGTGCCGAGAGCAGCGCCGCCTGCGCGACTCCGCGGAGGGTGATTTCAAAGTGGTGGATCATGTGTGGGGATTGTGGAGGGGCTAACATCACAGGCAGAATCGAATTGAAACCGCCACGCGGATTCGGGATCAATACGCCGCCGGCCAGGCGATTCTCTCACGTCGTCGGCATGCCATGGCATCGGCGGACGGATTCCGCCGCTCCGTGGGGGGGCACCTCGCTCGTCGGAGGACCATTACCCGTGACTGGACTTCGCGCGATCCGGGCGTTAAAGGACTGCCGCCATGGCCGCCATCAACTCGAATTTCCTCAAACTCAAAGCCGGTTACTTGTTCCCCGAAATCGCCCGCCGGGTCAGCGCCTACAGCGCGGCCCATCCCGAGCTGGCGGCCCGCATCATCCGCTGCGGCATCGGCGACGTGACCGAACCGCTGCCGCCCGCCGCCATCCAGGCGATGCACGCCGCGGTCGATGAAATGGCCAACCGCGAGACGTTCAAGGGCTACGGCCCGGAGCAGGGGTATGAGTTTTTGCGCCAGGCGATCGTCGACCACCAGTTCGCCGGCCTGGGCGTCACCGCCGACGAGGTCTTCATCTCCGACGGCTCGAAGTGCGACACCGGCAACATCCTCGACATCTTCGGCAAGGGCAACGTCATCGCCATCACCGACCCGGTCTATCCGGTCTACGTCGACACCAACGTGATGGCCGGCAACACCGGCGACGCCGACGCCAGCGGAACCTACGCCGGCCTGCTCTATCTGCCGTGCAACGCCGCCAACCACTTCGTCGCCGACGTGCCCGCCCAAAAGGCCGACCTCATCTACCTCTGCTTCCCTAACAACCCGACCGGCGCGGTGGCCACCCGCCCGCAGCTCGAGGCGTGGGTGAAATACGCCAAAGCCAACGACGCGATCATCCTGTTTGACGCGGCCTACGAGGCGTTCATCCAGGATCCGGCCATTCCGCACTCGATCTTCGAGATCGAAGGCGCGCGCGAGTGCGCGATCGAGTTCCGCTCGTTCTCCAAAAACGGCGGCTTCACCGGCACCCGCTGCGCCTATGTGATCATCCCGAAATCCTTGACCGGCAGCGCGGCGGACGGCAGCCGCGTGCCGTTCCATCAGCTCTGGAGCCGCCGCCACACCACCAAGTTCAACGGCACCAGCTACCCGGTCCAGAAGGCCGCCGCCGCCATTTTCTCCACCGAGGGCAAGGCCCAGGTCGCCGCGCTCATCGCCCACTACATGGGCAACGCCAAACTCCTGCGCGAGGCTGCCGCGGCCGCCGGCCTGCCCGTCTTCGGCGGCGAGAACGCCCCCTACGTCTGGGTCGGCTGCCCGGCCGGCCTCAGCTCGTGGGACATGTTCGACAAGATGTTAGGCGAGGCGCAGGTCGTGATCACCCCGGGTTCGGGCTTCGGTTCGGCAGGCGAAGGGTATTTCCGCATCTCCGCCTTCAACTCGCGCTCTAACGTCGAGGAAGTCTGCCGCCGCCTCAAAGCGCTGGTGGCGTGAGGCCATGATGCCAAGAGGCGGCGGGCAACATGCCCGCGCCACGGCAAAATTGTGCGATTGCCCGTTGCGTCCCGGCGACTCCGCGTGTAAATCCCCCAATCCCGGCGCCAGCACTCCTGCTAGCCCGGCCTTCGATCCGCGCCCTGGCTGAGTCAGGCGCGGCCCACCCCCACCACAAAATCCCCACGTCACCCCCATGAACACCCGCCTCCTGTCACTCACTGCCGCCGCCCTGGTGGCCCTGCCCGCAACCGCTCCTGCCACCACCGTCTGGACTGAAACCGGCGACGCGGGCGACGCGCTGGTCACCTCCCAGCCAACCGTCGGTGGCGGCGCGCTGACCCAGATCTCCGGCACCTTGCCTACTGATTCGGATGTCGATATCTACCGCATCACCATCACCAATCCCGCCACGTTCGCGGCGTGGACGAGGGGCACTCTAATGACGGATCCCGACCTCTGGCTGTTTGACTCCGCCGGGGTCGGCATCGCCCACAATGATGTCATGCTGGGCACTTACACCACCGTGAGTGGGGCGCCCGCCGCGGGCAGCTATTTCCTGGCCATCACCAACGACGGGGCCGACGCGCTGAGCGCCGGCGGCCTGATCTGGACCTCCCCTTACGGCATCTCCGGCTCACGCGCTCCCGACGGGCCGGGTGCCGCCCAGCCGTTTGCCAATTGGAGCGGCACGATGCTCAACAACGGCAGCGCCTACACAATCAATCTGCAAGGTGCCGAATTCAGCGCGATCCCCGAACCGGCCACGGCCGGACTGCTCGCCCTCGGCGGGCTGTGCGTGGCGCGGCGCAGACGGTAACGCCCGGACCGCGAGTGCTTCAAGACGCGACAAGAATGTCGCGGCTCCGGCCGATAGCTGATCTTTAAGGA